>CAYMRB010000693.1:0-3367 GCA_964392615.1 uncultured Planctomycetia bacterium | reverse complement strand
AGTCGACTGAGCGCAACAAAGCCAGCGGGCGTAGATGCCGCTCGTATGCACAGGATCTTGTGAAAGGCGGCACTTAGAGAGAGGACGCGTCGCATTTCGGTGGCTCCGTTCTTCCGCTCGACGGCAGGCGCGATTCCGTTTCAGACATCGGATCGTAGCGCGATCGTGGACACGCCGAAAGGCATCGCGGAGAATCGCCTCAGGGGAATCGCTCTCCGCGAAAGGAAGACACCCGATGCGCCGGTCTATTCCGTTCTTGGCATCCGCTCTCGTCGCTGTCTTCTGTCTCGCTGCGACGACGGCGCGGTCCCAGGTCGTCATCAACGAGCTCGCCTACGACGACTCAGGCGACGACGACGAGGAGTTCCTCGAGCTCTACAACCCGTCGGAGGACGAGCTCGATCTGAGCGGTTGGTATCTGACCACCGGCAGCGACCTCGGAGCTGGGCCGCGGTACGACCTCGGAGAGGACGTGATCATCGACGCCGGCGACTTCCTGGTCATCGGAAGCGTCGCCGTCCCGAACGTCGATATCGAGTTCGTCGGAACCGGTTTCCTCGGCAACGGTCCCGGCTACATGATCCTCTGGACCGCGGACGAAGCAGCGGTCGACGCCGTCTCGTGGGAGACGAACAAGGGCACCGTGAACTTCCCCGACGAGGCGCTCGCCGAAGGCGGCATCTGGGGTAACCACGTCCTCGTCAGCGAATCGCGGCTGTCCTGGCAGCGCTGGTTCGACGGCGTGGACAGCGATGTCAACGGCGCCGACTTCGGGCACCTTCCGTGGACGCCCGGCGCGTCCAATGACCGAACGGAAGCACCCGACTTCGCGCGCGACTTCGAGGACGGTACGCAGGAGCAGGACATCGCCGCGTTGCCCGGCTCGTTCGTGCCGGGACGAGTGATCCGCCCCGAAGCGACGACAACCTCGAACCCGAACGCGATCGTCGAGTCGCCCGACGGTGGCCTCGCCATGATCGCGTGGGATCCTTCCGGAGGCGGCAACTTCGTCGTGCTGGACGCCACGCCCACGCGCGACATGATGTTCGAGGCGTGGGTCTACTTCGACGCGACGCCGGAGATCGGCGACGAAGTCGAGACCTGGAGCATCGGACTGCGGGGAACTTCGGGGACGTTCTACAACACCCCTGTGCTGTTCGATGCCAACGGCAACACGGGCGTCACGTGGACCTATCAGGTCAGCGCGGCAGGCGCGACGCTGTACCTGATCGACGAGGGCCTCGGCGGCCCGGCGGCCGAACGCGTACTGATCGACGCCATCGAGATCATCCCGGGCGGGAACGATGGGTGGCAGCGCCTGCGCCTGACCGTCGAAGGAGACACCGCGATCGGGTACTTCGGCGGCACGTACGGCTCGACCGACGACGGCGTCGAAGTCGAAGGCAGGCTGCGAGAGACGACGTCCGTCGGCAACTTCTACATCGGCTACCGGGAGGCCCTTTCCGACAACAGCCGAGCTCGCCCGCCGACGATCGACCGCCTGATGGTACAGGCGCCCGTCGTCGACGGTCCGGTGTCCTTCCAACGCGGTGACACAAACGCCGACGGTGGAACGAACCTCGCCGACGCGGTCTACCTGCTCTTGTTCCTGGCGATCGGAGGCAGCCCGCCGAGCTGCATGGAGGCCGCGGACATCGACGGCAACGGCGCGCTCAATGTCACCGACGCGATCGTCGTCCTGAACTACCTGTTCCGAGGCGGCCCCCCACCGATGGCTCCGTTTCCGGAATGCGGTACGGCTCCCGACGCCGAAGGCCTGGGCTGCGAGAGCTTCCGAAGCTGCCCCTAGTGCCGTGTTTCGCAAATATCTGTGCGTATCGAGCGAGCAGATTCGTTCGCTGGCGAGGCGCGCGAAGGAGTCCATGCCGGAGGCGCATAGTCGACTGAGCGCAACGAAGCCAGCGGGCGTAGATGCCGCTCGTATGCACAGATATTTGTGAAAGGCGGCACTTGGCGCGCGGTCCCGTGTCGCGCCTCGGGTGAGCGCTACGGCTCACGGCGTCTCGAGAAACCACGCGGTCGCACGCGTCCACTCGTCCTCGACCGTCTCCGCCGACACGCCGAGGAGCGCGGCCGTCTCCTCGACGCCGAGGCCGAGGAAGTACAGGTGCCGAACGACCTCCGCCGTCAGGGGCGACGCTCGCCCGAGTTGCTCGACCGCGTCGCTGACCGCCTGCGAGTTCAGCGAGCCTCTCTCCGCGTTGACCGAGTTCGTCGTGCGCTGTTCTTGCATGTTGCGCCTCCATCGGGTGCCCTACTCGACCCACAACCCCCATGAGCAAGACGAGTGCCGCGACGATCATGCTGCACCTATCACGGACGCAACGCGTCTCGACCGAGGTACTTGCGGGCGCTCGGCGGTACACTGTGCGGGATCCGACGCCGGAACGACTGGGTCGCGATCGCACACTTGTAAAGGCAAAGCTCACCCCGGCCGCTGCGAACCATGAGCCGCCTCGACGATCTTTATCGCCACTCCCTCGCACTCCTGACCGATCTGTACCAGCTGACGATGGCGTGCGGCTATTGGAAGTCCGGCCGCGCCGAGCAAGAGGCCGTCTTCCACCTGTTCTTTCGAAGCCACCCGTTCGGTGGTGACTACACGATCGCGTGCGGCTTGGCGACGGCGATCGAGTACCTCGAGAGGTTGCGCTTCACGGACGAAGACGTCGACTACCTCGCTGGCCTTCGCGGCGCTGACGAGCGCGCGATCTTCGACTGCGGCTTCCTCGACTGGTTGCGCGACGTGCGCATGGAGGTCGATGTGGCCGCTGTCCCCGAGGGCACAGTCGTGTTTCCGTCCGAGCCGCTCCTGCGCATCCGCGGACCGATCGCCCTGTGCCAGCTCGTCGAGACGCCACTCCTGACCATCCTGAACTTCCAAACGCTGATCGCGACGAAATCGGCTCGGATTTCCCGTGCGGCGCAAGGTGCTCCGGTACTCGAGTTCGGGCTGCGTCGCGCGCAGGGTATCGACGGAGGACTCACCGCCAGCCGCGCCGCGTGGATCGGCGGTTGCGCCGCCACGTCGAACGTGCTCGCCGGAAAGCTCTGGGACATCCCGGTACGTGGCACACACGCGCACAGCTGGATCATGTCGTTCGACGATGAGCTCGACGCGTTCCGCACGTGGGCTCGCGAGATGCCGAACAGCTGTGTCTTTCTCGTCGACACGTACGATACCCTCGAGGGCGTCCGCAAGGCGATCGAGGTCGGCCGGTGGCTGCGCGCGAACGGACACGACCTCCTGGGCATTCGCCTCGACTCCGGCGATCTCGCGACCTTGAGTGTCGAGGCTCGACGTCTTCTCGACGCGGCTGGATTCGAGTCAGTCGCAATCCTCGCG
>CAYMRB010000692.1:0-3403 GCA_964392615.1 uncultured Planctomycetia bacterium | reverse complement strand
CTGGCTCGGCACATCGCCCGACGCGATCGAGAGCGCGCTCGAGAAGCTCGTGCGTTCCGAAGCGTTGACCGACCGCCCCGTCGACGAGGAGCGCATCGCCTTCTACACACGTGAGCGCCAAGCCGCCCGGTTCCTCGACGCGCTGCGCGAGGCGTGCGACTCCGGCGCTCACGGTGCTCACCAAGCGCGTTAGCGGCAGAACTCCACGATCGCGTCGACCACGCAGCCGATCTCTTCCGTCGTCAGCTCCGGGAAGATCGGGACCGCCATCGTTTCCAGCGCGGCGAGATTCGCGACCGGGAAGTCGCCGGTGCTGCATTCGAGCTCGCTGAAGCAGTCCTGCATGTGGAGCGGCACCGGGTAGTAGACCTCGTTGCCGATCTCGCGCTCGCGCAGGAAGTCCCTCAGCGCGTCTCGCTTGCCCTCGCCGTGGATGCGGATCACGTACTGATTGTAGATGTGTCGCGACTGACAGACCGGCGGCAGCGTGATCGCGACGTTCGACGGCATCGACGCGCTACCCGCGACGATCTCGGCATCCGTCGGCGCGATGGCCGCGAGCCCCGACTCGAGGAAGAGTTTCGTGTACAGCGCGGCGTTCTCCTGACGCCCTTGCGTGGCACCATCGAGGCGGCGCAGGCGCGGCCGCACGAGCGCGGCTTGCAGCGCATCCAGACGGAAGTTGCCGCCGACCACGCGGTGGTGGTACTTCGGCTTGCCGCCGTGGACGCGCAGCACACGTGCCTGCTCGGCCAGATCGTCGTCGTTCGTTGTCACGAGGCCGCCGTCCCCGAACGCGCCGAGGTTCTTCGACGGGAAGAACGAGAAGCAGCCGAACGTGCCGAGCGAGCCCGCGCGGCGCCCGTCGTATTCCGAGCCGATCGCCTGCGCGGCGTCCTCGATCACCGCCAAGTCGTGCTTGGCGGCGACGGCGAGAATCGGATCCATCTCCGCGCACTGCCCGAAGAGGTGCACCGGGATGATCGCCTTCGTCTTCGGCGTGACCTTGCGCTCGATGTCTGCCGGGTCGCAGTTGAACGTCGCCGGCAAGCTGTCGACGAACACCGGCCGTGCGCCAGTGCGCCACACGCATCCCGCTGTCGCGAAGAAGGTATAGCTCGGACAGATGACCTCGTCGCCGGGACCGATTCCGAGAGTCATCAGGGCGAGCAACAGCGCGTCCGTTCCGGACGAGACGCCGATCGCGTGCTTCGCGCCGCAGTACTCGGCGCACTCTTCCTCGAGGGCCTTGACCTCAGGCCCGAGGATGAAGTAGCCGCTCTTCATGACGCGCTGGAACGCGGCGGTGAACTCCGCTTCGAGCTCGGGGTCGAGGCGCTTGAGATCGAGGAGAGGGACGGACGTCTTCGTCATCGGGGGAGAGCCTTCCTCGTGTCGCGTTCCACGAACCGATGCGCGTTCGTGACCAGCGACACCTAATCGGTGTGCTGCTTCAACTCGTCATACGATACGCTGCCCGAGGCGAGATCCTTCGGCAGCGGTGCTTCTTCGTCGAGGTCCACGCATTCGAGCGCGCCGTCATCCGTTTCTCGGTAGCGGTACTCGCTCTCGGGGCAGACGAAGAGGCCATCTTCGTTCTTGCACGCATCGTCGAGACGGTGCCCGTGTCGACTCATCCAGCCGACCTGGCGACCGGGCACGCCGACGATGAGCGCGTAGTCCGGAACGTCCTTCGCGATTACCGCGCCCGCCGCGATAAAGGCATAGCGGCCGATCGTGACGCCGCAGACGACCGTCGCGTTCGCGCCGACCGTCGCGCCCCGTCGGAGAATCGTCTCCTCGTAGATCGCGTGGCGGTTGACCTGCGAACGCGGATTCGTCACGTTCGTCAACACGCACGACGGTCCGAGGAAGACGTCATCCTCTACGCGCGTGCCGGCATAGATCGACACGTTGTTCTGGATCTTGACGTTGTCGCCGATCTCGACGCCGCTCGCCACGTGGACATTCTGTCCGAGGTTGCACCGGCGGCCGATCCGGCAGCGCGGCATCACGTGGCTGAAGTGCCAGATCTTCGTGCCCTCGCCGATGTCGCACGGTTCATCGACACAGGCCGTTTCGTGCGCGAAGTAGGCTCGCTCGGTGCGCGACATGTTCCCGGGTCAGGCGATCGGAGTCGGTTGCGCGGCCGGCACGCGCTCGGGAGCCCCGCCGTTCTCGAGAGAGTGGCTCGCCGCGTCGAGCACGGCCAGAACCGAGAGCGCGCTCGCGGCGTCGCTGATCGGGCCCTCGCGGGTCTCGATGGCCTCGAGAAACGCACGGCATTCCGCCGCGAGAGGCTCGCCGGCATCGTACTCGACTCGGTGTCCGGGCCCCCTGTTGACCGACGGCACGCCGTCTTCCAGGTCGACCCGCTGATCGTGGACGACGAGCTCCGCGGTGACCCCGTCGAACGTGGCCATGCGCTCGGACCCGACCACGACGAGGCGCTGCTCCTTGAACGGGTTGAGCCACGACACGAAGACGTGCGCGCCGACCCCGCTCGCGAAGCTCAAGCGCAGGACGGTGACGTCGTGCACTCCGGGTGTGACGAACGACGGGCCCGATGCCGCGACGGTGGTCGGCGACTCTCCGAACAATCGCAGGATGATCGAGACATCATGCGGCGCCAGCGACCAGAGGGTGTTCTCCTCGGTGCGTACCTTGCCGAGGTTGAGGCGGTTCGAGTACACGTACCGGAGCTCGCCGAGATCTCCCCGTTCGATCAGAGATCGCAGCGCCAAAACAGCGCCGTGGTACTCGAGGATGTGCCCGACGGCCAGAATCCGCTCTCGTTCTGCCGCAAGACGCGCGACCGCCGCGGCCTCGTCGTAGCGCAGCGCGAGCGGCTTCTCGCACAGGACATCCTTGCCGGCCTCGAGAGCCCTCGTCGTGAGCGCGGCATGCGTTGCCGCCGGTGTCGCGATGACGACGCCGTCGATCGAGTCGTCCGCGAGGACGGAGTCCACGTCGGCGTGTACCGCAACGCCGGGAGCGATCTGCTCCGCGCGCTCACGTCCGGATGCCGAGGGGTCGCAGACGGCAGCGAGGGACTCGAGCACGTGGAAATTGCGCACCAGGTTCTTGCCCCAGTAGCCACAACCCAGTACGGCGATCCTCTTCATCATCGTTCCGTCGCGCCTCGCTGTCCTGATCGAACCAGGGTGAACGGTAGGGAAACCGCCGGACGCTGTCAACGGTGTCGCAGGGGCCTGTGGGTCGCTTTTTTCGCCTGGATTCGTAGAATGCGGCATGGGCTGGCCGGGACGGTCGGCGGTGGAGGCTCGGGCTGTGCGGCTTCAGCAGCCGGAGGAGGGCGCGCTATGTCGGCTGCGGCCTCGTTGCCTTCCTGAGCGGCTGCTTCCTCGGGCACCAGCTCCACCGTGGCCGTGCGCGCTGTGAG
>CAYMRB010000691.1:0-3415 GCA_964392615.1 uncultured Planctomycetia bacterium | reverse complement strand
ACCTTCGTAGGCATAGTTGCCCTCGAACAGCGAGTCGCTGCACGCGATGCGCGCTCCGCGGTCGCCGAAGATCGCACCTCCGAGGAAGCCGCGGTTCTTCGAGAAGACGCACCGTGCGACGGTCACCTGCGCGCGCCAGTCGACACTGATTCCGCCGCCGCGGTGTTCGCCGGCGTCGTTGTACGTGAACGTGCTGTCTTCGACAGAGACGATCGCGTCCTCGTCGGCGTGCAGACCTGCACCGCGTTCGCCGCGGTTCGTCTCGAACACGCAGCCGACGATCGCTGCGCCGGCATCGCCGTGGACCGACACGCCGGCGCCGCGGACCGCGTGGTTGTCGCGAAAGACGCAGTTGCGCAGCGTCGGACGGGATCCGAGCGCGCAGAAGACCGCACCGCCGTTCGTTCGACCGTCGAGAACGGTTCCCGTCCCGCCGGTCAGCGTCAGGCCCTCGACGACCATCGCCGGCGACTCGCCCGACTCGAAGATGAGGACGCTGGCGCGCGCGGCGTCGGCGGGGTCGACCATGCGGATCGTCGTCGCCTCGGGGCCCGCCTCGGAACGCAGGGTGAGGTCACGCGGCCATCTGTGAGGGCTGAACTCGAGCGGAGAGTCGATCGCGTACTCGCCCGGGGCCAGGAGGACGATATCACCCTCCGACGCCGCGTCGAGAGCCTCTTGAATCGATCGCTCTCCATCCGGTGTCACCCGGATCGTCGCCGGCTCGGTATCGATGGCTTCGTACGCGCCCACGTCCGCAGCCGGGCCCACCGGACGGCGAGTGCCGACGAGATCGTGCGGCGAGTAGGGCTCCGCGATGCGGTCGCGCGCGATGGAGCCCGTGGCGAGTCGCAGGTCGGGGAATCGGAGCCAGAAGTCCGGCACGCCCGGATTGAGGCCCGCCGCGCTCTCCGGCCGCCGGCTGAAGTCGATTTCTCCGAGGTTGAAGAACGCCGTCTCACCAGCGAAGTTCCCGGGAGGGAGCACCTCGAACGGGCTCGTGGTCAGGATCGAATGCTCGGCGACGACCGTGCAGTCGGGCCCTGCGGAGAGGTTGCCACCGAAGTTCGGCGCCAGCACGCAGCCGAGTATCGACAGAGTGGTGGGCCCGGAATCGAGACTGACCGCTTCACCGCCGTTGTTGAGCACGACCGTGCAGTGGATGAGCCGTGCATCGGGGAGATCGGCACCGTGGAGGGCCGATCCTCTCCGGCGGCGAGTGTCGTTGTCATTGCCGGCCAGCACGCAGTCCTCGATCAATGGCGACAATTCGCTCAGCCAGAGCGCACCGCCTTCCCACTCGCAGCCGTTGCCGAGGAACCTGCAACGGCGAATCTCGAGCTCGGTCTCTCGACGGGCGTAGAGCGCGCCACCGTAGTAGGCGTAGTTGCTCTCGAACAGCGAGTCGCTGCACGTGATACGTGACCCGCGGTCACCGAAGACCGCACCGCCGTGAAACCCGCGGTTCTTCGAGAAGACGCACCGCGTGATGGTCACTTCGGCGCCCGAGTCGACCGCGATCCCGCCGCCGCGGTGCTCGCCCTCGTCTTCGGTAGCGGCGGTGTCGTTCCAAGTAAACGTGCACTCCTCGACCGAAACCGCGACGAGACCGTCGGCGTACACGCCGCAGCCGCGCTCGCCGATGTTCGCGTCGAACTCGCAGCCGACGATCGTCGCGCCGCCGCTTCGATCGACCGCGACCGCCGCGCCGCGGAGCGCGAGGTTGGCGCGGAACACGCAATTGCGAAGCGTCGGACGGGAATCCTCCTGACAGAGAACCGCTCCCCCGTGCGTTCGGCCGAGGCGCACGGTACCCACGCCGCCGGTCAGCGTCACGCCCTCGACGACGGACGCCGCCGACTCGCCCGACTCGAAGATGAAGATGCTGGCGCGCTCCGGATCGATCGGGTCGACCATGCGGATCGTCGTCGCTTCCGCGCCGGCCTCGGAGCGCAGGATGAGATTGCGCGCAGGACCGGCTTCGCGGTTGAAGTCGAGCGGTCTGTCGATGACGTACTCGCCCGGCGCCATGAGGACGACGTCGCCATCCGACGCGGAGTCGAGCGCCGCCTGGATCGACACATCGCCGCCCGGTGTCACGCGGATCGTCGCGGCACCGATCGCGACGCTGCCGATCGCCGCGACGACGAAGCACACTGCGGAAGCCGCGCGAGTTGCGGACATCGATCTGCTCCTGAGAAGGTCACCAGTCCCCCCGCAGATGATAGCCCTCAACATTTCCGGAAGGAAGCGCCGGGGGAGTCAGCTCTCCGTCCAGCCCGTCAGTCTCGCTGCCGGTTGAACTGGCGAACGGCTTCCTGGTAGCATGCCTATCCGGGTTCGTGCGTTGGTGTGGCGCCTTGCCCGGCCTCGGTCGGATGTCGCCGTTTGGGTGGTCCCGACGAGGCCGAGGAGAAGAGAACACGTGCTGGTGAAGAGAACGTTCGATTTGGTTGCCGCGGCGCTGCTGTGCCTGGTTTTCTCGCCGGTTCTGCTCCTGGTCGCTGCGCTGATCAAGATCGGCTCTCCGGGGCCCGTCTTCTACCGCGGCGTTCGCGCCGGTCTCGGCGGCCGCACCTTCCGGATCTTCAAGTTCCGCAGCATGGTCGTCGACGCGGAGAGCCGCGGGGGCTCCTCGACTGCGGACGACGACGACCGCATCACCGGGATCGGCAAGTTGCTGCGCAAGTACAAGCTCGACGAGCTGCCCCAGCTGCTGAACGTGCTCGCGGGTGATATGAGCCTCGTCGGCCCGCGCCCCGAGGTCGCCGCGATCGTCGAGAAGTACGGCGAGGAAGAGAAGCAGACGCTGAGCATCCGGCCCGGCATCACGGACTGGGCCTCGCTCTGGAACTCCGATGAGGGCGGCGTGCTCGAGGGGGCTCCCGACCCAGACGCCATGTACGAGCGGGTCATTCAGCCGACGAAGCTGAACCTCCAGCTGCACTATCTGAACTCACGCAGCATGTGGGGTGACTTGAAGATCGTGTTCTTCACGATCCTGCGCATCGCGTTCAAGAGCTGGACCCCGCAGGAACTGCGCAGTTATCCGTCGTTCGACGAGCTGCGCGCGGAGGTTCAGAGGATCGTCGCCGAGGAGGCCGAGCTGGCCTCCGGCGTAAGGTCAGAAGGTTAGGGCATGGCTACAACGACAAGAGTCCCGTTCTTCGACTACCCGGACGTCTTCCTCTCCGATGAGGAGGAGATCCTGAAGATCGTCGCGGACGTCGGTCGCCGCGGAGCGTTCATCCTCCAGCGCGATCTGGAGGAGTTCGAGAGGAGCCTCGAGCAGTACACGGGGATCAAGCACGTCATCGGCGTGGCGAATGCCACAGACGCGCTCTTCATGTTGTGTCGGGCGGCAGGTCTGGGCCCCGGTGACGAGGTCATCTTCTGTTCGCACACGATGGTGGCC
>CAYMRB010000690.1:0-3417 GCA_964392615.1 uncultured Planctomycetia bacterium | reverse complement strand
CCTCTTCTCTTGTTTCCGGTTCCGCCGTTGGGTTCCGGGCGCAGCCCGGGCTAGGGTGATTCCTTCTTGATCTTCCGGGTTCGGACTCGACCTCGAAGACCGACATGAACCGGGCTGCCCACGCGACCCGCTGGATCGCGACGCCGCCCCTACCACTCGAGCCCCGTCTCCTTCGTCCCGTCCCCGTAGGTGACGTCCTGGGCCGAGAACGAGAAGACCACGCTGGTCGGATCGTCCCCGAGGCGCTTGTTGAGCTCCGGCCGCGGGCTCAGGAACGGCGCGAGCTCCAGCGTCGCTCCCTTGGCGAGGAACAGGCTCCCGGGCACGGCCTCCGTGTAGCCGGCGCTGGTGATGAACTGGCCGTCGGCGTCCTCGGCCTGGATGCCGCCGCGGATGTCGTCGATGTCCTTGTCCGTCGCATTCGTCAGGGCGACGCGGACGCGCCCTCTGTCGTCCAGCTCGACGAATCGCACGGTGACGAAGCTGCGGCGCCTCGCCTCCTTCGCCTTCTGCCGGGCGCGTACCACTTCCGGCTCGACAGCCCCCGACCGTTGGGCTCGTCGCGACGAAGTTCCGGGATGCTCGCCCGCAGCCGCGCCTACGGCGTGCTGTAGTCTCCGCGCAGCGGATTCCCGAAGACCGGCACGTCCGTCATCGCGCCCTCGACCTTCACGCCGCCGACGACCGCCTTCGGATCGGGGAGCGTGCAGTCGGTCAGGACGACCTTCGAGCGCTCCGCGGCGATCACGGGTCGCCCTGCCGGCCACAGGATCGACTCGGTGAGCTCGGCGCTCGAGTAGCGTCGCACGCGTGGCGCGTCCTCCCCGTCGGGCCACGGCTCGCGGTCGACCAATAGCGCGACACCGCAGCTCGCGAGCGTCGCCCGGTGCGCCTTGACCGAGGAGGCCCCGCGCACGTCGATGCCCGCGCCGCTGCCGACAACGACGACGTCTTCCAGACTCAGCGAGCCACCGCCCTCGACGCGCACGCCGCTGCGCTGTGCCCTCAGAATGCGCGATCCGACGAGGCGGGCCGGCTTCTTGCCTCGACACACGATGCCGCGGCCCCACAGATCGCGCAGCTCGCTGTGCTCGATCGTCAGCTCGCAGTCCTCGACCGCGATGCCGTGCCGACTGTCGGTGATCGTCGTGTTGACAACCTCGATCTCGCTACCGCGCCCCGCGATCGCCCGCCCGAGGATGCCGCGCACGAGACATCCCTCGAGACGCAGCTTCGCACGGTCGACGCGCAGGAACGGTCGCCGCTCGTCCGCACGGGTGGGCGCGGGAGCCGGCGCGCCCGCCCCTCCCGGCGCGACCGGCGGCCGCTCGACGACCTCGCCGCGGCCGCCCTCGAACCGACAATGCGCGATCTTGTGCCCGCGCGATCCCGACAAGCTGCCATGATCGAACCAGATTCCCCGCCACGGCTGCTGACCGACCGACGGACGGAACGCGACCGGATTCGTCGGCGTTCCCGCAACCGTCAATCGCCCCTTGACCACGAGTCGTGCGTCGGGCGCACAGATCACCTCGGCGCCCGCCTCGATCACGAGCGCAGAGTCATTCGGTATCGCCGTCTCTCCGCTGAGGAAGTACGGCCCGCCGTCCCGACTCCACGCCCGGCGTCCGCTCAACACCGACGGCACTCCCGTGACTCGAGCGACGGTCTCGATGGCCATCGGATACGCGCCGAACGACTCGCCGGTGATACCGAGCGGCTCGACCCAGAATGACGCGCCGCTCGAACCGAGCTCCAGCGACGATCTCCACTCGCCGCGTACGGCGTCATACGTCGCCATCTTTCCGTCGACGCGTACCGCGAAGGCGCGCGCCGGATCGACGGAGCCCCACAGCTCGAGCTTGCCGCTCGACGCCGTCGTGAAGAGCCGCGTGCCGAATCCGCGCGGTGCGCCGTCCACGCCGCCGACCACGCCCGCGTTCGGCCACAGCACCGACGACTCGCGGAGGATCGGCTGGCGACTCCAGACGAAGCGGTCGAGATCCGCGATGTGCCGCGGCAGAAATCGGCCGGACAGCGCGAGCGCCTCTCGCGTCCACCCCGCGCCGCTGACGAGACCGTCGAGGAACTCGCGCACGCGCTGGTGAAAGAGCGGCGCGATCGTCGGGTGGCCGAGGAATTTCCGCACCGTCGGCAACGCGGGCTTGAACAGCGCGCGTTTCACGTTGTCGTACGTCGAGTCGTGATCCCATGCGACCAGCACGAAACGCCCGTCGCCCGGCCGCTGCAGCAAGAAGTAGTCGTCGGGCACGCCGCGCGCGAGGCCGTTCTCGGTATTGCCCAGAACGATGTTCGCCGCCAGGTACGTCACCCATTGGTTGACGTCGACCACCTCGTCGACCGCCGCGCGGTACGCGTCGTCGGCAGGCTTCGCGAGCGCCTCGAGAAGCGAGAGGAGGCCGCTGAGGTCCTCCTCGTCCTTGTGGTTCTCGCGGCGGTACGCCTGCCGGTAGCCGTCGAGATTCGTCCGTCCCTTGAACGCGAGGTCGGCCCGCACGCCGCCGCGAAAGCCCCGGAAGATGTCGCCGTCGGCCGAATCGTACCGGTCCTGCAGGAAGTGGCGATCGACGACCTGCACGTCGAGGTAGCGCGAGTCGTCCTGATGCGGCAGCACGAGACGAACCGTGCGAAGACGCGGACACGGCACGCCGGCGCGCCGCATGAAGTCGCCGCCGGCCTTCTGACGGTAGGAGTTGAACGCGTTCAGAATGAGTCGGTCGCGCGCGTCGAACATCTGCCCATCCGGAATGCGCACGCGATACGACATGCGACCATCGCGCGGCCGACGCGAGTTGTTGCCTCGCTGGCGCACCTCGGCGCCGTGAATCACGACGTCGTCGTCGCGGACGCCGGAGCCTCGAGCAGAAGCGACGAACGTGGAGGGAAACCACTCGCTCGACCCGCGCGACTGCTTCGCGAAGCGCTCCGCGACTTGCGGCATCATCAGCAGGCGATAGGTCGGCAACCCGTCGACCTGCCGCGCCTTGCTCTCCACCGGCATGAGGTACTCGAGGTCGCCTTCCGGGCGCACGACGGCGCGACCCGACGACGGCTTCACCGCGATGCGATAACCGACCACGGCCCCGACCGGCACTCGGGACGGCATCTTGATGCGACCGGCGAAGTGGCCGTCGCGCGCGTCGCCGTCGCCATCGCTGCCGCGATCGGACAGGCGCTTGTAGGTCGACTTGGCGCTCTTGCCGCCGAGAAGGTGATAGACGACCCGCACCTCGGAAATCGAGCGCGACGACACGACGTGCGCGTGGATCGTCACCCAATCGCCCGGCGCCGGTACGGCCGGCTCATGTCGCACGCGCACGACCTCCGTCGGCACGAGCATCGTGTGGTTGCGGTTCTTCGCGAGCGGCGATCCACCGGGACCACCACGCGTCCAGG
>CAYMRB010000689.1:0-3421 GCA_964392615.1 uncultured Planctomycetia bacterium | reverse complement strand
GGAGTCGGTGTCGGTGTCGGAGTCGGTGTCGGTGTCGGTTTCGCAGTCGGGATCGCCTTGATACACTGCGACCCATGGCAGTGCGACTCACGAAGCGTCGGTGGATCGCGATCGTCGTGACGCTCCTCGTCGCGCTCGCCTGCGCCGCCATCCTGTGCCGCCGCGATCGACCGCCGCCCGATGACAGCGGCATGGCGTTCGTGCGCCGTCAACCGCCGCCCGGGCAGAACGGCTGGGATGACCTCGTGTTCGACGCCGACACGAGAGAGGCGCTCGAGGCCGATGCCGATCGCCTGGACCGGTTCCTGGACGGCGCGGCTCTCGTCCGGGACGGCGCCACCGATCAGGATCTCGCCGACGCCATCGCCGAGAGGCTGGCGTACGAGGCGCCGCCGGATGAGAACTGGAACGAAGAAGACAACCGTACGGTTGCCGAGGGGCTTGCGCTGCCGTGGAACGACGCCGAGGTCGCGGCGCTGCTCGAGGCGCGCTCGAGCCTGCTCGAGCGCATCGATCGATGTCTGGCGCGCGAGGATTTCGTGATCCCCCCGGTGGAGTCTCTCAACGCCAGGCTGCCGTCGAACTACATGGACTGGCGGCGGTTGTTGTCGTGGGCTCAGCTGCGCTTCGAGCTCCACGTACGCGCCGGAGAGCTGAGAGCGGCATCGGATGACGTCCTGTTGTACGTGCGTCTTGCCCAGCGCGTCGAGGACGGCCAGGGGAGTCTGACGGATGTCCAGATCGGCGCCACCTTCAAGAGCGACGGTCTCGAGCTAGCGCGGCATCTCGCGTCGGACCGACGCGTGACGGCGAAGCTGTGCACGGAGCTCGCGCGCCGCCTGGCGCCGTTCGAGATGCGCGCCGTCGCGATGCAAACCGCGGTGCGCGAGGAGTACCGCGTCGTCAGCGCGGCGCTCGACGACGCGGAGTTGCTGAGCGAGGAGTTCGGGACAGGAGCCTCCCTCCTCGTGCAGCCGAACGAGACGCGCCGCTGGCTGCTGCCGTATCACCGCAAGGCGATCGAGATCGCGGGGCGACCGTTCCGCGGCGTCGTCGAGACGGTGGACTCGCCGACGGAGACCAGCTGGCTGAATCACACCGGCGCGGAGCTCCTGGAGTATTGCGGCGAGCCGACGCTCTTCCTTCCGGCGACTCGATTCTGGGACCTCTTCCAGGTGCGCGGGACGCGGGTCGTCCTCGCGCTGCGCGCGTACGAGATCGAGCACGGCCGTCTGCCGGATGACCTCGACGCGTTGACGCTCCGGTTCATCGACGAGCTGCCGGCCGACCCGCTCGACGGCGCGGCTCTGCGGTACTCGGCCGAAGAGCGCTGCGTTTGGTCGGTGGGCAGTGACCTGGAGGATGACGGCGGGGACGAGGACTTCGATCTGACGCTTGACGTGCCGCAGCCCGAATCGCGGGAGACGAGGCGATCGCCGTGAGGTGGAGGAAGCGCTACTGGATCCCGATCGCGCTCGCCGCGGTCATCGCGCTCGTCGTCGCGGCAGTTTCGCTCCTGCGCGACGAGTCGCCACCGGACGACAGCGACATGACCTTCGCGCGTCGCCAGCCGGCGCCGGGCGAGAACGGCTTCGACGACGTGCTGGTCGACGCCGACGCACGCGAGCCGCTCGCGGTGGACGTCGATCGCATCGGGCGAATCCTGCAGGGCGTGGCGCGCGTCCGCGCCGGTGCGACGGTCCAAGAGCTGGCGGACGAGATCGCCGCGACGCTGGCCGACGAGGGCTGGGACGAAGAGGATCGCCAGGCGATCGCGGACGGGCTCCCGCTGCCGTGGGACGATGCCGAGGTCGCGGCGCTGCTCGAGAAACGCGCGGGCTTGCTCGAGCGCATCGATCGATGTCTCGAGCGCGCGGACTTCGTCATCCCGTCGCGCCGACCGGGCGCGCGCCTCGGGCACCTCTTGAGCTGGAAGCAGGTGTTCACGTGGGTTCACCTGCGCGTCGAGGTCCGTCTGCGCGCGGGCGATCTCGATGGAGCGACGGATGACATCCTGCGGGCCATGCGCTTCGGCCAGCGCATCGAGGATGGTCAGGGCGACTTGATCGACGTCGCCACAGGAGCCGATTTCAAGGAGTGGGGGCTGCGGCTATCGAGACGACTCGCGGTACACGAGCGTGCGACGGCGGCTCGATGCGTCGAGCTCGCGCGCCGTCTAGCGCCGTTCGAGATGCGCGCCGCCGCTGTGCAGTCGGCGTTGCGAGCGGACTACCTCTCTGTCAGCGCGATTCTGGACGACCCAGGTCTGTTCGATTCCGATCTCGATGACGGGATGCGCCCGTCTCTGCTACTGCAACCGAACGCGACGCGACGCCGATTGCTGCCGTACTACCGCGCCGGCATCGAGATCGCCGGGCGAGCGGTTCGCGGCGAGGTCGACGCGCCGGAGCTGCCGACCGGAACGAGCTGGCTCAATCGATCGGGCGAAGCGGTGGCCGCGGTTCTCGGCCCGCAGATGGTCGACGCCGCATCGCGTCGTTTCGAGAGGCTCTTCCAGGTGCGCGCGACGCGACTCAGCCTTGCGCTGCGAGGCTACGAGATCGAGCACGGTCGATTGCCGTCCGACGCGGTCGCGCTGGTGCCGGACTTCATCCGCGCCGTCCCGGCCGATCCGTTCGACGGCAAGCCGCTGCGCTACTCGGCGGAGAAGCGGCGCGTGTGGTCTGTGGGCGACGACCTCGTCGACGACAGCGGGGTGCCGGATGCACACTCGGATGCGCGAGCGCTCAGCGGGCTCATGGACGTGGCGCCGCCGGACGGTACCTGGGACCTGGCGCTCGACGTGCCGTCCGTCGAGCCGATCGCGAAGGAACGATCCCCGTGACGTGGACGAGACGGCGCTGGCTCCTGATCTCGCTGAGCGCGTTCCTCGCGCTCGCCTGCGGCGGGATCTTCTGGCTGCGTGATGAGCCCCCGCCCGACGACAGCGACATGTCGTTTGTGCGCCGCCAGCCGGCGCCGGGGCAGAACGGCTACGACGACGTGACGATGGACGACGAGGCGGACCCAGCGTTCGTCGAGGCGACCGAGCGCATCCGATTGTTCCTGGACGGCGCGTGTTTCGTTCGGTCCGGAGCTGACGAACGAGAGCCCGCGGCCGAGTTCGCTGCGGAACTCGCCGAAGAGGGGGACACCGAGGACGACATCCGGGCGCGGGCCCGGGAACTCGCGCTGCCGTGGGACGACGCCGAAGTCGCTGCGCTCCTCCGCGAGCACGCGGGCGCGTTCGAGCGCATCGATCGATGTTTGTCGCGCGCCGACTTCGTGGTCCCGCCGGAGGTGTCGGGGGAGTCCCTAACGCCCGTGGCCGAGTGGATTCGGTGGCTCAGATGGTTGGAGCTGCGCTTCGAGGTGCGCCTGCGATCCGGCGATCTCGACGCGGCGGTGGGCGATGCTCTGC
>CAYMRB010000688.1:0-3450 GCA_964392615.1 uncultured Planctomycetia bacterium | reverse complement strand
GACGACGCCGACCTCGTGCTCGAGGCGACCGGTGACCTCGACCTCGCGAAGCAGGTCCGCTCCGCCGCGAAGCGTATCGGCGTGCCGTGCAATAGCGCCACGGACCAGCAGCTGTGCGACTTTCACATCCCGGCGTGCACCGACCGCGGCGCCGTGCGCGTCGCGATCGGCAGCGGAGGCTCGAGCCCGGCGCTCAGCGCCCAGCTCCGTCGCGAGATCGAGTGCTGGCTCGCTACGCGCGGTGACACCGACCGACCGCAAGCCCTGCCGGCTCGTCCCGGCGTTGTCTACCTCGTCGGCGCAGGCCCCGGTGATCCGGGACTCCTGACCGCTCGCGCGGTCGCCCTCCTCGCCGCGGCCGACGTCGTCTACCACGACCGCCTCGTCAGCGATGCCGTGCTGCGAACGATTCCGGAGCGCGCCGAACGCGTCTACGTCGGCAAGGAGGTCGGCTGCGCGCACCGCGCGAACATCGCTCGACTCCTGATCGACTCGGCCCGCGCGGGTCGCGTCGTCGTCCGGCTCAAGGGCGGCGACCCGATCCTGTTCGGCCGCGGCGGCGAGGAAGTCCTCGCGTTGCGCGCTGCCGACGTAGAATACGAGATCGTCCCGGGCGTGTCCGCCGTCTGCGCAGTCCCCGCCGCCGCCGATATCCCCGTCACGTATCGCGGCGTCGCGAGCGAAGTCGTCATACGCAGCGGCCACAAGATGCGCGAGGTGACGATCGGCGCGGCCGACGATTCCGACGAGTCGAGCGACCCGACCGACCGATGCGAAACGACATTCGTCTACTTCATGGCGGTTAGCCGCCTCGACCGAGTCGTCGACGATCTACGCCGCGAAGGCATCGACGACTCGACGCCGATCGCCGTCGTTCAAGACGGCACGCTTCCGTCGCAGCGCGTCGTCACCGGAACGCTCGCCTCGATAGCGGAGGTCGTGCGCCGCGAATCTATCGCACCGCCCGCGCTCGTCGTCGCGGGCGACGTCGTCAGCTTCCTCAGCGACCCGGCCGCGTTCGCCGCCGCAATCCCCCGATCCGATCGTGCGAAGCACCGAGAACCATCGTGAGTAGAATCGACGCACAGACCCTCCAGCAGGCCGTCGAGGCCGTCCGGGCCAGCGGCGCCGATCGCGATACCCGGGAGCTCCTCGCGTGGGCGTGGGAGCTCTTCGGTTCGCAGCTCATGATGAGTACGGCATTCGGCAAGAGCGGCATGGTGATCCTGCACATGGTGAAGGACGTGTGCCCTCAGGTGCCGGTCTACTTCCTCGACACGGGATTCCACTTCCCCGAGACGCTGCAGTTCCTCGCGGATCTCAGGGAGC
Source organism: uncultured Planctomycetia bacterium (assembly GCA_964392615.1). Classification (GTDB taxonomy): domain Bacteria; phylum Planctomycetota; class UBA8108; order UBA8108; family UBA8108; genus CAYMRB01. The sequence goes on along the minus strand of CAYMRB010000688.1, from coordinate 2,121 downwards.
GTTGGGACGTGAACATCATCGCGAAGCGCCCGACGGTCTTCGGCGTCGAGTTCGTCGAGAAGTACGGCGAGAAGCCGTACGAGACTGATCCCGACCTCTGCTGCCACAATAACAAGGTGGAGCCGTTCCGCGACCTGTTCGGCGACACGGGGCAATACCAAGCGTGGATCGCCGGGGTGCGGCGCGATCAGTCGTCGACGCGTGCGGCAGCGGAGACGATCGAGCTCATGGAGGGAGGCCTCGTCAAGGTGCAGCCGTTGGCGCAGTGGACTCGCGACACGGTCGAGGAGTATCTCGCCGAGCACGAGATTCCCCTCCACCCGCTCTTCGCAAAAGGCTATCCTAGCATCGGTTGCGAACCGTGTACTCGTCCGGCGACCGACCCGAACGACGAACGGTCCGGACGTTGGGTGAACAAGGCGAAGACGGAGTGTGGCCTCCACACGTTCTGGAAGAAGGCGGGAAAGACTCCACCTCAGGCGGCAGAGCCGGCGACTGGCTGACTCGGTCGCGCCGCTGAACGTCTCCCGACTCGAACCCCAGTGACCGACTTCTACCACACCGCGCCACGACCGTGGCCTGCCGTGCGGCTCCCGGAGGGGCGTCTGGAGCGCTTGCTGCCACGCCCACGGCGGATCGAGATCGCCGAGGAGCCGGCCGTGACGGTGGCCCTCGGGAGCCTCGCGCTCTGCAACGTGCACTTCCCCGAGCCCGACGGCCCCCTGTGCCGTTGGCTTGCCGCCGAGCTGCGCTCGCGGCTCGGAATCGCCGTGCGCCCCACCGCGGACGCTCGAGCGCCGCTCTCGTTCCATCTCGTCGACGACGGCTCGAGCGACGGCGGAGCGCCGTCCGCGGACGGCTTCGCACTCGCCGATCACGACGAGGCGTACACCGTCGAGACCGTGCGCGAGGGATTCGCGTCGGGCGTGCGCGTGACGGCGCGGGAGCCGGTCGGCCTCCTGCGCGCCGCGACGACGGTTGCGCAGCTCGTCGAGGTCGATGACGCCGGCTCGGTGCGATTCCCGGTCACGCGGATATCGGACGCGCCGACGATCCGCTTTCGCATCCTCGGCGGCTGGGCTCTGGCGCGCGCCGATCGCCTGCGCGAGGCCATCGACCTGGCGTTCGCCGTCAAGGCGAATCGCGTGCTCTACAACTGGTGGGGCTGGACGCCAGACGAGTTGCCGACGCGCGAGGACGCGTTCCTCGTTCAGTACGCGCGCGACCACGGCATCGAGCTCATCTGCGAGCTGCGTCGCATGAGCTTCGGGAAGGACTATTCCCTCACGGACCGCGAAGGGCGACAGCGGGTCATCGATGCATTCCGCGCCGCGGCCAGCACGGGCTTCCGCTCGTTCGGCCTTCTGTTCGACGACGTCAAGTGGGAGACGCCTGAGCAGGAGTGCGACCTCGTACGCGATATCTACGCGGCGCTGACCGAACACCTCGGTCGGGAACCCGAGTTCTTCTGCTGCCCGCAGTTCTACTGGTACCCGGGGCAGATGAACGAGACCTGGACCGGAGCCGCGGGACCGGAGGAGACGCGCGCGCAGCGCGAATACCTCGAGTGCTACGGCGAGCGTCTGCCGCAGAGCGTGCAGGTCTACATCGCGAACTTCTGGGGCGACGTGCCGGTGGAGTATCAGGACGACCTGCGCACGCAGTTCGTCGAGCTGATCGGTCGGCAGCCGGTCTTCTTCGACAACCAGCTGATCAACGACTATCGCACCGGAGCGATCCTCCCGTTCGCTCTCCATCAGCGTCCAGACGATTTCGGGGACCACGTCGCCGGCTACCTCCTCAACGCGCCACGCCCGCTGTCCGCGAACTCGCCGTCGATCGCCACGGCACTCGCGTATGCGTGGAACACGGTCGACTACGACCCGACGATCGCCCTCGGTGCCGCGGTGCGGCGGTCCTTTCCGCAGGCGGCCGATGAGATCGTGTCGAATCTGGACTTCCTGCGCGGCCTCGCCAACGCGTGGGCCGACGGGCAGTACGTGGCGACGAATCACTATCGGACGATCTGGCGACTCGTGCGCGAAGGGCGCGCGGACCTGCGGACGATCAGCGCTTGGACCACGACGCTCCGCGAGGTCTGCGACGGCTGGCTGCGCGCCC
>CAYMRB010000687.1:0-3458 GCA_964392615.1 uncultured Planctomycetia bacterium | reverse complement strand
GCTCGATCGAGGCGGGCCGGTCACGGATCACCGGCCTGGCCCGTGAACGGCAACCGTGAAGTCGCCCTTGGTCTGACGCACGATGCATGCGACGTTCGAGGTCCAGCTGCCGATCTTCAGGAGCGGGGTGATCTCGATGCCTTCGATCTGCGTATCGGCGTCGATCGACTGCAGCGAGATCTTCCGGCCCCATATGTCTGCCATGGCGTAGTTGCTCCACGGCAGATCGCCGAGGCCCCAAGCCTCGAGCTCGGGGCTCGGCCAGACCCGCGTCTGCGTGGTCGGGCCGTAGCGCGGCGTTCCGAGCGCGCTGTCCCCCTCGTGGCCCTCGAAGCCCGTAAGGCGGGTAGACGCGAGCCACGTTCCGTAGGCCGTCCGCTCGATCGGCAACGTGAACGACAGCGCGCTGTGGACCACCGCGCCGCCCGACTTGCGGTACTCGCGCAGTGCATCCACGGCTTGCAGCGGGAACGCCGTGCCGTGCGGCAGAACGAGCACGGGAAACGCCTGGCGCGTGAAGAGCTTCCTGTCGCGGAGATGATCGATGCCCAGCAGTGACGCCGCGATGCCGACCTTCTCGAGGCTCGCGCGGATGCGCTCCGGCGTGACCGTGTCGATGACCCGAAGCCGCGGGAAGTCGGGCTCGGCGAAAATCGCGACGGGGGCCGGTTCGGGACGCGGCAGCCTCTTGCGCGCCGGAAGCGCGACGCCGTCGCGCCACGCGAGGGTCAATGCGATGACCTTCGCGTCCGGGATCTTCGGCAGCGTGATCGATGCGAGCACCTTGTCCGACGGAATCGGCGTGCGCTGCAGCCAGAGGTGGAGCGTCTGACCGCTGCGCACGGCGCTGTTCGACGTTCGCCGACCGACTTGACGATAGGGTGCTTCGAACGCGGCCTCCTCGTGGAACACCGGCGTGCCGATCCAGTCCGACAGGCCGATCGGTGCACGCGCGCGCGTGCCGTCGGTGAATCGCAGCACGACGTTGCCGTAGAGGTGCACGTCGCCGCGCTGAGCGCGGCCTCCCGCTGTCGCCTCGGTCGCATGGGTCGCGCCGAGCGACAGCAAGACATTGAAGCGCTTCTTCGTCTTGACGCGAATCGTCTGCCCGTTGAGCGACATCGCGTTCTTCGCGCCCTCTTCCGTGCTCGGGCGCAGGAAGACGATTTTGCCGAAACGCGTCGAGTCGACCTCGAACGTGCGCCCCTGCGGCAGCAGATCGTCGGGGTAGGACGCGCCGAGGCCGTCGAAGCCGCCGGTGGCCGCGCCGTCGCCCTGCCCGATGGGAGCGTCGAACGGCCCGCGAATCACCGAGCGACCGGTGGTCCGCGCGGCTCTGCCGGCCGGGGCGAAGGCGTCTGTGTCGAACTGCGAGGTCAGGTACAGATACTGGTCGCGGCCGCGCTCGGGAGCTGTCTCGGCGGTCTGCCCGACCGGACCGAGGGCGAGCGTGAGGACGAGAGGTAGCATCGTCATCGTCGTGACTCCGTCTCGGATGCAAGCGGCGGGGCAGGCCCACGACCGGCCCCGGGTGCGATCATGGTAACCGATTGCGGGGGCGAGGGCGGAGTTCTGTGGGGAAGGAGGAGTGCCGCAGCTTACTCGCAGCCGCCGCACGCCTTCTTGCGCTGGTCGACGAGCTTCTGGAGGCTGTCGCCGTCGAACAGGTCCGCCGGGAAGTCGTCGGCGTCGAGCTCGTCGAGGGTGAGCTTCCACGTGTGCTCTCGAGGCACGTCGATTTCCGCGGGGAGCTCGACGCTGTCGGGGAGCTCGATCTCGGCGGGGAGCTTGATGGGCGGCCTCGGTGGTGCGCAGGTATCCACGACACACTCTCGCGCGACCCAGGCTCCGCCGGCGAGCTGCACGAAGTCGGCGTACCGCAGCTCGTATGTCGGCTTCCAACGGTCTCCCTCACGCCGTTCGAAGGTGAACCGGACGCAGGCGTAGTCCTTGTCGGGATCGAGGAGAAAGACCTCGCGACCGCTTTTTGGCGGCGGCTCGTAGTACACCTCGACGAGGCCGTCGTCACGCGGCGTGTCGCGCTCGACGAGATAAAGGCGCTTCTTGTCGGCGTGTGACCAGTGCCATTCTCGCGGCGATGCGCCTCCGCCGAACGAGAGGAGGAGTCGGCGTGAGAGGGGAGTGATGTCGCGGGCGTCGATCTTCGTCCTCCCGCTCGTGCACTGGGCGACGAGGTGGTGCGCGATCCGGGCGTCGTGCACCTGTCGACCATCACAAACCACCAGGAAGCCGTCCGTGTGGTGTACCGCATGAGCCGTGAATCGACGCATCTCGACGGAGTCCAGGCCAGGCGCCGATTCGGCGGGGATTCCACGCCCCAAGAACGACCAGTGCTCGTGCCGCCAGCGGTGGCGATCGAACCAACCGATCTGCATCTGCAGCAACCGCTCCTCGACCGGCCGCGCCACGATGCGATAGCGCTCGGGGAGCCGTTCCCGCGCGGCGCGACTGGCGCGCAGGATCTCCTCCTCCCGCGGCGTCGTCTCTCGCACGTTCCAGTCGATGATCCTGAGCTCCGGCGGCACGCCGAGATCCTCGAGCGTGCGCGGCCCGTCCTCGAGCGGCTCGAACTCCCAAGTGTGCCATTCGGTCCACCTCTCCAGGTCATCGTCCACCGGTGTTCGCCATGCAGTTCTCGTCAGCAGCTTGGTACGTCGATCGACCCACAGCCGGGCCAGGAGGTATTCGCGTCCGTCATCGTCGGTGAAGTACGCGTCGAACCGCACGACGTCGCGCCCGTCCACGCGGTCGTTGGCGCGCTCCAAGCGCGCGAAAGACCACGTCCGTCCGCGCACCGTGACGCTGCGGCGTACCTTCGTCGGCGATCGTATGCGCTCCGAGATGACGTCGAGCTTGTGATCTCGGCTCCTGACGATGTAGTCGTCGCCGGGTGTGTGACGGAGGTTGTTCCCCCGACGCGGATCGTACTGCGCCACGGAGAAGTCGGACCGATACAAGAGCACGCCCGTCTCCGGCCACAGCCACGACTCGGAAGCAAACTCGAATTCCGGCCCGGTCCGCACGTTCCAGCACGACACCCGCGCCATCGCGACCTCGACGTCATCGAGATCGAACGGCCGCGGCCACAGAATCACCAGTCCGACGCCTGCCGCCGCCGCGACGAGCGCCGCGACCGAGGCCCAACGGGCGATGCGTCGTCGCGGTCGCCGCGCGATCGGGGGGGCGGTGGCCACGCGATCCATCACGGCCAGCGCGAGGTGCGAGTCGCCCGCGAGCGGCGGACAGACTTCCGCGAGTCGCGTCCCCTCGTGCTCGAGTCGGCGCTCCAGCGTGCGCGTCGCTCGCATCGCGTCGCGACACGGCGCACAATCGAGGAGATGGTCGCCGAGCCGCCTACGCGTCGGTTCGTCGAGCAGCCCCTCCCGCCGTGCGGCGAAGAGGTGGCGCGCGGCCGCCGGCCCGCAGCAGCGGGTAGT
>CAYMRB010000686.1:0-3497 GCA_964392615.1 uncultured Planctomycetia bacterium | reverse complement strand
TCTCGACGAGGCACTGGACGAGCGGGCTGGCCGCGCCGTCGGTGAGCTCCTCGGCGACTTTCTCGAGACGATGCTGCAGCAGTCCGTCTCGAGACACCGCGGCAGCGAAGACGTGCGGCGTCGCCGTACCGTCGACCGTCACCCAGCCCTTCGCCTGCAATCGCTGCAGGAGCGTCAGCACGGTCGTGTACGCGCGCTCCGTGCCCTGCTCGCGCAGGACCGTGTCGACGTCGCGGACCGTGCTCGGACCGCGCTCCCAGAGCACCTCGAGGACGGTCAGCTCCGTGCGGCTGACGTCGCTCTCGACGCTGCCGCGCGGACGTCGACTCGTGCGTTTCTTGCCCATCGACACGCCTCCTACAAACTGTAGTAGGGCAGGCTACTACACGATGTAGAAGGCAGCAAGAAAAGACCGCGACCTTTTTTGGGGTCCTGCTCGGGGGAGGGCGAGGATCAGGGGCGCTCGAGGAACAGCAGCTTCGGCGAATCCAGCGCGAGCTCGGCTTCCGAGCCGTCGTCCGATGTGACCTTCACGTACGAACGCCCGTGCGCTCTCCTATCCCTCGAGGCTCCAGCCCGCGCGGTACGTCTTCGCGATGTACTGGTTCGCGTCAGGGACGTTCGTGACCTTCATGGTCGCCGCGTCCCATTCGATCTTCGCGTCGACGCGTCGCGCGACGTTGCCGAGTACCGCGACCTCGTTGAGCGCGCCCGAGTAGCCGAAGTGCGCGCCGGGCTTCTTGCCCGTCTTGCAGCACTGCACCCACTCCTGCTCGTGGCCGCCCAGGCCGCCCGGGATGCGATCGATCGTCTTCGGCAAGCTCTTGAACTCCTCGTGGCGCGCCTCGGGGATCAAGACCGGATGGTCGCCGTAGACGCCGCACAGGATCTTGCCCTTGTCGCCCTTGAACACGACACCGCCTTGAGGGTGCCCCATCGGCGCGCCCGGGGGCAACTCCTCGGGGCGCGGCGGGCGTAGACCGTCCCACCACGTCACTTTGACCGGCGGCATGTCACCGCGTGCTTCGAACTGGAACGTGACGACCGATGCGACCGGGTGCGTGTCCGGGTTGAGCCCGGTCGACGTGCCCTCGACCGTCGTCGGCATGCCGAGGTCGAGCGCCCAGAACACCGGGTCGAGCGTGTGTACGCCGCGATCGCCCATCATGCCCGAGCCGAAGTCCCACCACGTGCGCCAGCACTTCGGGTGGTAGCAGCGGTGGTACGGGCGATACTCCGCCGGGCCGAGCCACACGTCCCAATCGAGCGTCGACGGCACCGTCTGGCTCTCCTTCGGTCGTCGAGCGAGCGGTGCGCTCCACCACGTGTGACCGTGTGGGTAGTAGCTCAGCGAGCACCACGCGTCGACGTCGCGGACGGCGCCGATCGCGCCCGCGCGGATCCACTCGCAGATGCGCCGCGCGCCGTCGCCGGAGTGGCCCTGGATGCCCATTTGCGTCGATAGGCCCTTCTCCTCGGCCGTTTTGGCCAACATGCGCGCTTCGCGCACGTCGTGCGTCAGCGGCTTCTGGCAGTAGACATGCTTGCCGCGCAGCATCGCGGCCATCGATATGACGGCGTGCGTGTGATCGGGCGTCGCGATGACGACGGCGTCGATGCTCTTCTCGGCGTCGAGCATGCGGCGGTAGTCCTTGTACGCCGCCGCCTTCGGGTAGCGCTTGAAGACCCCCGCCGCATACGCGTGGTCGACGTCGGCGAGCGCGACGATGTTCTCGGTCTCGCACGCGCGCAGGTTGTTGCGGCCCATGCCGCCGAAACCGATCCCCGCGACGCCGAGCTTCTCGTTCGGCGATGTGTGCAGGGGACCGCCGAGGATCGTCGCGGGAGCGATCGCCGGAAGTGCGAGCGCCGCGCCGCCGAGCACTGCGCCGGTCTTGCGGAGGAAGTCACGTCGCGGAGTGTCGGCTGTGCCGGTGGCGGTTTCTTTCATCGCACGTTCCTGTTTCTGGTTCTTCTCTGCAAGGTGCCGTCAGTAGTCGACCATCGGCGTCTTCAGCGCGTCGGACTTGCGGTACGTGATGATAACCGAACCGGGCCGGTCGGAGATATCGACTCGTAGGCCGTATTGGGTCAGCTCGCGGCCGGAGACCACGGAACCCGCGCCGCGATCAGAGATGACGTACTTCGCATCTTCGTCGAGGCCGCGCAGCTTGAACCGGGCCGCTTCGTAGATCGACTGCGGGCGCCGAAAGGCCTGCACCATGCCGCAGCCGACCTCGGGACGGTCGAACTGCCAGACCATCCACGCGTCGTCTCCCGGATCGTACGGCGACAGCGGCCAGTAATCGCCGAAGTAGTTCGGCGCGATGTCGCGGCGCCACTCCTCGACGAGCCGGCGCACCGCGTCATAGTCGACGTCCCGTCGGCGCATGTCGTAGCACGCCGTGATGTGCGGACAGACGCAGCTGTGGAATCCATACGCGTCGAATTGATTGACGCCGGTGCCGTAGAACGGCATCCAGAACGCGATGCCGTACGTGTGGTTCTGATTGCCGATCGGCTCGAGGATGTAGTCGCTGCGCAGAAGCGGTACCGCCCGGCGCAGCGTCTCGAGGTCGTTGCGCCGTCCGCCGCTCGCGCACGAGTCGATCAGCATGTTCGGGTGCCGGCGGCGCAGCTCGTCCCAGTATGCGAGATAGCCCGTGACGTGGCGGATCTCGGTAATGCCCTGGCGGTCCTCCGCGTCGTTCGCGCGCCAGTAGCTCAGCGGGTCGATGTTGAAGTCCTGGCGATAGAGGTCGATCCCCTGGCCTGTCAGCGTGCGGTCGACATGGTCCGTGAGCCACTCGCGCGCCTCCGGGTTGCCGAGGTCTAGCAGCTTCTGCCCGCCGTCGCGTCCGAGCAACCAGTCGGGGCGTTTCTCGTAGAGCCATGTGCCCGGCGTGACGCGTTCGGGCTCGAACCAGACGATCGTTCGTACACCCTTGACGCGCGCGTGGTCCGAGATCGACCGCAAGCCGCGCGGAAAGCGACCCGTGTCGACCTCCCACGTGCCGGTGTTAGGCCAGCCGCTTTTGTGGAGGTACCAGCCCGCGTCCATCCACCAGTAGTCGAGCGGCAGCTTCTCCTCGAGGTAGCGATCGACGAAGAACATCTGGTTCTTCTCGTTCGCGCGGATCATCTCGCCGAACTGATGCGAGCTGCACGCGGCCAGCTGCGGCCGCAGCGGCCGGCCGCCCGGACGGGGTAGGTTGTGCGCGAGCATCCAGCGTCGCCACACGTTCTGCGAGCGCAGCCGATCGCCGCGCCAGAACTGCAGCACGACGAGTGGCGTGCGCACCTCTTCGCCCGGGCGCAGCACGAAGCGCGTCAGCTGCTGACCTGCGCGGATGCGCAGGCCTTCACCGTCGTCGCGCGTGAACTCGGCCGCCCACTGGCCGGGCCAGCCGACCGCGACGATGACGCCGCGGCTGAGCCACTCGACGTTGAAGTACGGCAGGTCGGAGTTCGTCGGGCGACCGCCGGCCGCGGTGATC
>CAYMRB010000685.1:0-3499 GCA_964392615.1 uncultured Planctomycetia bacterium | reverse complement strand
GGTCTTCTTCGGCACCACGGCCGCACCGCCACGCCTCGCGCCGAGCCTGGCCTTCGTCTTCGCCTTCGTCTTCGACCGCGCACGCCGTCGCGACGATCGACCGCCCTCCTTCTCCAAACGCTCCTGGAGCTCGAGCTTCTGCCCGACCTGCGCCGCAAACGTGCTGCGCGGGTACCTGCGCAATACGTGCTCCAGCATGTCGCGACCGAAGCGACCCATCTGCTCCCGCTCCTCGCTGAAGTGGAAGCCGAGGTAGAAGTAGTCCTCGACGGTCAGGTCGCGATCGCTGATGAGCCTGCGGACGAGCTCGTCGTAGCTGTCGTAGATCAGCGCGCGGATCACGCGCAACCCGAGGTCGGCGCGACGCGACGCGGGATCGAGCCGCCGCGGACTCTGACACAGGAGCGCAACCGCGAACAGGTAGCGCCCATCGGACGTAATCAGGTGGTTCTCCCACAGCACCTGCAAGTAGCTGGCGATCTGCTGCCACTTGTTGGCGGATCGCCCCGACTTGAGCTTTTTCGCCTTCTGGTAGATCTTGGCGCGCAGCGGATCCGGGTCGACGCCGCGGATGAAGTCGAGGAAGGACCGATACCGCATGTCCTTGCGCTCGAACAGCGCCAGTAGCCGGTTGACAGCGCGATCGAGGTACTTGCGGCGAACCTCCTGCGGGAAGTCGCGCAGCACCGAGTTGACGCGCTGCACGACGTCGAGGTCCTCGGACTCGAGCAAGACCTGGAAAAGCGCTTCGATGCCAGAAGGCAATTGACGCAGCGCGGCCTCCGCGGCTTCCCGCACGCGGAAGCGCGGGTCCGCGAGGAACGGGATGATCGCGCCGGCGACCTCACGACGATCGTGCGCCCGCAACCGCTCGAACACGTGGATGTGCACGGAGAAGTGCGGCGACTTCTTCAGAAGCTGAACCAGCGTCGGCAGCGTCCGAGGCGGCAGCTCCAGGGCGCGGAACCCGGTGAGCGCGTGCTGCACGACGTTATCCCAGTCGTCGTCACACAGCAACTTGAGCTGGAACTTGATCGTCTCCGGCGTCGGCTTGGCGTAGGCGGCCTGGCGATTCAAAGCCAGCAGCGCGAAGCGACGGATCTCGGCCGGCTGACGCGGCTGCGCGTAGCTCGTGAGCGTCTTGCGCGCCTTGGCGACCAGACTCTTCCCCTTGAAGTGACCGAGGAGAATCAAACCCGTGATATGGACATGCGGCGAACGCGGGTCGGGCTTGCCGCGGAGCAGTCGCATGACGAGCGGATACACGGACGCCTGCTTGGACGCGTCCATGTTCTGCAGGGCCTCGCAGACCTGCGTCGCGATGTGCTGCTGCAGATCGAACGGCTCGTGAGGCAGGCGTCCGAGGACGAAGTCGAGGGCCGGCTTGCCGCCGACGAGGCACAGCGCCGTGATGACGGCGCGCTTGCCCGCGTGGTCCGCCTCCGCGTACAGTTTCTGCAGATGCGGCGCGGCCGACGGCCCGATCGCCGTGATCACGACCATCGCGTGGTCGCGAACGACCCCCGTGGAGAGGATCAGCGGGATGACCATGTGGGACACGTCACCGGCGCCGAGGCGAGCCAGCGCTTTCAGCGCGACGAGCTGGACATCCTCATGCGGCTCGCGCAGGCAGCGACCGAGCGCCGTGATGATCGGCTTCGACGACGCGCCGACCTCGGCGGTCACGCGAATAGCGGCTTTGCGCAACTCGACGTCGCCCGAATCAAGCAGCGCCAGCACCTTTTTGGCGGTGGGGTCCATTGGGTCTCCGCAACCAATACCGTCTCTCTCGAACCCCGGGGGCGGGTTGGCGTACCAAGATACCGTCGTTAGCGGGGGATTGACAGCAGGATCTACACCGTTACGGTGCGCGGTGCGCGGCAAGACCGACCGCGTGATCGACAACACCCTAACCAAATACAGCAAAGCGATTTACAGAAGCTCGAAAGCGTCGACCGATGGCCCGCGCCGCGCGTGACCGGCCGATTTGGCAGGCCGTCAAATCCGGCCTGCGAGCCCGATTGACAGAAACTGGCAGAAACCGCTCCTCGCGTCGATCGCGCCCTCTGGCAGCCCGTCGAAAACCGGCTCCGAGGTGACGGCCCCGACCGGGCCGATCCGTTCGATTCGGACGCCGGAGCCCCCTGCCGTGCTCAGACAGTAAGGAGAATCCCCCGATGACCGTATCCCTGCCCGCCGAGCTGTGCCTGTCCGCGACCGAGCTCGGAGCGTGCGTCGCCGGCCGCTGGTCCGGCGGCGGCGACGAGATCGTCTCCGTCTCCCCCGGAGACGGCCAGACGCTGGGCACCGTACGCGCCGCGACCGCGGCCGAGTGCGACGCCGCGATCGCCGACGCCGACGCGGTCTTCCGGCGCTGGCGCTCGCTGCCCGCCCCGCAGCGGGGGGAGATCGTGCGGCGCATCGGCGACGAGCTGCGGCGCCACAAGGCCGCGCTCGGCCGGCTCGTGACGCTCGAGTGCGGCAAGATCCTGTCGGAGGGCGAAGGCGAGGTTCAGGAGATGATCGACATCGCCGACTTCGCGGTCGGCCTGTCGCGCACGATCGGCGGCGCCACGCTGCCGAGCGAGCGCCCCGACCACCGCATGTTCGAGCAATGGCACCCGCTCGGGCCAGTCGGCGTCGTCAGCGCGTTCAACTTCCCGGTCGCGGTCTGGTCGTGGAACGCGCTGATCGCGGCCGCCTGCGGCGACACCGTGATCTGGAAACCGTCAGAAAAGACGCCATTGTGCGCCATTGCGGTGCAGAAGATCGTCGATCGCGTCCTCGAGCCGGAGGGCCTATGCGGCGTGTTCAACCTCGTCGTCGGGGGAGCCGACGTCGGCGACCAGCTGGCTCGCGATCCGCGCGTGCCGCTCGTTAGCGCGACGGGCAGCTGCCGCATGGGCAAGATCGTCGCCCGCACGGTCGCCGAGCGCATGGGCCGGTCGCTCCTGGAGCTCGGCGGCAACAACGCGCTGACCGTGCTGGCGGATGCCGACCTCGACCTCGCGCTGCGCGCGGTGCTGTTCGGCGCGCTCGGCACGGCGGGCCAGCGCTGCACGACGACGCGGCGCGTGCTGCTCGAGCGCGGCATCGCGGCCGATTTCGCCGCCCGCCTGCAGAAAGCCTATCCGACCGTGCCCGTCGGCGATCCGCTCGACCCGGGGACGCTGGTCGGCCCCCTGATCGATGCCGACGCGGTGACCGCGTTCGAGAATGCCGTCTCGCGCGTCCGCGACGAGGGCGGCGAGATCCTCAGCGGTGGCGGGCGGGTCGAGCTGCCGGGCTTCTACGTCGAGCCGACGCTGGTGCGGGCCCCGCGCGACCTCGCGATCGTCCGCGAGGAGACCTTCGCGCCGATCCTGTACCTGATCGAGGTCGACGGCGTCGACGACGCGATCGCGGTCCAGAACGACGTGCCGCAGGGACTGAGCTCGGCGATCTTCACGTCGTCGGTGCGCTCCGCCGAGCGCTTCCTGAGCGCGGCCGGGAGCGACTG
>CAYMRB010000684.1:0-3501 GCA_964392615.1 uncultured Planctomycetia bacterium | reverse complement strand
GTGGGGCCGTCGTAGAACTCGCCCGCTCGACGTCGCAGAACCGCTAAACTCGAGGCTAACGCACCGGCGTGAGCGTGATGCGCCGCAGGTTCATCAGCGGTCCGCCACCGAGTTTGCGACAGCGCACCGCCGCGTTGATGGCCTTCTTCTGACCGGTAACGATCGCGCCGATCTCGACGGTTCGATACGCCTTCCAACCGCCCGTGTGAGCGGCAATCTTGCCCGCCAGGCGCGCCTTACCGAGCTCCAGAACGAACTCGCCGCCCTCGGCCTTCGGCTCGCTGGCGTACTCGAGCTCGACGCGATAGCGCGTCCTCGGGAGCACTTCGACCTGCCACGCGACCCAGGAGCTCGCCTTCGACCAGTAGCCGACGTTGTAGAGCTCCTCACCCTCCGGAGAGCGGTTGGCCTCGAGCTGCACGCTTCCGTGCAGCTTGGCGCGCTCGGCGGTCAGCGTGATCTTGCCGTCGCCGTCGGGACGGATGACGTTGCTGACGACGGGCGGCCCCGCGAGCTCGAGCACGATGACGCTCGCCCAACGATACGGGTGGTAGCCGAGGAGGTCGATCGTCGATTCGCCGCTCGCGCTGCGGGTCACCTTCAGCGCTCTGTGCTGCGAGTCGTGGAGCAACGACGCCTTGCGAACCGGCGTGACGAGTCCGGGCACCGTAAGCCGATGGTTGGCTGGCCAGTCGTAGACGTGCAGGTAGACGGTATTGCCCTTCGTCGTCGATTTCCCCCACGGCAGGAAGTCGAACACGCTCTTGCGCGTGCCGTAGATCGCATCGCCGTTGACCTCGAGCCACTCGCCGAGCGCGATGAGGCGATCCTGCTGGATGACCGGAATGCGCCCGTCACCGGTCGGGCCGATGTTGAGAAGGAGGCCACCGCCACGGCTGACCTTCTCGATCAAGATGCGAATGAGCCCTTCGCGCGTCAGGTACGAATCGTAGTTCTCGAGGCGATTGAACGCGAAGCTGTGGCCGATGCCGCGGCACTCCTCGAACGGCTTGTTCGGATCCTTCAGGCCCGGCGAACCGCCGCCCACGTGGCCGTACTCGGTCGTGTAGTAGTCGCCGGTCTGACCGCGTAGCGCGCGCCCCCAGCGATCGTTGACGACGAGCTCCTCGGGGTTGTCACAGTTATTGTAGATCCACGCGAGGACCTCGGGGCTGCGCCACGTCGTGTCCGGGAGGTTCCACTCGCCGTCGGGCCAGAAAACCGCGGGGCGGTAGCGCTTCACGAGCTCGCGGATCTGCGGAATCATGTGCTCTGCGACGTACCGAGCCTTGTCCGTGTCGTAGAGCGGGTTGTCCCACTCCATGAGCGAGAAGTAGAAGCCCATCTTCAGCCCTTCCGCGCGCACGGCTTCGGTGAGATCTCCGCACAGGTCGCGCTTCGGACCGGTCTCCACCGAGTTCCACGGATAGCCGCGGATTTTCGAGGCGTGCTCGTTGGGCCACAGCGCAAAGCCGTCATGGTGCTTCGACACGAGGACGACGTAACGCGCGCCGGCCCGCTTGAACAGCTGCGCCCACTCGCGCGGCTTCCAGAGCTCGGCGCGGAAGCGCGGAGCGAAGTCGTGGTACGCGAAGTCCTTGCCGTAGTGCTCGTCGTGGTATTTGCGCACGAGACCGCCGTGCGAGTTCGTCTTGTACCACCAGCGGTACCACTCCGAGTACGTGCTCGTGTGGCAGATCGCGGGCACCGAATAGACGCCCCAGTGGATGAAGATGCCGAGCTTCGCGTCGCGGAACCACTCGGGGCTTTGGCGCGAGTTGAGCGACTCCCAGTTCGGCTCGAAGACCTGGCGCTTCGGTTCGGCGCCGATGTCCTGCGCCGCGAGCCGAAGCGTCGGCGCGGCGATGAACGCGGCGAGCAGCAGTCCGAAGACGATTCCCGCGGCGGCGGGCGTGCCGGTGGCCACAGGGCGAAGAATGCTCCGATCCATCGTGAATCCTCTCAGCGGAGTGGTTGCGGGGAGAAGCAGGCCTTCAACGTACCACGCCGGTGCGGTCGCACAACAGCCCGCTCGGGCCTCTCCGTCCCCGATCCCGCCCCCCATCCCCTTGCATCCGCTTCGGTCCTTCACCACGATGGCACTTCACGCCCACAAGAGCTCACAACCCAGGCTGTTGCAGACCGTGAAGACCTACCTCGCAGACGCCGTTGCTCTCATGGATGATTCGCGACGCGCAGGATGCTCGTCGCTGCTCCTCTCGGTGATCCTCTTCGCCTCCGCGGCCAGCGCCCGCGCCGATGAGACCGAGGACAAGAAGAAGCGCCGCGTCGTCCGGCAGGGCGGCTACGTCGAGCACGTCGATCCGAACGTCGACTACAAGGCCCGCCTGCCGCGCCTCGCGCCCAAGGCGCCAGCCGAGTCTCTGAAGGCGTTCCACGTCATGCCGGGATTCCGTCTCGACCTGGTCGCCGCCGAGCCGATGGTCTGCGACGCCGTGGATCTCGCCTTCGACGAGGACGGCTATCTGTTCGTCGCCGAGCTGATCACCTACTCGGAGGCCGGCGACACGATGAGCGGCCGCGTGTCGCGGCTGGAGGACACGGACGGCGACGGCGTGTTCGATGCGAGCACGGTCTACGTCGACCGATTGCGATGGCCGACCGGCCTCGCGTGCTTCGACGGCGGCATTTTCATCGCCTCGTCGCCGGATCTTCTCTACTGCAAGGACACCGACGGCGACGGCAAGGCCGACCTGCGCGAGGTCGTGGTGACCGGCTTCGACGATTCGAATCCGAACTCGTGTCCGAATAGCCTGCGTTGGGGGCTCGACGGTCGCATCCACGGTATGGCCAGCACCTCCGGCGGCGTGCTCCGAGCCGTGAAATGGGCGCGGACCGCAGGCGATGCGAAGCCCGCACCGGTCCAATCGCGCGGTCGCGACTTCAGCATCGCCCCGCGCACGGGCGAACTGCGGCTCGAGAGCGGCGGCTCCCAGTACGGCATGACGTACGACGTGTGGGAGCGCAAGTTCGAGTGCTCCAATAGCGTTCCGATCGAGATGGTCGTGTACGACGACCGCTACATCGCCCGCAACCCGTACCTCGTCGCGCCGTCCCCGCGAATCGCGATCCGCGCCGGCGCGAACAAGGTGTTCCGGACCAGCCCCGTCGAGCCGTGGCGCGTCATTCGCACGGAGATGCGCATCGGCGGCGACTTCTCGGGGCCGGTGGAGGGCGGGGGGACGCCGGCCGGATACTTCACCGCGGCCTGCGGCGTGATGATCTACACGGGCAACGCTTGGCCGAAGGAGTACCGCGGCAACGCGTTCGTCGGCGAGGGCGCCGGCAACCTCGTCCATCGCATGCGATTGGAAGCGAGCGGCTTGACTCTCACCGCGCACCGCACCGAGCAGAATCGCGAGTTCCTGACTTCGGACGAGGTCTGGTTCCGACCGATTCAGTTCGCCAACGCGCCGGATGGCACGCTCTACATGGCCGCCATGTACCGCGAGATCTTCGAGCATCCCGATGCCGTGCCGC
>CAYMRB010000683.1:0-3503 GCA_964392615.1 uncultured Planctomycetia bacterium | reverse complement strand
GCGAACGAATCTGCTCGCTCGATATGCACAGATATTTGCGAAACACGGCACTTAGCGCCTGCGGCGCGAGCCCTGCCGGTCGCTCGTGGACACGACGTGAACCATTGGATTACGCTCGAGGCGGGAGGACAGCACATGACTCGGACACCCCTCGCGCTCGCCGGGGTCGCGCTCCTCGTCGCGACGATCGTCCTCGGCGCGGAACGAACCGCGGCCGCACAGGGCGCGGTCGAATCGACCGTAGTCTGCGCAGGCACCTACGGTGGCCACCTGCAGGGTCTCGCGACCGACGGCCGGTCGATCTACTGGTCGCACACCGTCCAACTGGTCAAGACCGATCTCGAAGGGAACGTGTCGCGACGCGTCGACGTGCCGAGCCACCACGGCGACCTGACGCTGCGCGGCGCGGAGCTCTTCGTCGCTGTCGAGCTCGGCGAGTTCAACCAGCCGCCCGGCCGCTCTGATCCCTGGGTATGGGTCTACGACACGGGCGACTTGTCGCTCGTGTCGAAGCACCGCGTGCCGGAGCTCGTGCACGGCTGTGGGGGGATCGCGTGGCACGACGGTCGCTTCATCGTCGTCGGCGGACTACCGGCGAATCATCGCCAGAACTACCTGTTCGAGTACGACGACAAGCTCCGCTTCAAGGGTCGCCACATCCTCCCGAGCGGGCAGACACACCTCGGTATCCAGACCGCCGCGCACCTCGATGGTCGCTGGTGGTTCGGCTGCTACGGCAGCCCGAAGAACCCCGGGCTCCTCGTCGCGGACGCGAGCTTCCGTCTCGTCGGTCGGTCGCAGGCCGACTTCTCGTACGGCGCCGCGCGCTTGCCGTCGGGGAGCATCCTGCGCGGGGCCGTCTTCGCGAAGGGGCGGCGGGGCAAGGTCGAGGTCAGGCGCGACCTCCCCGCGATCTCGACGGTGACGACGATCGTCGCGCTCGGCGACTCGATCACGAAAGGCGTGCGCCGCGGCGTCGAGCCGGCGCAGACGTTCGCGGCGCTCGTCCAGAAGCAACTCCGAGCGCGGGGGCACGACGCGGACGTGCTCAACCTCGGGATCGGCGGCGAGCGGACCGACCAAGCGTTGCGACGTCTGTCGAAGGTGATCGAGCTCCGCCCGCGAATCGTGTTGGCGATGTACGGTACGAACGACAGTTGGGTCGACGAGGGCAAGACCGCGAGCCGTCTGGCGCTGCCCGTGTATCGTCGCCATCTCGTCGAGATCGTCGACAGGCTCCGACGTCATGGCATCATGCCGATCCTGATGACCGAGCCGCGCTTCGCCGAGAACGCGCGACGCAACGGGCTCGGCGAGAATCCGAACGTGCGGCTGGCGCGGTTCGTGGGCGCGTGTCGTGACGTGGCACGAGAGAAGAACGTCCTGCTCGTCGACCACTTCGCGCGCTGGACGCGTGCCGCGGAGGCCGGTGAGGACCTCGCGCGCTGGACCACGGACGGCTGCCACCCTGATCCGCGCGGTCACCGGGAGATGGGAGCCGCGATCGTTCCCGAGCTGATCGCCGCCGTCCGGGCGCAGGCCGATGGCAGCTCGAAGAAGCGCTCGCGCGCGAAGGCAAGACCACCCGGGCAAGGAGATCGACCGCGATGAATCGGCCCCGGCTCCGGAGTGGCAGGCCCGCGCGTGACCTCTGTCACGCCTTCGTGCCCATCCCTCGTGTCTACTGGACGTTGGCCGGATCTTGTCGTCTTCAGCCGCCCTTCCCCTGGTGGAGGAACTCTCGGTGACCGACCGCGCTCGGCGATTCCGTGATCTCGTGGCGTTCGTCTCGACTCTGACGATCGCCTTCTCTGTTGCCGGCAGCGTCGTCGATGCCGCCGACGCGAAGCGTGCCGCGAACTCTCCGCGTCTCGCGTTCGTCCTGTCCGCGCGCGATGCGAGCCAGCTCGGCGCGGAGGGGCGCGCTGCCCTTGCGCTCGCGCGCGAGCTCGCCGCGACGACGCCGATCGCGGTGAAGGCCGACGGTGCTCTCGTCGATGCGGAGGGGCGAGCGGCGTCGCTCGAGGGCTTCGATGTCGTCTGGTATCACCAGGGCGACTCGATCGATCTGGCCGGCCCAGTGCATGGGGCGAAGACGCGCGCGCAGCTTCGGAAGTGGGTCGAGAGCGGCAAGGGGCTCTACCTCTCCGGCGCGGCCTTCGCGATGGTCGGCCCGCTCGGCGTCGAGACCGCCGGGATTCGACGCGGCGGTCCGGGGAACGATCGCGGCGCCGCGACTCTTCGCCCCGTCGTCAAGAAACACCCGGTGTTCGCCGGACTCGGCGGTCGCGGTGATGTCGTGACGATCAGCGACGCAGGCTTTCCCGCGTTCGGCGACTTCCACCCGCACGGTCCCGCTCGCGGCATGCTGCTCGCGCGAAGCGGCGGTGGCGTCGAGGATCCTCTCGTCGAGTACGCGCTCGGCAAGGGACGCGTCATCGCGATGGGGTGGCGTTTGCCGCACTACGCGCACGCCGGCAACCGGCATCGCGCCGAGCTCGAGCGCTTGACCTCGAACATCGTCACCTATCTCGCGACGCCGAAATCGTGGTGCCGCGTCGCCCACAAGCCGCGCGCTCGAGGCAGTGGCGGGCGTGGGGGCGGCGGCGCTCCGAAGCCGCCGCCGGACGTCGCCGACAGCGAATGGCGCGCGCTCGATCTCGCGATTCGTGATCTCGCGACGACGTTCGCCGATCGCTACCCGCGCGCCGGCGAGTTCCTCGGCCGCCTCGCGGCGCTCGAGGTCGAGCACGACCGACTCCTCGCCGCGAGCGACGACCCGGCGACCGATGCCGGCGCGGTCGCGTCGGCGAAGGCCGCGCTCGAGAAGCTCGCCGCGCAGTTCGCGGCGTTGCGACGCGATGCGCTGCTCGCGAATCCGCTGTTGGACTTCGAACGACTCCTCGCGGTGAAACGCCGCGATGGATCGTCGCGCCTCGGCCTGCCCGCCAATTGGGAAGGCAACTGCAGCTTGCCCCGCAGCGGCTATCACGACGCGCTCGTGTCGTTGTCGCTCACGCGTCCCGACGGCGAGCTCGCGACGATCTACGAGCCGGCGGACGGCCGCTTCATCGGCGACGTCGACCTTCACTTCGACGCCGATCGCCTGCTCTTCTCGTCGACCGACGACGACCGGCGCTGGCAGGTCTTCGAGATCGACATCGACGGATCGAATCGCCGACGAGTGACGCCGCGGGACGACCATGTCGACAACTACGACGCGTGCTATCTGCCCGACGGTCGCATCATCTACTCATCGACCGCGCCGTTTGTCGGGGTGCCGTGCGTGGGGGGATCGGCGCACGTCGCGAATCTCTTCCTGCTCGATCGCGCGACCGGAGACGCGCGGCGGTTGACGTTCGAGCAGGACCACGACTGGTGCCCGACCGTCCTCGAGAACGGCCGCGTGCTCTATCTGCGGTGGGAGTACTCGGACATCCCGCACTTCGTGTCGCGGATCTTGTTCCACATGAACCCCGACGGCACCGAGCAGGTCGAGTACT
>CAYMRB010000682.1:0-3508 GCA_964392615.1 uncultured Planctomycetia bacterium | reverse complement strand
GGGGGGGTGGGGTGGGGGGTGTGGGGGTGGGGGGGGGGTTGTGGGAGTGGGGGTGGGGGTTCGGGGCTTCCGCCGGTACACCCACCCCCGCCGGCTTGGTACCATGATGGGCAGTTGCGAGGTTCCCTCCCCCGTATCCACAGGCTCAGCGAAATGCCCTCCAGGACCCCACACGCACTGATCGTCGGTATCGCTCTCGTCGTTTCCGTCAACAACGCCCGCGCCGATTGGAAGGCGGCCGACGGCCCGCTGATGACGCGCTGGACGAAAGAGGTGTCGCCCGACAACGCGCTGCCCGAGTATCCGCGCCCGCAGCTCGTCCGCAAGGATTGGACGAACCTCAACGGGCTCTGGCAGTACGCGATCCGTCCGCGTTCCGAGTCGCGCCCAGAGAAGTTCGACGGCGACATCCTCGTGCCGTTCGCGATCGAGTCGGCCCTCAGCGGCGTCATGAAGAAGGTCGGTGCGGACAACCGACTCTGGTACCGCAGGACCTTCGAGACGCCAGAGGCAGCGGCCGGCAAGCGCCTGCTGCTGCACTTCGAAGCCGTCGACTGGCACGCGATCGTGTGGGTCAACGGCAAGAAGGTCGGAGATCACAAGGGCGGTTATTCGCCGTTCAGCTGCGATATCACCGACGCGCTCGTCGCGAGCGGTGACCAGGAGATCCTCGTCGCCGTGTGGGATCCGTGCGACAAGGGATTCCAGCCGCGCGGCAAGCAGGTCTCGAATCCGCGCGGCATCTGGTACACGTCGGTGACCGGTATCTGGCAGACGGTGTGGCTCGAGCCGGTGTCGGCGACGCACATCCGCTCGGTGAAGATCACGCCCGACATCGACGAGGGCGCGGTCCAGCTCGACGTCAACGCGCACTGCGCACGAGGAGGCACCGCGACGTTCGCCGTGACGGTACTCGATGGCGGCCGCGTGGTCAGCGACGGGTCGATCCGGATCGTGACGGACGACGCGTCCGAGTCGACCGCGAGCATCCGCCTGCCGGTCGAGAACGCGAAGCTCTGGTCCCCCGACACGCCGTTCCTCTACGACCTGCAGATCCGGACGCTGCAGAACGGCAGGAAGGTCGACGAGGTTGCCAGCTACTTCGGCATGCGGAAGATCGCCCTCGCGACCGACGACGACGGCTTCCGGCGCATGTTCCTCAACAACGAGCCGCTGTTCCACCTCGGCCCGCTCGACCAGGGTTGGTGGCCGGACGGCCTCTACACCGCGCCGACGGACGCGGCGCTGCGCTACGATGTCGAGATCACGCGCAAGCTCGGCTTCAACTGCGCGCGCAAGCACGTCAAGATCGAGCCTGCCCGCTGGTACTACCACTGCGACCGCCTCGGCCTGATGGTGTGGCAGGACATGCCGAGCGGCGACCGATACATCGGCAGGACCTCCGCCGACCACGTGCGCACGCCCGAGTCGGCGGAGAACTTCTACCGCGAGTATCGCGAGCTGATCGACTCGCGCTACAACCACCCGTCGATCGTCGTCTGGGTACCGTTCAACGAGGGTTGGGGGCAGTTCCAGACGAACAAGGTGCTCGCGTGGACGAAGAGCTACGATCCGACGCGCCTCGTCGACGGCCCGAGCGGCTGGACCGATCGCGGCACGGGCGACCTCTACGACATCCACAGCTACCCGGGCCCGGCCATGCCGAGCCCCGAGAAGGTGCGGGCAGTCGTGCTCGGTGAGTTCGGCGGTCTCGGCCAGCCGATCAAGGGCCATCTGTGGTGGAACAAGCGCAATTGGGGCTACCGCACATACGAGGAGCGCGCCAAGCTCTGGGCCCACTACGACGAGCTCTACCGCAAGCTGGCCCGCCTTCACGGCGCCGGCCTCGCGGCGGCGATCTACACGCAGACGACCGACGTCGAGGGCGAGGTCAACGGCCTGCTGACGTACGATCGCGCGATCGTGAAGTACGACGTCGACCACCTCGCTGCGATCCACCGCAAGTTCTACCGCTCGCCGCCGATCATCGAGATCAAGACGATCGTCCCGTCGAGCCGCGAGAAGGGACAGACCTGGAAGTACACGACGCAGAAGCCGCCGGCCAATTGGAGCGCGGCGACGTTCAACGACGCGGACTGGAACGACGGCGTCGGAGGATTCGGCGAGAAGACGACTCCCGGCTCGGTCGTACGAACCGAGTGGAAGACGTCGGACATCTGGCTGCGCCGAACGTTCTCGCTGGCCACGACAGAGCTCGCGGCCCCCCATCTGCTGATCCACCACGACGAGGACGCGGAGGTGTACCTGAACGGCAAGCTCGTCGCACAGCTTTCAGGCTACGAGTCCGACTACGTCGAGGTGCCGCTCAATGCCGACGCACGCGGCGCGCTCCGCGCGGGCGAGAACACGCTGGCCGTGCACTGCCACCAGACGAGAGGCGGCCAGTACATCGACGTCGGCTTGGTCGAGGTGACCGAGAAGCCGCGAAAGAAGCGTTGAGCGGAGTACGGGCCGTTCTCGGGCCGCGTCACTCGACCTGCTCGATGCGGACGACGCGCTGACCGTCAAGAAGATCAACGAGGTCGACGCGCAAGCCGTTGGCCTCGAGCAGCGCGCGGACGATCTCGGGAGTGGCCTCGGAGATGTCGACCTGGACCGCAACCGTTCTCGCGCCCAGCTCCTCGGATACGACGACCGACAGGCCGGTGGCGTCCTGCAGGAAATTGGCGAACTCGCGGACGGGGATCTCCCCGGTGGTGATGTAGACTCGGCTGAACCCCGCGACCGTTGGCAACGGCTCACGTGGCTCTTCGCGCTGCGCGACGTATTTCTCGACGAAGAAGAACCCGCTGATGAGAACCACCGCGAGCGCGCCCAGCGCGACGATCCATGTCACGTTCTTCGCCGTGTCGCGATTCATGACGCCCTCACTCCGACAGACGATTGCGTACTCGCGGTCCGTTCGCACGACACCGTACTCCTCGGCGCTGCTTCTCGCACTCGCCTTTTCGCTTCTTGCGACGCCAGTCGCCCGCGCCGACGAACGCATCGAACCGGACGGCATCCGCGGTACGCTCTTCGTCTGCGGCGGCGGTTCGCTCGCTGACGACGTCCTCGAACGCTTCGTTACGATCGCGGGTGGCGCCGACGGCAAGCTCGTCGTCATCCCGACCGCCAGCGAGCGCGCCGACGAGCCGAACGCGTCGACGGAGGCGATCGATCGGTGGACCGCGCGGGGTCTCGCGAGCGTGTCGGTGCTCCACACGCGCTCGCGACAGCGTGCCGGCGCGAGCGACTTCGTCGCGACACTCCGCGACGCGACGGCCGTGTGGATCTCCGGCGGGGATCAGTCGCGCTTGTCGGAGGCCTACGTCGACACGGCCGTCGAACGCGAGCTCATCGCGCTTCTCGCGCGCGGCGGCGTCGTCGGCGGCACGTCGGCCGGCGCGGCGATTGCCAGCCGCGTGATGATCGCGGGAGGCAACCCCGTCGCACGCGTCGGCCGCGGACTCGAGCGCGCGAAGTGATTCCAAACCGACCAGCACCG
>CAYMRB010000681.1:0-3550 GCA_964392615.1 uncultured Planctomycetia bacterium | reverse complement strand
GAGCAGGTAGACGTCCCGAGCCGGCACGCCGAGCCCGAGGATCACCGTACGGTCGCGGTAGTACGGGTAGAACCAGTCCGATCCGGGCCGCAACGAGAGGGTCGCCGCTGCCTGCACGCCCTCGTGCCCGGCGCAGTTCATCTGGAAATGCGAGTGCCCCTGCCGCCGCAAGTTCCGCTCGGCCTCATCGACCAGCCGCGACGTCACCATCAACCGGTGAAGCTGCAGGAGCGTGGTCCGGCTCAAACGAGAGCTCTCGATCGGGCGAATCTCGCTGACCATATGGTTCTCCTTTCGACACGCCCACACCACCCTCGGGGACCGCCGTTCCCGCGTCTGACGGACGCGCCGACGTCGGGAATCAAACCGTATCCTACGACGAGTGCGAAGGCACCGCTCATCGAGGCAGATCTGAGCGGCGAGTCAACCAGTTTCGCCCCGCGTCGTCCAGTTCTAAATGCGTGGAGGACGGGAGGATCCGTGACCCGAACAGCACCCGGATTCCGCCCCGCGCGAGACGCTCTGCGGGCTCCTCCGGAGCCCCGGATCGCCGCGGCCGTCGCCGGTCGCGAGCCCGCTCCGGTTTACCGGAACTCGCGGCGCGAACCCGGTGCGCGGAGTCGCGGTCACACGCCGCAGAACTGCTCGTAGTCGACGTATCCGGGGAAGTCGTCCTGCGCGCAGTACGGACACTCCGGATCCGGCCGAATCCGGAGCTCGCGGAAGCGCGCCTCCAGCGCGTCGTAGGTCAGCAGCCGCCCGGTGAGCAGGTCGCCCTTCCCGAGGATGATCTTGATGACCTCGATCGCCTCGAGCACGCCGATCACTCCGGGCAGCACGCCCAACACGCCGGCCTCCGCGCACGACGGCGCCATCTCCGGTGGCGGCGGCTCGGGGAACAGACAGCGGTAGCACGGCCCCTTGCCCGGCCAGAAGACGGTCACCTGGCCCTCGAAGCGGTAGATGCTGCCATGGACGTTCGGCTTGCCGTGCTTCACGCACGCGTCGTTGACGAGGTAGCGCGTCGGGAAGTTGTCGCAGCCGTCGAGGATGATGTCGTAGGCGCCGACGAGCTCGTCGATGTTGCCGCTGTAGACGCGCTCCTCGTGCGTGACGACGTCGATGTCCGGATTGAGCCCGAGCAGCGTCGCCCGCGCGGACTCGGTCTTCGGCTCGCCGACGCGATTGTCCGTGTGGAGGATCTGGCGCTGCAGATTGCTGCGGTCGACGACATCGTAGTCGACGATGCCCAGCGTGCCGATCCCCGCGGCCGCCAGGTAGTACGCCGCTGGCGAGCCGAGCCCGCCCGCGCCGATGCACAGGACCTTGGACTTCTTCAGGGCCAGCTGACCGGCATCGCCGACCTCGTCGATCGTCAGGTGACGGGCGTAGCGCTCGCGCTCGCCGTCGGTCAGCACCTCCGGCACGTCGAACGGGTGGCCGTTCTGCTTCCAGCGCGCGAAGCCGCCCTTCATCGAACGAACGTTGGCGTATCCGAGCAGGCCCAACGAGTGCGCCGCGAAGAGCGACCGCACGCCACCGGCACAGTACGCGATGATTTCCGCATCGCGCTCCGGCAGCTTCTTGGCGGCCTGCATCTCGAGGAAGCCACGCGGCAGGTGGACCGCGCCCGGCAGGTGTCCGGCGCGAAATTCCTCGCTCTCGCGGACGTCGACCACGGTGATGTCGCGTCCGGCGGCTGACTCGTCGAGGAGCGCGCGGACCTCCTCGGGGGACAGCTCGGGGATCGTCTGCCGGTACTGCGCGAGCAGGTCGTCGAAAGATTGGGCCATCGCTTCAAATTCGTCGGTACGGGTTCGTTCGGTCGCTGGGGTTAGCCGCTGGGTTAGCCGCCGGCGATCGCGGGAACGACGCTGACTTCGTCGCCGGCCTGGACGGCTGTGTCGACACCGCCGCTGTGCCGCACGTCGTCGCCGTTGACGAACACGTTGATGAAGCGGCGAATCTCGCCGCTGTCGTCGAAGATTTTGTCCGCGATGCCACCATGGAGCGCCTCGGCGTGCGCAAAGGCCTCGCGCACGGTAGCGCCCTCGACTTGCACCTCGGCCTGGCCGTCGGTGAACTTGCGCAGGGGCGTCGGGATGCGGATCATTACCGCCATCTGGCAGTGACTCCTCAACAGGATTCCGTGAATGCGGGCCGTGTCGCCTCTGAACGGCACAGCAGCCTTCGGGAGACTCGGCCACTCTGCGCGCGCGCGGCAGAGAGGCGTCGAGTATAGCCGGCCGTCCCGACGCCCGCAAACGGTCGCGGCGCGCCCCGGCACCGCGCTCGGAGTCCGCTGCCCCGAGGGGTCACTTCCGCTCGGCGGGCCCCTTCCCCGGCTTCTTGGGCTGGCCGGAGGGGGCCCGGACGCGACGGATGTTCTTCTCGTCGCCCTCGCTGACCGCTCCCGGCGACTTCCGCGTGAGGATGGCGCGGCGCGCCTCCGGCGACTCGCGGAACGCCTGACAGTACCGGCGCCACTCGTTCTCCCAGCCGCGGATGATGAGGAATCGGTGCTCCGCGGGAGTCTGCAGCCCCATGCGGCTCACCTTCTGGAAGATCTCCTCGAGAACCTTGTCGGCGAGGTGATACACCTTGAGGTCCGACAGGATCTCGAGGCCGGGGTATTGCGCGTCGACCATCACGGCGCGCGTGTCCGTCAGCGCATCGATCAGATACGGCACCGCGGGCAGGCCGATGTCCGCGAGGCGCGTGACGACCTCGTCGCCGCTGAGCGGATCGGCGGCTTCGAACGGATCGACGGTCAGCGCCGCGATCAGATCGACGACGCGACGGTTGGCGAAGACCTTGCCCTTCTTGAACAGGCCCTCGAAGAAGCGGTGGGCGACGAAGCGCCGGATATCCCAGACACCGGACTTCTCGTTCTTCACGTTGATCCGGGAGACCTCCGGCACATCGTGCGTCTCGAGCTCACGGCCGTCCTTGTCGACGACGTGCAGGTACGCCTCGGCGCGGAACTTCCAGCCGATGATCCGCTCCTTGAACGTCAGCTCCTTCTCGAACTGGGTCGCGAACGTGCCCTCGACGACGAAGTCCGCCTCGGCCGACTTGTCGGTCACGGTGTAGCCGGATCGGCGGAAGTACTCCGCCAGGTAGTTGCGCACGACGGGAACGACGGGGCGGTAGGTCCGGCCGTCCGATGGGGTCGCCTCCTCGCTGATGTCGACAAACACGGTCGACTTGCGAAACTGGCTCTTGCCCGGATCGGGCGCCGGTCGCGTCCGGGGCGGCAACTTGTTCGGCGGCAGCTTGGGAATCTCGTCCTTGCCGACACCGCGCTCGGCGGGCTTCTCCCGGTCACCGGCCCCGTCCTGGGCCACGATGAAGGCGCTCGCGCAGAGGGCGACGCTGACGATCGACAGGAGGGCGGCGAGTTGCTTCATGGCTCGAATTCCCAGGCTTCGTGGCGGTTCCTATGAGTGTAGACGAGGGCGCCGAAGGCCATCCTGCTGAAAAACACGGGCTGGCCGCCTACAATGCGCGAACCATGTCCGTCCGGTTCACCAAGATGCACGGTATCGGC
>CAYMRB010000680.1:0-3562 GCA_964392615.1 uncultured Planctomycetia bacterium | reverse complement strand
AGATCGCGTCGCCGACCTGACCGATGACGTTGCCATCGCCGTTCGAGTCGCACGCGGCCAGACACACCGGCACCGGGCCGCCGGTGAAGTTGTAGTTGAGCACGAACACCGCGTCGCCGACCTGGCCGATGACATTGCCGTCGCCGTTGCAGTCGCCGCGCACGAACGGCCCGACACCCGCACACGGCGGACGACCGGCACAGTCCGAATCGTCGCAGTCGGTGTCGCCGTCGCCGTCGTTGTCGACGCCGTCGCCACAGTTGCTCTCGCGGTCGTCGTCGCTGACGATCTCCAGCAGGTTCAGGATCGGATTGCGATCCGTCGCCGTCGGGCATTCCGTCACCGGATCACATTCCGGCAGCGCGATGCGCAGCATCGCGTCCTCGACGTCGACCTCGAAGCTGATGACGCCCGCCCAGCCCAGCTCCGGACGATCGGGGCTGTAGTCGAGCACGCTGAGGTCCGCCGAGAGCAGCTCGCCCTGCGCCATCAGACCGAATTGACGGCCTTCCGGGGGATTCCGAAAGTTCTCGCAGAAGTACAGGTTCACCGTGTACGTGCCGTCCTCGATCGGCAGCTCCATCTCCCAGTCCACGCCGTCCTCCGGGTCCCAGCGGATCGTGCTCATCAGCGACGCGTCGATCGGGCTGGCCGGATCGAACCCGAGTGGCTCGAGCGACTCCGGCTGGAAGTTCGCGATCGACCAATTGACCGTGGCGTTCGTGCCGCCGACGTCGTTCGGTCGGATGTCGAGCGGATCGAGAGCGGCGCCGCTGTCGTCGAGCCACACGCGGCCCTGCGAGTCGACCATGCTCGGACCGCCCATGTTGATGCGCACCGGTGCCTGGAACGGACAGAACGGATCCATGACCGTGCACCTCAGGCGAAGATCGGGACACAGAGGATCCGCGCCGGCGGGAACCGGCACGAGCTCATAGAGGCTGACGCGCGCGCACTCGGGTTCGTGCAGGAAGTCGGTCGCGTCGCCGGGAATCTCCTCGGAAAGCTCGCCGTTGACCCAGATCTCGTAGCGGTCGAGCTCGATGCCGATCGGCGGCGCCCAAGTTCCCGACACGACGCCGTCCGCGCCCATGATGCACTGCAGGTCGGTCGGACAACGCTGCGGCTCGGTGTCGATATCGACGAGCTCGAGCGCGTTGAGGATCGAGTTCGGATCACCCGATCCCACGCAGAGATTGCACGGCGGCAGCACGACCGTCAGCAGCTCATCCTCGACGATGACGTCGTCGACCGACAGCAGGCCAGTCCTGCCGAGGGCGCCGCTCGGCGAGTGCGTCCCGGCATGCACGTCTTCGGCGATCAGCTCGCCCTGCACCTCGACCTGGAAGTGTCGCGCCGGGCAGCAGCACTCCGTGAAGTACAGGTTGAGCAGATAGTCGCCGTTCGGCACCGGCAGCTCGAGACGGTAGTCGACGTCACCGCCGTCGGTGTCGTCGGTCTCGCCGATCAGGCCGTCGCCGTCGTCGTCGCCCGTGTCGTAGCGGATCGTATCGAAGATGTGGAGGTCGCCCGCGTCGCTCGGGTCGAGCCCCAGCGACAGGAACGAGTCCGGCACGCCCTGGACGGTGGGGTCGCACCAGTTCGGAATCGCGTTGGTGCCACCGAGGTCATCGGGGCGGATGCCGAGCTCGTCCGCACCGGGCCCCGGATCTCCCAGCCACAAGCGGTCGCGCGAGTCGACGGTCGCGTTGCCGCCCATGTTGATCCGCAGCGGGATCTCGAACAGCAAGTCGTCGCGCAAGACCGTGCAGCTCAGTGCGTGGCAGTTCGACGTTTCGCCCTCTGCGGAGATCGGTCGGACTTCGTAGACGCCCACGCGTTCGGCAAGGTCGTCCGAGAAGCTCACCGCGTCGGCACCGAGGGTCAGGAGCTCGGCGCCGTTCTTCATGATCTGGTAGCCCTCGAGATCGATGGCCGTCGGCGGCTCCCAGGAGGCGGTGACCGTTCCGTCTCCCGCGACATCGCATGCGAGTTCGCCTGGACAAACGGGAATCACCTCGTCGGCGCTCGTCACTGCGAGGCCGGAGAGGATCGCGTTGATGTCCATCTGGCGGTTTCCGCACGTTGGGCAGGCGCATTCCGGACACGGCAGCAGCGCGATCGTTAGCAGGTTGTCCGCGTCCACGGGAACCTCGAGCATGGTGAGTCGTCCGGGGCGATGGAATACGCCTTCTGCGTACACGCCGACGTGGACATCGTCGTAGACCCTCTC
The DNA here is from genome assembly GCA_964392615.1 of uncultured Planctomycetia bacterium. Lineage (GTDB taxonomy): Bacteria > Planctomycetota > UBA8108 > UBA8108 > UBA8108 > CAYMRB01. The sequence continues at coordinate 1,329 of CAYMRB010000680.1, read as the reverse complement.
GCCCTGGATATCGATCTTGAAGTGCCGGTGGTCGCAGCAGGACTCGCAGAAGAAGAGCTCGACGTTGTACTCGCCCTCCGCGATCGGAATCTCGAAGACGTAATCGCTCGCGTCGTTGCCATCGTCCCACCGGATGCTGCGGAAGATCGTCATGTCGCCCGCGTGGGTCGAGTCGAACCCGAGGGAGTCGACGAACGCCGGGTCCGGATTGCACCAACCGCCGATGAAGTTCGCGCCGCCCGCATCGTCGGGACGGATGTTGTTCGCGTCGAGACCAACGCCCTCATCACCGAGCCACTCGCGCCCCCGGGAGTCGACGACGGCCGGACCGCCCGTGTTGACGAGGAACGGCACCTCGAAGAGGACCGTGTTGATCTCGAGCTCGCAGCTCATGGTGCGGCACTGTCCCGCCACATCCGTCAACGGTGTGACCTCGTAGACGACGACGCGGTCGTCCGGCGTGTCCGTGTAGTCGTTGACGCCGACAGGCAGCGTATCGAGGAGCACGCCATTGCGACGCACTTCGAAGCCGGCGACCTCGACGCCGATCCCCTCCTCCCACGACAGGTCGACCTCGCCGGTTTCCCTGTCGAGCACACACTCCAGGGCTCTGGGACATGCGAACGTCCGCACGAGACACTCGCAGCGGCCGAACTCGACGCCGCCGTCGAGCGCGAGGACCGCGTACTCGACGTCCGTACCGTCGCTGCGCGGGTTGGCATCGGTGAACGATCGCGCGGCGTCTGGCAGGCTCGGGATCAGAACCGCACCGTTCTTGAGCACGCGGTAGTTCTCGGCTCCCTCGACGGCTTCCCACGTGCCGGTGACACGGTCGAGATCGGCGTCGTGCGCACACGCGAGGCTCAGGTCGAAGTCCTCGGGATCGCACTCGGAGTCGGGCACGATCTCGAGTGCCGAGATCGTCGGGTTCGGATCGATCACGACGCCGCCCACGCACTCCGGGCATTCGCAATCCGGGCACCCCAGCAGGCCGATGCGCAGCACGCCGTCGTCGACGAACGCGCTGCCGTACGACAGCCTGCCGACCTGTTGCGTGAGGCCGTCGGCGTAGAGCGCCGCGCTGACATCCTCCTCGACGATCTCGCCCTGGATCTGGATCTTGAAGTGGCGCTGCAGACAACAGCTCTCGCAGAAGAAGAAGTTCAGCTCGTAGGTGCCGTTCGGAACCGGGATCTCCAAGAGAAAGTCCGCCCCAACCGCGACCGGGTCCCAACGGATGCTCTGAAACGCCTGGATGACCGGATCGTCCTCGGGGAAGCCGAGTTCGGGTAGCAGAAACGGGTCGGGCGCACACCACGCCTCGAGGAC
>CAYMRB010000679.1:0-3579 GCA_964392615.1 uncultured Planctomycetia bacterium | reverse complement strand
GAGGCGCCCGGTGTCCGGATCGGTCGCGAACTGGATGTTCGAGCCGCCCGTCTCGACGCCGATCTCCCGCATGAGGGCGATCGACGCGTTGCGCATCGTCTGGTACTCCTTGTCGGTGAGCGTCTGGATCGGCGCGACGGTGACGCTGTCGCCGGTGTGGACGCCCATCGGATCGAAGTTCTCGATCGAGCAGACGATGACGACGTTGTCCTTGCGGTCGCGCATCATCTCGAGCTCGAATTCCTTCCAGCCCTCGATCGACTCTTCGAGCAGGACGGTGTGGATCGGGCTCTCGCGCAGCCCGCCGGTCACCATGTCGACAAACTGCTCCTCGCTGTAGGCGATGCCGCCGCCTGCTCCGCCGAGCGTGTAGCTCGGCCGGATCACCATGGGGAGGCCGAGCTCCTCCTTCGTCTTGTGGGCCTCCTCGAGGCTCTTGACGACTTCGCTACGCGGCACCACGAGCCCGCAGTTCTCGACGGCCTGCTTGAAGTGCTGGCGGTCCTCTGCCTTCTGAATGACCTCGTAGGTCGCGCCGAGAAGCTCGACGCCGTGCTTCTGCAGGATGCCGGCCGTCCACAGGTCGCTGGCGAGGTTGAGGCCGGTCTGGCCGCCGAGGGTCGGCAGGACAGCGTCCGGCTTCTCCTTCTCGATGATGCGCTCCAGGCTGAGGAGGTTCAGCGGCTCGATGTAGGTCCGGTCGCTGAAACCCGGGTCGGTCATGATCGTCGCCGGGTTCGAGTTCACGAGGACGACGCGGTAGCCGTCGTCCTTCAGCGCCTTGCAGGCCTGGGTCCCGGAGTAGTCGAACTCACAGGCCTGACCGATGACGATGGGGCCGGAGCCGATAAGCAGGATCGTTTTCAGGTCGTCGCGACGGGGCATGGGCGTGCGTTGGGCTCGCGCGTCGTGTGAGGGAACCCGAGGGGACCCCTGAAGGGGCTCGGGCACAAAAATTCCCGGACCTTACCACGCCCTGCGAGAACCCTGCAACACCTTGGCCTCGGCGAGTTTTGACAACGGAGAGCCGGGACGAAACGGCCGCCATCGCGCCGGATTGCTTTTTTAACGGGCTGTTGAAGGTGTCCCGGCCCGCCGGTAAGCTCCCGGGGCCGGAGAACCGAGCGCGAGCTCCATCAGCGGCCTCCGCACGGGCGGCGCCGTCGCCGGCCGGTTCGGTCGCGAAGCTTCAGCTGGGCCGTCGGCTCGTCGATGGATCCAGTAAGTCCGTATTTCCGCCCCACACACCGTTTTCACCGGAGTCGGTAGCCACTATGACACTCGAGTTTTCGGAAGCCCTTCAGAAGCTCCGAGAGCTCGGAGAGCGCGTCGACGGCATCCGGCAGGTCGTCGACCTCGAGGCCGGCGTTGCCCAGGTGACGGAGCTCGAAGAGAAGATGGGCGAGCCGGGCTTCTGGGACAACAACGAGAAGGCCCAGGGCACGATCGCGGAGCTCAAGCGCCTGAAGGGCACGGTCGTCCCGGTACAGTCGCTCGTCGACAGCGTCCGCGACACCCTCGAGCTCGCCGAGCTGACCGCCGAGGAGAACGACACCGACTCCCTGGCCGACATCGCCAAGGAGCTCGAGCGGCTCGAGACGGAGACCGACGAGGTCGAGCTCGCGACCACGCTCTGCGAGAAGCACGACGGAAGCAACGCGTGGGTCAACATCCACCCGGGCTCCGGCGGCACCGAAAGCTGCGACTGGGCGCGCATCCTCGCGCGGATGATCGAGCGCTTCTGCGAGAAGAAGGGATTCAAGGTCCATCTCGTCGACCGTCTCGAGGGCGAAGAGGCCGGCATCAAGAGCGTCACGTACAACGTCAAGGGCGAGAACGCCTACGGCTACCTGCGCTCGGAGGTCGGCGTCCACCGCCTGGTGCGCAAGTCGCCGTTTGACGCCCGCAACCGCCGCCACACGTCGTTCGCGGCGGTCGATGTCATTCCGGAGGCGGACGATCTCGGGGACATCGAGATCAACGAGTCCGACCTGAGGATCGACACCTACCGCGCCGGCGGTGCCGGCGGCCAGCACGTCAACGTGACCGACTCGGCCGTGCGCATCACGCACCTGCCGACCGGCGTCGTCGTCCAGTGCCAGAACGAGCGTTCGCAGCACGCGAACAAGGCGACGGCGATGAAGCAGCTCAAGGCGCGCCTGATCCGCGAGCAGGAGCTCGAGCGCGAGAAGGAGCTGCAGGACATGTACGGCGAGAAGGGCGCCAACGCGTTCGGCAGCCAGATCCGCAACTACGTGCTGGAGCCGTACACGCTCGTCAAGGATCGCCGCACCGGCCAGGAGACGGGCAACGTCGACGCGGTGCTCGACGGCGAAATCCTGCCATTCGTCGAGGCCTACCTGCGCTGGAAGCGCCGCGGCGGCAAGCCGGTGGAGGCCGGCGGCGACGAGGACTGACGGCGATCGACAGCTCGCTGTCCTTACCTCAGGGCAGCGCGGGATGACTCGAGGCGCCAAGGGCGGTGGACAGCAGTGACGCGATCGTCGACGCTGTCACAGAACTGCGCCCCCTCCCCCGCGACGTCAGACGCTCGCCCGCACTGATTCCAGATCCTCCTGCGCGGCCCGTGCCGCCTCTCCCACGGCCTGCTGCCACGGGACGTCGCGGTTTTTGTCGTGAGCGTAGAGGATCGATCGCGACGCGTTGACGATCACGCCGCGGCCTCCCGGCAGGAAGAACGGCGCCAGATCCGCCGCAGTCGCGCCCTGGGCGCCGTAGCCGGGGACGAGGAACATCGCCTTCGGCATCTCGGCTCGCACCCTCGCGGCCTGCTCCGGCGCAGTCGCTCCGACGACAGCGCCGACCGGGTTGAGGCCGCAGTCGCCGTCGAGCCCCTCGCCCCACGACGCGACGAGCCTCGCGACGTGCACGTAGACCGGCTCGCCGTCGACCTCGAGCTCCTGGATGTCGCGCGCCGACGGGTTCGACGTCCGCACGAGGAAGAACGCGCCCTTGCCGGCTTCGCGCACGCGATCGAGGAACGGCTCGACGCTGTCACGCCCGAGCCAGGGGTTCAGCGTGACCGCGTCGCAGACCGGGCCGATGGTGTCCGGCGCGTCGCCGAGCAGCGCGTCGGCGTACGCCTTCGCCGTGTTGCCGATGTCGCCGCGCTTCGCGTCGACCACGACCTCGAGACCCTGACGGCGCGCGATCTCGCACCCGCGGCGCAGGCACTCCCACCCGGCCGCGCCGAAGCGCTCGAAGAAACCCGCGTTCGGCTTGACCGCCGCCGCGTGCGGCGCGACCGCCTCGATGACGCCCTCGAGCCACGTCGCGATCGCGACGGACGCGTGGCCGGTCCAACCGGGCGCGGACGGATCGAGGCGACCGGAGCGGCCGAACACCTCACCGGGCAGCCGCTCGAGATCCGGGTCGAGCCCGACGACGAGGCAGCTCTTCTTGTCGCGAATCGCCGCGTCGAGCCGGTCGGCGAAGCCGCTCCCCGGCGCCGATGGGGTCGTCGGGGATTCCGTGTCCCTCGTCACTTCCGCATCCTCCTAACTTCTAAGTGCCGTGTTTCGCAAATATCTGTGCATATCGAGCGAGCAGATTCGTTCG
>CAYMRB010000678.1:0-3609 GCA_964392615.1 uncultured Planctomycetia bacterium | reverse complement strand
CGGCCATGGAGTCGGACGATCAGGAGTTCGTCGATGCGCTGAAGCATCTGCGCGAGACGGCCGTGAAGCACGGCGTGGCCCCTGGCCTGCACACGTTGACGGCGGAGCAGCTCCAGCGGCGGCTCGGCGAGGGCTGGAAGTTCATCGCGCTCGCGAGCGATGTCGCGTTCATGATGCAGGGGGCGAAAGCTGCGCTCAGCGCCGCCGGCGTCGAAACGGGCGGGCCGACCGCGCGGTATTGACGATCACGAACGCTTCCAGTACACGTCCTCGCGGCCGGCGTTCCGGTTGTCCCACCGCGCCATCACGAACAACAGATCGGACAGCCGGTTCAGGTACTTGATAACGCCAGGGTCGACGGACTCGGAGCCCGTGAGGCTGACGACCAGACGCTCGGCGCGACGGCACACCGTACGTGCGACGTGCAGCGTGGCGGCGGCGACGGTGCCACCGGGCAGGACGAACTCCGCGAGCGGCTCCAGGTCTTGCTGCAATCGATCGATCGTCTTCTCGAGTCGCTCGACGCGGGCGTCCGCCACGCCGTGCAAGCCGGCCATGCTGTCATCGCCGCCTTGCGGATCCCTCGCGTCGACCTTGACGCACAGGACTGCGCCGAGATCGAAGAGCTCGCTCTGGATGCGCCCCAACTCGTCACGCAGCTCGGTCGCGACGACGCCGGCGAGCACGAGCCCGAGCAGCGAGTTGAGCTCGTCGACGGTGCCGTACGCTGCAACGCGCAGATCGTCCTTCGGGACTTCCTCGCCGCTTCCGAGGCGCGTCGTGCCCGCGTCGCCCGTCCGCGTGTAGACCTTGGTGATTCTCGGCACGGCTCCCCCCGCGGCGCTGCCGCAGACTGCAGACTCGAGATCAGGCGTCCAGCTCGCGCCACTCGGCGGTGCCGCCGCGATCGACGGCTTGGCGGCACAGGAGCGCAGCCATCGTCGCGCGATAGGCCTGATCGATGCCGGCTTCCGGTCGCCGTCCTTCGATGAGCGCGTCGACGAACGAGGCCATCGCCAGGTCGGTCTCGTTGCCGCGCGCGTCGCAAAGCTCGCGGGTACGGCCATCCGGCTCCCAAGCCCGCGCGTTGGCGAGATCGACTCCGGTCTTCTCGCAGAACGCGAGCTCGTAGATGCCGCTGAAGCGACGATCGGGCACGGCGTACGTCAGATGGCTGAAGTGCACCTTGCCACCGCCGGGATAGACGAGGACGGCGCCGTAGTGGTCCATCGTGTCGTGACGTGGCGGTCGCTCGCCGGGGTGGTTGGCCCCCCCTGCGGCGAGAGCGCGCTCGGGGACGTCGTCGAACACCCAGTTGAAGACGTCGAACTGGTGCGTGGCCTGCTCGAGAACGATATCGCCACAGCGATCGCGCTGGTGCAGCCATGGCTTCGCCTTGCGCGAGGCACCGACGGCATGCCACTGCGCGCGCAGGAAGAGGACAGGCCCCGCCTCGCCGCGATGGAGGAATCGAACGCTTTCGCGATACCGCGGATTGTAGCGACGCTGCAGTCCCGTCTGAAAGATCAGGCCGCGTGACTCGGCGTTGCGGCACGCTGCGAGGATGGTGCGGCACTCGTCGGGATCGAGCCCCAGCGGCTTCTCGCAGTAGACGTGACAACCGGCGGCGAGCGCGGTGATCGTCTGCGTCGCGTGGAGAAAGACGGGCGTCGCGATGACGACCGCGTCGATATCGGAATCGTCGAGGACCGCACGCCAGTTCGTGAATCCCCGTGGCCGCTGTTCCTGCTTGTCGGCGACGACATCGATCGCACGCTTGAGCTTGCGGGGGTCGACATCGCACAGTCCGACAACGCGGGCCGACTCGCACCCGAGGGCCGCGCCGAGAAGTCGACGCCCGCGATCTCCGAGCCCGATGAATCCGAGCCGCACCTGCGAGTCAGCGGGTCCACCCCGAGCCGGTCGACTCGCCGAGAGCCCGAGCGAGGCGCCGGCGATGCTGGCGGAATGGACGAGAAACTGGCGGCGCGACAGATCGGGACGGGGCATGGCGTAGGGTCGACGGGTCGTGGTGCGGTGATGGAGCTTCCGTCGGTTGTAGCCGCTCGGCGAGGTCGGGGCAAGCGCGGCCCCGCCCGCGGCCCTTGTCTCCCGCGCATCCGATCGATATCCTGATCGCGATCAGACGATCCAGGCCCCCCTTCCACTGGAAACCACGCCATGCACCGCCTCCACCGCCTGACGCTTCCGATTCTCGTTGTCGCCGTCGTGTCCGTCTGCGGCTGCGCCTCTCCGTGGAAACGCGAGATCGTCAGTAGCGAAGACCCGGTGTTCACTTACAAGGAGCACAAGGTCGTCGAAGGCGTGCGTCAGGAGCTCGGCCTCGCCCACCCGACCGATGTCTCAGCTCGCGACCTCGAAGCGATGCTGAATCACCTCGTCTACAGGAGCCAGACGCTCTGGTGGAAGCCCGAGGAGCTGCCGGTGTTCGAGTCGGCCGAGACGACGTCAGCCCTCGCCGACGCGATCCACGACGGTCTCGCGACGCTGAAACCCGACGAACGGCTGCGGTTCCTGACGACGGACTCCAGCTTCGAGAACATCTTCCGCGGCACGACCGGCGTCTCCGGCGTCGTGTTCCGGACGACCGACGGCAAGCTGCACATCGCGCTCGACCGGATCCATCAGGCCATCAACGACGGCCACGAAGGCCGCCCGGAAGACGTGATGTTCCCGCACGACCCGACGACGCTGACCGACGTGTCACCTGTCGCGCCGTTCCCCGGCAGCCGACGCCATAACACCGACAGCGCCACCTATCCGCGTTGGCTCGAGATCGATGTGGACGCTCTCGCCGCGCTGCCCACGACCCTGCCGCAGCCGGTGGCCACGACAGCTGCCGGCACGACGGCTGCCGGCACGACGGCTGTCACCCCGACGGCAGCGACGACCGCAGATGCAGGCTCGCCGACCAACGGGGTCGCGGAGGACGTCCAGCCGACGACCGACGCGACGGCCGGCACCGATGCGACGCCGGCGGTTGCCACACCCGATACGCCCGTCGACACTCAGCCGACGGACAAGGGCGCGACGGCCGGCGCCGTCACGGACGCGACGACCGCGACGACACCCGAGGAATACGACGCCCTCCGCCGCAAGCTCGAACGCCTCAAGAAGCTTCGTGACGACGGCGCCATCGACGACGAGGAGTACCGCCGTCAGTTCGATGAGCTGATGAAAAAGCTCTGATCGCTGACGCGCGGGCGAAGCGCGAAACGAGCGGATCGCCGCCGCCCGCCGGTGAGCGTGCCTCCGCTCGTAGGAAGCCGTTCTGTCGGAGAAAGGAGCGAGCATGACTCGCGATGGGTTGCTGTACGGCATCACGAGGCACTCGTTGGCAGATCGCTCGACGATTCTTCGTCGGGTGACGTGCCTGTCCCTCCTGCTGTCGACGCTCGCGGCACGAGCTGACGGCGGACAGATCGAACGCTACAACGTCGTCTGGGAGAGCCCCTCCAAGAATGCCGCTGGCCAGATGCCGCTCGGCAACGGCGACATCGCGGCCGGCGTCTATGCGATCGAAGACGGCGATCTATACCTGCTGCTCGCGAAGAACGACGCGCTGACCTACAACGGCGACATCTTCAA
>CAYMRB010000677.1:0-3610 GCA_964392615.1 uncultured Planctomycetia bacterium | reverse complement strand
GAAGATCGAGGGCTCGTCGGTCAGCAAGGTCGGCAAGAAGGTCGGCAAGAAGGTGGCGCCGCGTCTGAGTCTGAAGCATCAGAAGAAGCTCGAGAGCTCCGGGATCTCTGGCGAGATCGCGCGAGCCCGCGGCTACCGAACGGTGACTGATCCTGCGGAACTCAGACGCCTGGGCTTCGCCGAGAGCCAGTGTCGAGTGCCGGGTCTGCTGATTCCCGTCAAGCGTGCGGATGGCACCATCGGCACGTACCAGTACCGACCCGACGATCCCCGCGCCAACGAGAAGGGCAAGCCGATCAAGTACGAAACTCGTGCCGGAACCGGAAACGTCATCGATGTTCCCCCGGAGGCACGCGAGAGGTTGGGTGACCCGAACGTGCCCCTGTTCGTGACGGAAGGTGTTCTTAAGGCGGACGCCGCCGTCTCGCATGAGCTCTGCTGCGTCGGCCTGATGGGCGTCGACAACTGGCGCGGGAAGAACCAACTCGGCGGAGTGACCGCGCTTGGCGACTGGGAGAATATGCACCTCAAGGGGCGAGAGGTTCACATCGCGTTCGACAGCGACGCTGCCGAGAACCCCAACGTGTACCGCGCTCTGGAGCGGCTGAAGTCCTTTCTCGAGAGCCGCGGCGCGAGCGTGTCGGTCATCGCGCTTCCACCAGGGCCGAATGGCGAGAAGGTCGGACTCGACGACTACCTGGCGGTTGGTCGTACGCCTGACGAACTGTTCGCGCTAGCGCGCGAGCAACTGCCCGCGCCCCACGGCGCGAAGCGTTCGAAGGGGATGGAAGCGGTCTTGGAGTGCCTGCCGATCCTCGACCTGTGCCATACGCCGGACGACCGCGCTTTCGTCCGAGTGAGGTTCCGCGGTCACGCGGAGAACTGGTTGATCGGCGGCCAGCGGTTCCGACTCGGCGTCGGGCAGTTCTACTACGAGCGATTCGGAGGTGCGCCCAGCCCGCAGGCCGTCGATCAGGCCGAGGCGGCCCTCAAGGCCCGGGCGATTCACGACGCGCCCGAGTCCGATGTGTACCTGCGAGTCGGGGAACTCGACGGTGCCGTTTTCTTGGATCTCGGCAGACCTGACTGGAAGCTCGTCCGCGTCACATCAGACGGATGGGCGATCGTCGAAAGCGAGAGCGTCGACGTCCGGTTCTGGCGGACCCAGCGCATGACCGCCTTGCCGCTTCCTGCTGTCGACGCGGACCTTTCACTGTTTCGCAGCCTCTTGAACGTCGACGACTACGGCTGGCGCCTGGTCGTAGGGTGGCTCGTCGCTGCGTTGCGGCCGTCGGGCTCGCGGCTCGTCCTTCAGCTCGCAGGCGAGCAGGGTAGCGCCAAGTCGTCGACCGCGAAGATGATCCGTTCTCTGGTCGATCCCGCAGTTCCCCTCTTGACGCCCGCGCCGTCTGGAAGAGAAGACCTCGCCGCAGCGGCGCTCCACAACTACGTCGTAGTGTTCGACAACGTGTCGGGTCTCTCCTCCGACGTATCGGACGCGCTGTGCACGTTGGCGACGGGAGGCGGGTTCGCTCGCCGTCGCTTCTACACCGAGTTCGAGGAGGCCTCGTTCGAGGTGCTGCGGCCCGTGCTGCTCAACGGCATCGGCGAGATCGTCGACCAGCCAGACTTGCAGGACCGATGCCTTCGAGTCGAGTTGCCGATGATCTCTTCCGCTGCCAGGCGCACCGACGACGATGTCTGGCGTGAGTTTGAGTCCGCCCGCCCGCAGATCCTCGGCGGGCTTCTGGACGCCGTCGCATGCGCGCTGCGCGAGATCGACAACGTGGACGCCTCGGATCTAGACCGAATGGCGGATGCAGCGAAGTGGGTGATGGCGGCGGAAAAGGTCCTGCCGTGGCCCGAGGGCCAGTTCACGGTTGATCTCCGACGGAATCACGAGGAGCGAATGCACTCGGTGGTCGAGGCGGACTCGTTCGCAGTCGCGATCCTCGACTTCGTGCGAAAGCACCGAAAGTGGAGCGGCATAGCCATGTCGCTTGAGGCTGTGCTCAGGGCGTCCTCCGCGGCGATCGGGAGTGATTGGCCTAAGTGCCCCAGGATGGTCAGAGTGAAACTCGAGCGGCTCGCGCCGGCGCTGCGCCCTCTTGGCGTTGACGTCGAGTTCAATCGCGGGAGCAAGCGCATGATCTACATCACGTACCGACGGCCGTGATAGCGGCGACGGCAGCCGAGCCCTGTCGCAGCCGTCGCAACCGTCGCACGGGCGGGAAGATGTACCGGTGGAGTGATCTGAAGCGGAGAAGAAACACGGACAGGGACGATGGTCACCGACGACGACGAGAGCTACCAACTTACACCTGACGATCCCCGAGGCTCGGGGGACGGCAAGGGCACCGACATGCTGACGACCGACCTGGCGACGCTGCCAAGCGGCACCCTGCTGGACGAGCGGGCGCTGGCGCGATGTCTGCAAGTGTCGCCGCGCACGCTGCGACGAATGGTCGTACGCGGCGAGCTGCCGCCCGGAATTCGTCTGGGCGGCCGCACGGTCTGGATCGCCGGGCGGGTCCTGGAGCACCTGAATGCGCGGGCAGAGCGGATCGCGAGGCAGGCGGAGAAGAACGCGCCAACAAAGTGGGAGGAAAAGTTGAGGTGATATATTCATAATGAGTTTACACGTATACTAGTCTAATGGCTCACGTTTTCCAAACCAAGCGCCGCGACGGCACCCCGCACCCCCGCTGGCGGTTCGAGTTCCGCGACTGCGAAGGTCGCAAGCGCAAGGGGACGGGCTACAAGTCGAAGGCAGAGACGCAGAAGCTGGCGGATCGGCTGCAGGCGGAACAGGATGACATCCGCAAGGGCTACCGACCGCCGCCAAAACCGAGCGACCAACCGCGCGCGTTCGAGGACGTACGCGACGAGTACCTCGCCTGGGGCAACGACCAGGGCGGCCGCGGTGGCCGTCCGTGGTCCGAACGTCACGCGCGAATGAAGGCGACGCATCTTGCCTGGTGGAAGGAGCAACTCAACCTGCGGATGCTCTCCGATCTCGTCGGCGCTCTTGGCCGCGTCGAAAAGGCGCTGCGCCGGCTGCGCGACAAGGGGCGCGCCGGCAAAACGCTCGCGAACTACGCCGAGAGCCTCGCGTCCTTCTGCGATTGGGCCGTCGCGCGGGAATACCTCGCAGAAGACCCTCTGCGGCGCCTAGGGGCGTTCGACACGACCCCCGGTAGCATCCGGCGCGCAATCACCGGCGAGGAGCTCAAGCGGCTTCTGGCCGTCGTGCCGCCCGACCGACGCCTCCTCTACGAGGTCGCGACCTGCACGGGCCTTCGGGCGAACGAGCTGCGCAGCCTCACGGTCGACGACCTGGACGTCGACAACGGCGGCCTGCGGCTCGACGCGGCGTGGACCAAGAACCGAAAGCCCGGATTCCAGCCCCTTCCCACTGCGCTCGTCGAGCGCCTCCGCGAGAGGACGCAGGACGCGTCGTCCGATTCGGCGCTTCTCGACGTGCCGGCGCATACCGCCCGCACCCTCAACCGCGACCTGAAGAAAGCCGGCATCCCGAAGACGATTCCGGGGGAGGGCAAGCTCGATTTCCACGCGTTCCGCGTCGCGTACACTACCCTGGTCATCGAGG
>CAYMRB010000676.1:0-3613 GCA_964392615.1 uncultured Planctomycetia bacterium | reverse complement strand
CGGCGTCGGCGTCGGCGTCGGAGTCGGGGGGGCGGTGTCGGAGTCGGTGTGGGTGTGGGAGTCGGAGTCGGAGTCGGCGTCCGTGTCGGCGGGCCCGCCCCTCGCCTCCTTTCACGGCGGTTCCGCGTGCGATTCCGCCGTGACCGTGTACCATAGCGCGGAACCATCGTCGCCCTCGCGACACGGAGTGACACCATGCCCTTCGAGCTCGTCAACACGCTCGGCAATCGTCGGGAGAGGTTCGAGTCGATCGAACCCCGCAAGGTCCGCATGTACCACTGCGGCCCGACGGTCAAGGAGCCGATCCACATCGGGAAGTTCCGCTCGTACCTGCTCGCCGACCTGTTGCGGCGTCATCTCGATCGTTCGGGCTACGAGGTGCTGCAGGTGATGAATCTCACCGACGTCGGGCACCTGAACGAGTTCGAGGAGGACGTCGTCGAGATCGCCGCCGGCCGCGCCGGGCTCTACGCGTGGGAGCTGGCCGAGAACGAGATCCGGCTCTTCCACGACGATCGGCGCGCGCTCGGCATCCTCGGGGCCAACGAGTACCCGAAGGCGCGCGAGCACGTCGAGGAGATGATCGACACGATCCGCGAGATCGAGGCGACCGGCGCGTGCTACTCGGCCGGCGGCAACCTCTACCTCGACATCTCCAAGTACGCCGGGTTCGGACAGCTCTGCGGCAAGACGACCCCGGAGCTCGAGTCGCTCCAGGACTCGCTGCGCACGCCGAAGCACGCGGAGAAGCGGCATCCGCTCGACATCGACCTGTGGCGTACCGACGCGTTGCACCAACTCCACTGGGACAGCCCGTGGGGTCGAGGATTCCCGGGCTGGCATGTCGAGTGCGTCGCGATGGGACGGAAGTACCTCGGCGGGTACTTCGATATCCACACCGGCGCGAACGACAACGTCTATCCGCACCACGAGTGCGAGATGGCGCAGGCCGCGGTCCTCGGCGCGATCGACGACAGTGGCCGGCCGCTCGCGAAGTACTGGCTCCACACGGGCCCGGTCACGGTCGACGGCGAGCCGATGGATCGACGCAACCGCAACGAGGTGTCGGTGCACGAGCTGCTCGAGTCGGGCTTCCGCGGCAACGTCATCCGCGTCACGCTCTTGTCGAGCCACTACCGCGACGTGCTCGACTTCTCCGAGGCGACGCTCGACCGCGCCCGCCATGCAGTGAACACCGTGCTCGGATTCCGCGAGCAGATGCTGTACGGCCGATCGCGTACCGAGCCGGACGACGGCGGCGCGCCGGATTGGATCCGCGAGACGAGCGAGCGCGTGCAGGCGGCCTTCGACGACGACCTCGACTATTGGGGCGCGCTCAGCGCGGTCGTCGACGCGGTCGAGAAGCTCGACGCATCGAGCGCCGGCAATCCGCACACGGCGCTCGAAGCCCTCGGCGACTGGGATCGCGTCCTCGGGATTCTCTGAGGCCGATTCAGTCCGAGCCGCGCAGGTTCTCGGCGCGGGCCCGATCGCTCAGCGCGCCGGCGCAATCGCCGAGCGCCTCGCGAATCTCGGCACGCTCGTCCCAGAGCTCGTGCCACTTCGCGTCGAGCCGAATCGCCACGTCGAGATCGGTGACCGCGCGGGCGAGCTCGCCGCGATCGGCGAGCAGGCGAGCGCGGCGCAATCGCACCTCGACGAAGTCCGGCGCGATCCGCAGCGCTTCCGCGCAGTCCTCGATCGCGCCGTCCGCGTCCCCCACCGCCTCGCGCGCAGCGGCTCGCACACCTCGAGCCACGGCGTCTTCGGGGTCGAGCCGGACCGCCGCCTCGGCGTCTTCGAGCGCCCCATCGGCGTCCTTCTTGTCTAACCGCCGCATGGCGCGTCCCGCGCGAGAGAAGGCGTCGAGGGCCTCCCAATCCGAGGCCGGATCCTGCCGCGTCCAACGGGCGAGGAGCTCGTAGAGCTCGATGCGCTGGGCTGCCAGATCCCACGGCATCTGGAAGAACGCCTCGACCGCGACCGCGAAGAGCTCCGACACGTCGGACGCACCGTACAGATCGAGAGCGCCGCACTCGTCGCCTCGCGCTTCTTCCTCGCGCAGCAGCTCGATCTCGTCCTCGAGCGTCTCGCTCCACTCTGTCGCGAACGACGGGTCGAGAAACACCGGCTGCCCGTCCACCGCACCGGTGTACATGTCGAGCACGTGCGCGAACTCGTGCAGGACGACGTTGACGAGCTCCTCGGAGTCGGCCCCCGCGCGCTCGGCGTCACCCCACGACAGCACGATCGTGCCGAACTCGTGCGCCTCGCCGATCAGCGGATCGCGCTCGTCCTCGAAGATCGGCGCAGCGTGCGGACCGAGCGGATCGTGCACGCTTCCTCCGACCTCGTTCGGTCGGGCGAACGCCGCCGGATACACGACGATGCTCTCGACGCCTTCGAACAGAAAGCCGTCGAAGCCGAGCGTCAGCAGGCACGCCTGCGCCGCGATCGTCAGCCGGATCCGATCATCGATCTCGAGTCCCCCGCCGCCCTCCCAGTTCTTCTCGGCGACGAAGATCCGGACGGCGTCGCGCAGCCGGTCGCGATCACGCTCGGGAAGCAGCTGGTAATGCCGCAGACCGGCCAGGATCTCGAGCCAGTCCGGCGGACAAGGCTCCGAGAGGATGCGCCGGCGGCGACGCTCGCGACGGGACAGGATCATGGCACGCGCAGCAGTTCAGCGGGAAACGCCTTCGAAGGCCAACAGGGCGCCGCTATGATGGCCGACGCGATACGATCGGCGCAACCCGCCCACCTGTGGAGGTATCGACATGTTGCTCGCTCGACTCTGCGGAAGCGTCGCGCTCGCCGTCGTCACGTTCGCCTCCCCGATGCTGCTCGCGCAGGACGCGGACGGCGTCGAGTACCGGCTGACATCCGACACGCTGGTCTACGTCGGCTGCTTCCCGCCGTGTCGGTGCGCGATGCGTCTCTTCCCTGAAACCCGCGGCACGTTCACGCTGACGCCGGTCGAGCCCGGTGTCGTCGACGACGGATTCGACCGCTTCGAGGTCTCCGACGTCGCGTGGACGGCGGGCAGCGAGCTCGGCGCAGCCATTCGACTGACGGGCTCCGGCACCTATCGAGTGCGGGACGGCGACTCGCCACTCCACCAACTCGTCCTCGACCTCAGCGTCGACGGCGCGGAGCCGGAGCGCTGGGACAGCGGCCTGGTCGAGGGAGGCGGCGAGTTCCCGACGATCCGCATCGACATCTCGATCAACGGTCGCGTGTGCTTCGACCACGCCGCCGACCTGACCGCGGTGCCGAGCGAGGAGCCGTTCGCACGCGGCGACTGCAACGCCGACGGCGACGCGAACATCGCGGACGCGGTCTTCACGCTGATGGCGCTCTTCGGGGGCGGCGGCCTGCTGCCATGCGCGAAGGCGTGCGATGTGGACGACAGCGGCGATCTCCTGCTGACCGACGCCGTCGTCCTGCTGCAGCACCTGTTCGGCGGCGAGGCCCCACCGCCCCCGCCCGGCCCGGACTGCGGCGTCGACCCCACGGCTGACGCACTCGGCTGCGAGCACTTCGACGGCTGCGCCTGAAGGCCCTAAGTGCCGCCTTTCACAAGTTCCTGTGCATACGAGCGGCATCTACGCCC
>CAYMRB010000675.1:0-3637 GCA_964392615.1 uncultured Planctomycetia bacterium | reverse complement strand
GTGGCTCATCTCGTGGAAGAGCACGACCATCAGCTTGACGGGTTGGATCAAGGGCGATGACCACAAGTAGAACACCACACCCATCAAGGCGAGCTGCATGATCACGTTCTGCAGCGAGATGCCTCCCGGGGGAGCTTGGCTCGGGGTGTTCTCGGACATCGGTAGATTCGAACGCGGGGCGCGGGATCAGGAAAGCGCCAGGTTTGGCGACTGTCCCGCAAACGGAGAATGCACGGCGAACAACTATACAACCTCGACGAGGAAGCGTCCTGCGGGCTGCTAGGATGAACGCAGAAGTCAGGTGAATAGGCCGATTTCGGGTCTCTGCCGCCAGAGCTGGCGCGCGGTCAGACAGACGGTTATCAGCCCGATCTCTTCATGTCTCGATGGCGCCGAGAGAATATCGGAACGTCCGAATGCGGGTTGCAACGCCCGCCGGCCGGGCCCACAATCGGCCCGTTCTGCTGCGGCCGCATGTGTCCGCGCCGACCCCTCGACGACCACGCCGCCCCGCGAGAGAACGCCCACCGATGATCACGCGTGCCACCGATTCCTGGAACCTCCGGCGTGCTGCGGAGCTGTACCAGATCGACCAATGGGGTGAGGGCTACTTCGGCGTCAACTCGCAGGGCCATGTGACGGTCCACCCGCGCAAGGACCCGGCCCAGGAGATCGACCTCGAGGAGCTCGTCGAGGGCATCCGCAAGCGCGGCATCGAGCTGCCGGTGCTGATCCGCTTCACCGACATCCTCAAGACGCGCGTTCACGAGATGAGCCGAGCGTTTCGCGACGCCATCGAGGAGTACGGCTACCGCGGCGAGTACCTCGGCGTCTACCCGGTGAAGGTGAATCAGCATCGCCAAGTCGTCGAGGAGTTCCTCGACACGGGACGGGAGCTCGACTGCGGACTCGAGTGCGGCTCCAAGCCCGAGCTCGTCGCGACGCTCGCGATGACCCACGGCAGCGACGCGCCGATCATTTGCAACGGCTTCAAGGACGACGAGCATCTCGAGATGGTCGTCTTCGCCCAGAAGATGGGCAGAGCGGTCATCCCGGTCATCGAGAAGTACAGCGAGCTGCCGCGTCTGCTGCGCTGTGCTGCTCGCCTCGGCGTCCGACCGATGTTCGGCATCCGCGTCAAGCTGTCAACGCCCGGCGCGGGTCGGTGGAAGCTGTCGGGCGGCGACCGTTCGAAGTTCGGGCTGACGATCACGGAGCTCCTCTCGTCGCTGGAGCTCCTGCGCAAGGAACAGCTCGAAGACTGCTTCCAGCTGCTGCACTTCCACCTCGGCAGCCAGATCACGAATATCCACAACGTCAAGAACGCGATCAGCGAAGCAGCGCGCATCTACGTCGAGCTCAAGCGGTCGTGTCCCGGTCTGACGCAGCTCGACGTCGGCGGCGGTCTCGGTGTCGACTACGACGGTTCGCAGACGAACTTCGAGTCGTCGATGAACTACACGCTGCAGGAGTACGCCCGCGACGTGGTGTTCCGCGTGCAGACGGTGTGCGACGAGGCCGGCGTTCCGCATCCGACGATCATCACCGAGTCCGGACGCGCGACGGTCGCATTTCACAGCGTCCTCGTGTTCGAAACGCTCGGCGTGTCGAGCTTCTCCAGCGCGCGCATGCCCACGGATCTCCCGAGCGATCTCCCGATGCCGCTCGCGGACCTCGTCGAGATCTCGCTGAATACCACCGAGAAGAATCTCCTGGAGAGCTACCACGACGCCGTGCAGGCCTACGGCGAGCTGCTGGAGTCGTTCAAGCTGGGCTTCCTGACCCTCGAGCAGCGCAGCCTCGCAGAGCAGCTGTATTACGTCACGGCTCAGAAGATCCTGCGCATCGTTCGCACGCTCGACCATGTGCCCGAGGAGCTCGCGGACATCGAGACGCAGCTCTCCGATACGTACTTCTGCAACTTCTCCGTGTTCAACTCGCTGCCCGATGCCTGGGCAGTTCACCAGCTCTTCCCGATCGTGCCGATCCATCGACTCGATGAGGAGCCGTCGCGGCGTGGCATCCTCGCCGATGTCACGTGTGACTCCGACGGCAAGGTCGACCGGTTCATCGACCTGCGCGACATCAAGCGCGCGTTGGAGCTGCACCCCTACGACGGGCGCCCCTACTTTCTCGGCGTGTTCCTCGTCGGCGCGTACCAGGAGATCCTCGGCGACCTGCACAACCTCTTCGGCGACACGAACAACGTCCACGTGACTCTGGACGAGAACGATAGCGTGCAAATCGACACGGTGATCAAGGGCGACACGGTGCGCGAGGTGCTGTCGTACGTCGAGTACAACTCCTCCGAGCTCCTCGCGTGGATCCGCCGGGATGTCGAGCGCGCGCTGCGACGCGGCCGTATCACGATCGACGAATCCGCGAGCTTCCTGCGCTCCTACGAGGCGACCCTCGGCGCGTACACGTATCCGACATCGGTGGCTCGCAGCGACGAGGAGCCTCCCGCGCAAGCGGACGACGATCGCGAGGCGAGACCCGTGAAGACTATCCGTCCGAGCCTGGAGGCTCGTTGAAGGACAGGTCCTCGACCCCGAGGTCGGGCTCGTCCGGGATGAGGACGCACGCCGTGTCGCAACTGTTCTGCGAGCACTGCAGCGCGTGCGCGGGGCAATCGCACGGCGGGACGGGGTCGAGCTCGAGCATGTGGGAGACGAGCTTCAGCGGCAGCCCGATGACGTTGTAGTAGCAGCCGCGGATCGACTCGACGAGCTGCTCGCCGCCGGACTGGATCCCGTACGCACCAGCCTTGTCGTCGGCGTCGCCGCTTTCGACGTACGCGTCGATCGTGTCGTCCGAAAGCTCCCGAAACGTGACCCAGGTGACCTCGGCCTCGACGTGGATTTGCGCGTCGGCCTCCTCGCCCGGGCGGCCGGAGCGAGCGATCGCGACGCCGGTGAGGACGCGGTGGGCCGAGCCCGACAGGAGCCGCAGCGTTCGCCGCGCGTCCTCGCGATCCCGCGGCTTGCCGAGCACGCGCTCCTGACCGCCACGCGTGACGGCGACCACCGTGTCGCTCGCCAGCACGACGCGTCCGTCGGCGCCTCCCTCTTCCGGAGCCTCCTGGTCATCCGCCTCGAGCTGCTCGAGGACCCACGCGGCCTTGCGACGCGCGAGCTCCTGACACAGGCCGAATGCAGCGCCGCCGACCGCGCTCTCATCGACGCCGTCCGGCGTCACGACGCGGAACGTGACGCCGAGTCGGGCCAGGAGCTCCCGGCGCCGGGGGGAGGCCGAGGCGAGGATCAGGTCGGTCACGATGGGATATTTCCTAGGACGGACCGCGACGGACCGCGACGGACCCGCAGGATCGCGACCGGAGCTTGTCAGGGGTCTCTCGCGTGCCGTAAAATGGACGCGTTCGGGGAAATACTGGGACGACGGTTCGCGACGATCCTACCACAGTCTAGCTGCTGGCCCGACAGCCCGGCTACGGGTCTCCGCTGTGAAGCTCGGCTACCTCATCTCGATCTCTTCTCTCCTGTGCCTCCTCGCGGCGCGTAGCGCATGGCCCGCGGAGGACCCGGAGCCGCCCGACGCGCCGGCAGGCATCGAGATACCGGTCATCGACACGGACAACGACGGACTCTCCGACCTCGAGGAGGCCGCGATCGGCACC
>CAYMRB010000674.1:0-3642 GCA_964392615.1 uncultured Planctomycetia bacterium | reverse complement strand
AAGGTGGAGCTCCTGAAGCGGCTCGGCTACGCCGGCGTCGAGCTGCATTGGGGGCCGAAAGAGCTGCCCCGGTGGCTCGAGCTTCTCGACAAGCACCGCCTGCGCGTCAACGCGATCTACACCGTGCCGACGCTCGAGGCGCCGATCAACGCAGACCTGCCGCAAGTGATCAAGCTGCTCAAGGGCCGCCCGACGCGAATCGAGATGGCGATCCGCAGCAAGGAGTTCAAGAAGCCCTCCGATCCGGCCGGCGACGCAAGGGCCGTCGACATGCTGAAGCGCGTGTCCGATCTCTGCGCCGACACGGGCCCGGTCGTGTCGATCTACCCGCACGCGTGGTTCTGGACCGAGAAGGTCTCCGACGGTACGCGCCTCGCGAAGAAGACCGGGCGCAAGAACGTCGGCACCAACTTCAACCTGGTGCACTGGCACTGGATCAAACAGCCGCAAGCGCTGGAGGTCTCGCTGCGCGAAGCGTTGCCACACCTCTTCAGCGTCACGATCAACAACGGCGAGAAGAAGGGCCGCAAGATCGCGTCGCTCGATGAGGGCGACTACGACGTGCTCGGCTTCATGAAGCTCGTCGCGAAGGTCGGCTATCGCGGCCAGGTCGGGCTGCAGTGCTACAGCGTCAAGGGGCCGTCCGAGGAGCATCTGAAGCGCTCGATGGGCGCGTGGCGCGAGATCGTCGCGAAGATCGGTCCGTTGCCGAGAAAGTAGGTGCGCGTCAGCGTCTGGCGCGCCTCCGCGCTCGGTGGGATACGATCCATCTGCCTCGATCGTTTCGCCCCGATATGGAAAGCACTGATGTCACGCGCTTCTCTTCTCCTCGCGATCGTCGTCGCCGCCCTCGCGTCGACCGCGCCGCTCGTCGCGCGAACGCCGGCGGTCTACTTCTCCGATGCCGAGATCGACGCCGCCCGCGATCGCGCCGAGCGTCACCCGTGGGCGGACGCGGCCCTCGGAGCGATCGTCGCGGCCGCCGACGCGTGGATCGCCGCCCCCGTTCCGTTGCCGACCGGCCCGACGGGCTGGTTCCACGACTACTACTGCCCTGAGCACGGCGTCCGCCTGCAGTACGACGCGAAGCGACCGCACGAGCACGTCTGCCCCGAGGACGGCAAGGCACTGCGCGGTCCGAAGCTCGACGCGTACTGGGTTGCAGCGACGATCCGCCAGCGGCTGCAGGCCGGAGTACGCTGCGGGCTCGCTTGGCGCTTCACCGGCAACGCGAAATACGAGCGGTCGGCGGCCGAGATCCTCACGAACAGTGCCCGTCACTATCGCGATCATGTCAACGTCGAGGGGCGCAAGAAGCGGCGGTGGATGTGGCAGAGCCTCGACGAGGCGGTCTACATCCTCGAGGCCGTACGATGCTACGAGCTGATCGCGCCCGGCGACGCGTTGTCGCGCGACGACCGCACGCTCATCGAGAACGACTACCTGCGTCCGACTGCCGTGTTCCTGCGCGGTGAGCGCCGCACGATTCACAACATCCACTCGTGGTACAACGCGGCGATCCTCGCGATCGGCATGGTGATAACGGATCGCGACCTGGTCGACTTCGCGATCGGCGGCACGAAAGCGTCGCGGCACGGACTGCGCGACCAGTTGCGCGAGGGCGTGAGCTCCGAAGGCTTCTGGCGCGAGGGATCGCTCGGCTATCACTACTACACGCTCTCGTCGCTGGCGGCGCAGCTCGTCCCTGCGAAGCGCCTCGATGTCGATCTGTCCGCCGAGTTCGCGATCGTCCGTCGCATGTATCGAGCACCGCTGTCGATGGCCGACCGCCAATTGGTGATTCCACCGACCAACGACAGCCACCCCGGCAGCCTCGACCGTTACGCCGTGTACTACGAGGTCGCCTGTGGCCTCTTCCCGGACGACGCCGCTCTCGCGGGCTTCCTGACGACGGCCTATCGAGCCAGTGGGCGCGAGCGCGACACGATCCAGGCGCTCTTCCGTGGCCCGGAGACGCTCGTCGCGGCCGAGTCCCCGACGCTCGAGAGCCGGAACTTCCCGGACTCTGGCTTCGCGATTCTGCGCGGGACGCCGGCGAACCGCAGCCTCGGCGAGGTCTACGTCCTGCTCGATCACGGCCCGCACGGCGGCGGGCACGGCCATCCGGACAAGCTGTCGGTGTCGCTTCACGCCTTGCAGCGCGTACTCGCGCTCGACACCGGTACGGCCGGATACGGCATGGCGCTGAACTCGCGCTGGTATCGGCAGACGCTGAGCCACAACACGGTCGTCGTCGACCGCCGTTCGCAACGCGCGACGACCGGCAAGCTGTTGTCGTTCCGCGCCGATGGCCCGGTGCGCCACGCGATCGCGTCAGCCGACACGGCCAACCCCGGCGTGCGCTGGCAACGCGGCGTGTTCGCAGCCGACGAGGGCTGGGTCGTCATACTGGACCGACTCGCGGCGTCGAAGGAATCGACCTTCGACTGGGCGTGGCATGGCTTCGGCGAGCTCTCGGTGCAAGGCGCGACGCTTGCACCTGTCACGAAACGAGACGTGTTCGGAACGCGTAACGGCTACGACGTGCCCGACGAAGTACGCCACGGCACAACGGCCCACGATGTGGTCGCCACGTGGACGGTCCGCGACGATACGCGGACGCTGCCTTCCTGGCGCTCGCCGCGCACGACGGGCGAGGTCCATCTGCGCTGCATCGGCGAGCGGGGCAGCGAGGTGTTCACCGGCGTCGGTCCGGGCAACCCGGCGCGCGATCGCGTGCCCCTCATCGTCGTGCGTCGCACCGACAGCGAAGCGTTGTTCCGCGTCCTCATCGAAATCGTCTCCTCTGGCGCTTCGAGCGCGGTACGCAGCGTGAAGCCCGTCGACGGCGGCCTGCAGGTGCAAACGACGACAGGCACGAAAACCGTGCGACTGCCATGACAAGAGACGACCGATCGACCGGCGATGCGGCCTCGAACGCGCCGCACGACGAACGCGCGCACCTGCGCGATGCCCCGAGCTTCAGCGCGTGGCTCGAGTGGCCGGTGCCACGCAACACGTGGTTCTGGACGCTCGGCGATGCGACGTTCACGCTGCACCGAGGCGCCGACGTCGTCATTCACTTCGACCTCGAGGGGCGATTGCGCCGCGCGTTCGTGGACGGCACGAACTACCAGCGCGGCATGGACGGACGGGTCCTGCGCAAGGTACCGTCGCGTTGGCGCGGCTCGGGCGCACCTCCGAGCGGCCCCTTCGGGAAGGAGGAGACCGCAGCGCTCTTCGACACCGTTCATCGCGCGGTCGTCGATGCGCTCGAGGAGTTGCGCGATGAAGCCGTCGTGGCGAAGCCGGGCACACCGAGTGCTTCGCAGCAGGCGAGGGAGACGCTCGAGCGCGCGGCCCGATACGACCCGCCGCGCCTCGCAGCCGAGAGCGAGCGATTCCTCGACACGTACGACCCACTCGGCATCCTGCCGCCCGATTGCTACCGCTCGCTCATCTTGCAGGTGACGACCGGCTGCCGCTACGGCAAGTGCGAGTTCTGCACGCTGTACGAGGACGTCACGTGGCGCCGCAAGTCGGTCGACGACTTCCGCGCTCACCTGCAATCCGTGAAGGAGCTCTTCGGACGCGCGCTGCCGCTCAAGCGGGGCGTGTTTCTGTCCGAGGCGAACGCCCTCG
>CAYMRB010000673.1:0-3653 GCA_964392615.1 uncultured Planctomycetia bacterium | reverse complement strand
GGCCCTAATGGAGCGCTGGAAAGCCCTCAGCTGCGTCGAGCGTCTTTCCGAGACAAGGCTCCTAGGTTAGATGACCATCGCGCCGACGGCCCCGGCGGCTACCGCTGCGAGCGCGCCGAGCACGACGATCGCCCCGAGGCACCCCTTGCCCTCGGACGCCGAGCTTCTGCTCTCGGCCTCGTCTCCGACCGCCAAGATCTCCGTCGAGTCACCCGGCTCGCCGCGGGTCAGCGGCGGAGCGACCGGCCCGATCGCGGCGAGTCCGGCCGTGATGTTGTCGCTGCCGCCACGCTCGTTGGCCAAGTCGATGAGCCCCTGCGCGAACGCGTTCAGATCGTCCCGATGTCGCCCGATACCCGCGAGGAACTCGCCCTCGGTCACGAGCTCGTGGAGTCCGTCCGACGTCAGGATGAACAGGTCACCCGACTCGACGTCCGTCAGCTCGAAGAGGTCGACGTCTACCTCGTGCCGCAAGCCGAGCCCGCGAGTCAGCACGTTGCGGTGGAACGTGTACTGCACCGAGTCCTTCTCGATCTCGCCCCGATCGAGCAGCTCCCGCACGAGCGAGTGATCCCGCGTCACCTGGCGGATCTCGCCGCGGTGATACCGATACGCGCGGCTATCCCCCACCTGCGCGACGAACGCCTTGTCGCCGAGCACGGCCAGCGCCGTGCACGTCGACCCCATCGGCTGGCCGCCGCCCTGGACCTGCGCGTACTCGAAGATGTCCCGATTGGCCGCTTGAACGGCCGCGAGCAGCGCCTGGGACGGCTCGCCCTCGGACTCGTAGAAGTCCCGAGCGATGCGATCGGTGGCTAACCGGCTCGCGATCTTGCCATCCTTGAGTCCGCCCATCCCGTCGGCCACGACCAGTAGATCGCCGCGGCGACGGCGGCGGTCCTCGTCCTCGGGCGACTCGAACCGCAGCGAGTCCTGGTTCTCCTCGCGAACCTGTCCCAAGTCCGAGAGACCGAAGAGCCGGACTTCGTGGCTCATCCTCACGCACTCCCTGTGTTGACGAGCGCCGGATGGCCGGCGCCGGATCCCGCGTCTGAACGGCAGCCCAGGAGCCGTCCCTCAAGTCGCCAGCCGATCAGGGGATGCCCCGTAGCGGGCCAGCTCGCGCACAGAAACGCCTGTACCTCGACGCCGATGGGAACGAGCCCTGGCGGCAACACGACGTCGGACGCCGGCTCCGCCTCGCCGCGCTCCCAGGCGAAGACCGCGCTGCCGCGGCCACCGGGCGCCTCGAGCACGAACGCCTGATCACCGTCGACCCGCGCGTCCTCCGAAGGGCTCTCGAGCGGACGCAGTCGGACGCCGGACCACACCCTGGGCGCCGCG
Organism: uncultured Planctomycetia bacterium; assembly: GCA_964392615.1. Lineage (GTDB taxonomy): Bacteria > Planctomycetota > UBA8108 > UBA8108 > UBA8108 > CAYMRB01. The sequence continues at coordinate 2,309 of CAYMRB010000673.1, read as the reverse complement.
ATGCCACGGGCGCCGAACCATGCGGCCAGATCGAACGCGTGCCTTGCCGCGGAACGCGATGCCAGCGCGCGGCTGGCGACGGCGAGCCCGCTCCGCAACTGCGCGCGCGCCGAGCCGAGCGCCGCGCCCACGCCCCGAAACGCGTCGTCGGCCGAGCCCAGATAGGCGCGCAAGTCGTCCCCGCCCTCGCGGCGCACCGCGAGAGGCAACGCGCCGAACAGGTCAGGCGCCCTGGGCGAATCGACACGGGCCGTGTCGACCGCTGGATCGGGATTCGCGCCGCGCACGTCGGGCATCAAGTGTCGACCATCTCTGTCCTGCCGTCGGCGCCCTCGGGCGCGGCTTCCTTCCCGTCACTCGGCGTGTCGCCGAACGCGCAGACGGCGACCAACACCGGCAGTCCGATGGGGGGATCGAGCGACTCTCCGTCCTGTAGCGCGGATTCGATCGTGCGGAATCGAGTCTCGGCGACGATCCCCTCGACTCCACAGCCCTCTCGAGCGCGGGCGATGATGGATTCGAGCCCCGCGAACCGCAAGTCCTTTCCCAATGGACATCCGACGCCGTCGAGCCCGCCCGTGAGCGGATCGAGCAGCTTCCGCAGCGCACCCTCGAACGCGTTCCGGTCGGCGTCCGCCGCGATCTCGATCGAGAACGGCAACGCGCACGGCTTGACGACCCGGACGGTCGTGCCGACCAGGACCCGCGGCTCGAGGTAACGCTCGAGCGCAGCGAGACGGCGGGAGCCGACGTCGCGGGCGCCGCACACGACGACCCACGTCTCCCACGGCCGCTCGGCACTGACGACGACCTCGACGCGCGCGATATCCGGATCGAACGCGCACGCCAGGCGGCGGAAGTCGTCCGCCGTCACGGCGCGACCCGACACGAGCCACTCGGCGCGCAGGCGCGCGATCCGGGCAGCCGCGTCGACGACCGGCGCGCCCGCGGTGACTCCGAGCGGTTGCGCGACGCCGGCGACCTCCGGCAGGTCGGCCTCGAGGACGTCGAGCGTCCCCGCCGGCACGCCCTCTCGATCTCCTGCCCCGACGGCCGGGGCCAGGCCGACGCGAACCGCCGGCACCCGCGCGGCGACGCACCCCCCGCCGGCGAACGACGCGGGCAGCTCGACGCGCAGCCCGCCCTCGGCTGTCCGCCGCAGGCGAAACCAGCCGGGCTCGGGCACGCCGACGGCGAAGGCGTCACAACGATCGAGCCGCGTCCACTCGCCGGGTCGCGCCTCGACCTCGAGAACGTCGAACGGCTCGGCCTCGACCGCGATTCCGAGGAGCGTTCCGACGACGGCATCGCTGGAACCATCGAGCTCGACGCGCGCCGCGCAGTCGCGCAGCCCGCGTCCCTCGACGACCTCGACCGCCTGCGGCCAGACGCCGACAGCCGCCACGGGCGAAAGCTGCGCGCCGGGCGCCGGGCGCGCTCGAACCCATGCGAGCCGACGGCCGAACGCCTCGATCGGCACCCAGTCGGCCGGCGCGCGCCACGCGGTCGTTCCGCTGCGCGCGAGGCCTTCCGTGCCGTCCTCGAGCTCGAGCTCGCGATAGCCGGCGGCGGTCGAGTACTCCCAGACGACGGAGGCAGGCTCCGCGCTCGAAGCGCGCTGCGCGCCACCCGTCAGCTGCCAGTAGAGCGACGTCGAGAACGGCCGGTCGAAGCCGAGCATCACCGTCGGCACGGTCGCGGCGCGAACGACGGCCCCCACGTCGACGCTGCCATCCGTCGGCAGCGAGCGATCCACGCAACCGTGCGGCCGGAACGAGGCCGCCGCATCGGACGCAACGAGAAGTCGCGCGACCGGACGGGGCAGCGCACCGCCCTCCATGTCGGGCTCGGACGACCACGCGATGCGGGGCTCCGGAAGCACGAGCTCATCCACGGACGCGCCAACGTCACCGGATGCGATCCATCGCCACCACGGCAGCTCGGCGCCATCGATCGCGCGCACCGCCATGTCCGGCAACGGCCCGCGCGCCCGCAGCCGGAGGATCGCGGCCCCGGACGTGTCCTCCGTCGCCGCGAGCTCGACGGGCAGCGACCGCCAACCGCCGCCGACCGCGTACTCCCAGCGACCGGTGACGAGCGGGCGAAGATCCGCAGCCGACGCCGCGGCCCACTCGACGACGATCTCCCGCCGCCGCCCCCGCATCACGGCAAACGCCGCGTCGCCGAGGAGCAACGCCGGCGGATCGCACGCGGAGAAGAGGCGAGTGTCCGACGACGGGCGGACGAAACGCGTCGCCGACTCCGACTCCGACTCCGACTCCGACTCCGACTCCGACTCCGACTCCGAC
>CAYMRB010000672.1:0-3653 GCA_964392615.1 uncultured Planctomycetia bacterium | reverse complement strand
CAGGTAGCTGCGGTTCGAGTGGACGGCGAGAAGGTCGTTCACTGCAGACTGCGGAAGCGACGGCAGAAAGTAGACGAACCAGCCGTCGCGCTTCCAGGGTCGTTCGTCCACAGCTTGGACGTACTGCTGGGCGGACGTCGGCGGAATCCAGGCGCGTACGCTCTGGAGCCCGGTGATCCCGCCGAACACGGTCTCCGGATCGTTCGGATCGGGCTGAACTTCGAGGTAGACCGCGTTCCATCCGTCGTGAAGGGCGATCACCTGATCGTCGCCTCGCACTGACGTCGAGCTGGTGACCCCGAGCCCGAGGAGGGCGACGGCCAGCGCGATGGTCTTGGCGCTGCGTCGTGTTTGTCTGAGTTGAGTCATTCTGGACGCTCCAGCAGCCGTAATGGCGGAGTTGAAGGCAAATCGGGTCCGCGGGAGGAGAGGGCTGGCGCCGCTTTCGTCCTGCGCATCGAGAGCGCCGGTCTCTATCTCGCTTCGGCGAGTGAGCTCGGCGCAGAAACCGTCGATAGAGTCTCTTCGTCGATCTCGATCGACGTGTTCTCGCGCACCTGTAGATCTAGATCCTCTCGGTGCTGTCTCTTCCTGTCCGACGCGAGCTGATGTCTGATCGAGGCTCGGCACTCGGCGAACGAGCGAAGCCGCTGTGGCCGCATCTCGATCAGCTTGACGAGGTAGAGCCCCTTCGCTCCGTGAATCACCGGGCTGACGTCTCTCTCGGAGCCGAGCGCGGTGAGAGCATCGAGCACCGCCGGCTCGAAACGAGAGTCGTGGTCGAGCCAACCGACTTCGCCTCCGACGTAGCGGCTCGTCGCGTCGTCGGAGAAGCGCCGCGCAACGTCGCCGAAGTGCCGAACACTCGAGCCGAGCGCGATCGCCTCGGCTCGCGCGGCCTGCGCTCGGCGCTCGCGATCCCGTCGCGCTGGCTCGTCAGCGTGCGCCGGCACGGCAACGAAGACGACCGCGGCCTTTCGCGCTCCCGGCACGCGATAATCGTCGCTGTTCTCGCGGTAGTAGCGCTCGACCTCGGTTCGGGAGATCTCGGCGCTCGTCTCGGCGTCGGCGAGTCGCGACTCGCGGAACTTGCTGACCACCATCTTTCGAAAGCTGTCGACGAGCTCCGGGTCCTCGTGGAAGCCGGCTTCTCGCGCTCGAGCGTGGTACGACTCGAACAGGATGATCTCGTCGAGGAGGGCGCGGCGAGCCGCCGCGTCCTCGTAGAGGCCCGGATGCCGCTGGCCGCGACGCTCCACCTCGGACTGAAACTCGTGGACCGAAATCGCCTTGCCGTCGACGTGGGCCACGGCGGGCGGACCGTCTTGGTCCCAGCCGCAGCCGGACAGGAGTAACTGGGCGAGCGCCACCGCGCTCGCGAGGGTGATCCGACTACCCATCGCTCTCTCCCTCTTCGAGGATCTCGACGATCCCGGCGGCGATCTCCTCCGCGTCGAGTCGACCATCCTCGTTGACATCCCAGGACGAGGTGTCGACCGCGGACGCATCCGACTCGAGCGAGCGCAAGACTCCGAGCAGCTCATCGAATTCGACGAGCTCCTCGCCGCCGAGATCCAGCCTCACGTCTCCCGTGACGAGGTCGCCGTGACCGAAGACCAGCTCCTCGCTATCGAGATCCGGTTGACTCGCTACGTGGAGCGACTCCCAGACGAGGGGAAACGCCGAGGCTTCGACCGCGGTAGCGTCGACGGGAACTAGGTCGAAGCTGGCGTCGAGGCCAGTCTCGTCGGGCCCAAGATTCACCGTCGCCGTCAAGACGCCGAGCTTGATGTCGAAGTCGATGTCCGTCTTCGCGTTCTTGTCACCGTCGCGGCGGTAGAGCGCGGTAATGTCGACGACCTCGTGCGGGTGGCGCCAGCGCATCTCGACCTCGCTTCCCGCGGGCAAGCTCGCGAGGGTCACGGGCACGACGAGCGGCTCGCCGGCTGTCCGCGAAGCACTCGAGAGGTACGCGCTTCCGAGTCGAGCATGGGGCCTCGTCCGACTGCCGTGACCCGAGAGAGGAACCACGACTCCCGGCGCCAGAACGAGGCGAGAGTCCCGGGCCCCCTCTGCCGCGGGCGCGAAGAGCACCGGAATCGCCGCGTATCCTCCCGCTGGAACGATGCATCGCCCGCTCAGTGGAGCGAAGTCCACGCTTTCGGCGACGATTCCCTCGAGCGTCGCATCGACGGGCATCGGGTTGTGCACGACGACCGTCTTGAGGTCGTGGCGTCCGACCTGAACGGAGCCGAACCGGACTTCGCCAGGCGCAAGACGGAGATGCCCGGCGAGAACTGCCTGCCCGAGCAGCTCACGAGTGTCACGTTTCGCGCGAGCGAGCGCCCGGGCCGCGCCGTGCCGAACGATGTGACGCTCCGCGCCCGGTGAGGTGCGCCTCTTCGCGCCGCGTCCGCCGCTGTCGTCCTCGCTGTCGTTGTTTCCGGCCGCGAGCGCCGCAACGCCGCCTTCCCCGTGAGCTTCGTCCGATTCCCGACCGCAGCTCACCTGGAAGCAGCGCGCCAGCGAGTCCGGGGTCGGATCCGTCCCGCAGTCCACTGTTCCCGGACTAGGAGGCGGCGCTGCTCCGAGGAACACGAAGCCGAGCGTGAGCACGGGGTCCGAGAGATCTACTTCTCCGTCGTCGTTCGCGTCGAGCGCGTCGAGACAGGTCGGTTGCCCGGCTCCTCCAAACATGAACCCGAGCGAGAATATGGCATCGGCGATGTCGACAGCGGAGTCGTCGTTCGAGTCGGCTCGACGAAACCGATCGGCGCCGTCACCCGATCCGACATCGATGCGGACCACTTGGCCGGGCGCCGAGATCACGAAGCTCTCGACTCGCTCGCCGTTGACCAGGACGTCAACAGTCTCTCCCTCGTGAGCGGCGAACGGGCGACCCGCGCCGGCACCACCGCTCGAGGAATCCACGGGAACGTCGATGCGATACGTTCCGTCGCTGAAGAGCCTGGCCCCCGCGCTGCCGCGCGCCCAGCTAGCCGCTACGAGCTCGACGTCGGACGGCCCGAGGTCGCCGTAGACGATGACGTCGAGTTGAGGAACCGAAGCACTCAGGCTTGCACCTATCAAGAGTGTGAGAGCCATGAGCGCGCCCGAGAGCGATCGCTGGCTGCACGGGTCACTTCGGATGATTCTCTGCATGCGACGACCTCCTCATGAGGGGACAGCTAGCAGTCCGTTGAAGGGGGCTCCGAGCGCGAGGGTGAGCTATCTCTTCCAGGATCGAGGCGTCAGTCAGAACGCAGGCAAGGCGGAGCGTCGTCGAGTTCTGACAACGAAGACCCTGGGCGAGATGGCCGCCATCGCGGCGAATCGCCTTTCTTCAACGGACTGTTGGGTTCGGTTCAGCACGACCTGACCGAATCCGATCGCCGCCAGTGGGGGACCGGAACGCGCAGCCCGCAACGAGCCGCGCCCCGACCAGCGGAGCATTCGGCCCAAGAAGTTAGATTACCCGGAGGGTGCGGATTGGGGACGGACGAACTGAGAAAAACGCCTCGCGACCGCGAACTCTCGGCGTACCTTTCGTCCTCTGCGCCTATCGGAGCGGACGCTGCGCGCTCCCGATGACGCGAGTGTCGGTTCGCCGCTCGGAGAGCGTTCAGGTAGTCCTCCGTATGGAAGGTCCGGAT
>CAYMRB010000671.1:0-3687 GCA_964392615.1 uncultured Planctomycetia bacterium | reverse complement strand
GCTGGCGGTATCACCACTTCTTCAGGTCGAGCTTCTTGCCGTCTAACTCATCCGCCCAGAAAAGAGGGTAGTCTTTCGAGGGTGGATCGGCGAAACCGAGGCTACAGGACAGGACGACGAGCAGGGCGGTGAAGGACCGTCTCGCGTTCATGACCGTTATGTTCCTTCTCGAGCGGCGTGGCACGGGATCGCGACAGCGTGCTGCCGACAGCATAACGCATCGCGCCGGTCCGTCGCCGTCCCGCTGGCGTCCGGACGGGGCACGTGCCTCACCCACCCGAGCTGCCGTCCGCGAGGCGTCAGCAGCCGTTCTGCTCGACGTCGCTCCCGTTGTCGACGGAGCGATAGCGGCGCAGGTCCGACGCGATCTCCTCGAGGCGATCGTCGACGCGCCGGAACACCGAGCTCTTCGGGTACCGACCGTCGTCGCCGCGCTCGCCGGCCTCGACGCCGGTGAGGATCTCGATGCCCTCTTCGATCGCGTCGATCGCGTAGATGTGGAATCGGCCGCGCTCGACCGCTTGCACGACGTCGCGGCGGAGCATCAGGTCGGCGACGTTCTTCTCCGGAATGATGACTCCCTCGCGACCGCTCGGCGTTCCCGCCATGACGCAGTCGAAGAAGCCCTCGATCTTCTCGTTGACGCCGCCGATCGGCTGAACGTCACCCTTCTGGCTCACCGAGCCCGTCACCGCGACGTCCTGGCGGATCGGCAGGCCGGAGAGGCTCGACAGAATGGCGTAGATCTCCGTCGCCGACGCGCTGTCGCCATCGATGCCCGAGTACGACTGCTCGAAGCACACGCTCGCGGTGAGGCTCAACGGCCGGTTCTGGGCGAAGCGCGAGCGCAGATAGCCCGCGAGGATCTGCACGCCCTTGTCGTGGCTGCGACCGCTGAAGCCCGACTCGCGCTCGATGTTGATGATGCCGCCCTGCCCGACGGAAGTCTCGGCGGTGATGCGCGACGGCTTGCCGAAGAAGTAGTCGCCCATGTCCCAGATCGCGAGGCCGTTGACCTGGCCGACGCGGCTGCCCTGCGTCGAGATCAGGATCGTCCCGTCGGCGATCATCTCGGCGATGCGCTTCTCGACGAGGTTGACGCGGTCGATGGCGGCCTCGATCGCGTGATCGACGTCGGCGGCGATGATCGTGCGGCGCGAAGACTTCGTGGCCCAGTAGTCGGCCTCGCGCAGCAGATCCTCGATGTCCGACGCGTGCGTCGTCACCTTGTTCTTGCGCCCCGCTCGACGCACGGCGTACTCGACAACGCGCGCGACGCCGCTGGCAGCCACCGGACGCAACTCGGCCGTCTCGCAGATCGACGCGACGAGCGCGGGGTAGTCGCGGCGCAGCGTGCGCTGCGTGAGATCCATCTCCGAGGGGAAGTCGACGCGGACTTTGAAGACCTCGGCGAACGCCGGATCGACGTCGAAAAGATAGTCGTGCAGAGCGAAGTCGCCGACGAGGACGACCTTGACCCGCACCGGGATCGGCTCCGGCTTCAACGCACCGGTGCGCGATCCGTGCGCGGGATCGGCCTCGTGGAACTCGAGCGTGCCGTATTTCAGACAGTTCTCGAGCGCCGCCCACGCACCGTGGTGGTTCAAGAGCTCGATCGCGTCGACGATCAGCACGCCGCCGTCCGCCTCGAGGAACGAGCCGCGACGGATTTCGGTGAAGTGCGGCACGGGCTGCTGATCGCCGATGGCGCGCCGGCCGATCCAGCCGAAGAGGTTCGCGTACGTCGGCTGCGTCTCGACGACGACCCGGCGACCTCGCGTCCGCGCCGGCTGACCGAGCGAGTTGACCTCGAAGTCCTCGAGCGCGAGATGACGAATCGTGCGCAGGAGTTCCCGCCGCCACTCGAGCAGCCACTCGCACACCGGCGGATCGGCGCTGTATCGGTCGAGCAGCTTCGGCAGTCGCGCCGCGAGGGTGGCGTCGGCTCGCACGCGCCACTTGCTCTCCGGGACCTTGTCGAGATCGACCTGCAGGCGCGTCAGGAGCCCCGCTACATCCTTCTGCAGCCGCGGCCCCTTGCCCGGAGTCATCTCGAGCAGCCGCGGCCGACGAGGATCGGCGAAGTTCTGGACGTAGCAGCGATCCGGCACCGAGACCGTGCCGCGCAGCCGCGAGCGGACGAGCTCCTCCGCGACGGAGATCTTGCGCGTGCCGTTGATACCGCACACGAAGAGGTTGTATCCCGGCCCGTCGAGGGCGAGCCCCATCTCCAGCGCGCCGACGGCCGTGCGCTGGCCCAAGAGCAGATTCGCGGGCTCGACCTCCCTCGTCGTGCGGAAATCGAACTGCGCGGGATCACACCGCCAGCGCAGGTCGTCCGACTTCAGCCGCCACGATTTCATGCGGCGTGCGACAGGGCGGGAGACACGGACGGGCGCCGCGGGACGGCGGGAGCCGGCCCCGGTCGTCCGGGCGGAACGGACCTCGCGTGAGGACTTGCGCTGGGTCATCGACAGTGACGCTGCATAAAGGAGACACGGCGCCCCCCGGGCGCCGCGACAAAGGCCCCTATCGTGCAACAAGATCGCCGCCGGCGCAAACGTTCGACTGCAGCGTCGTGCATTCGAACGAAACGCGTTCTCAAAGTACTGCAAACCAATGACTTACAGAGGCCACGGCAGCGCTTGACATACCGGAACATGGCCTGCAGAATAGAACGCGATTCTCTAGCCGAGAGAGAAGGCCGAGAGTAAGACTCGGAAAGAAAGAAGCAACGGGATACGTCGATGACGCCGGGAGGGTGTCCCGCGTCGATCGGTAGATTCTTGAGCTTGCCAGGCTGAGTTGGTTTGTGTCTATGCACGCCGCCCGCGGCTGCAGGGGCCGGCCGGCAGGTCTCGGCTGCCGATCTCTCGCGGACCGCGAATGCCGCATGTGTTCGAGGTCCCCTGTGTACGGGCTCCAGACAGGCTCGAACACTGTGCGGCATGGCTCGCCCTCCGAAATCGTCGACACGTCCCACGTAAGGAGACCCGTCCGTTTCGCGACGGGAAGAAGGAATATGCTCAGGAAAGTGCTCCTCGCGATCGGCCTCCTCGCGATGCTGGCGCCCGTCGGCTGCATGACGACCGATCCGGTGATCTGGAGCTGGCCGCATCACAAGCGTCGGATCAACAAGTTCCTCAGCGATCTGCACGAGTTCCACGTCGACATCGATCGCATCGTGTTCGACATGGAAGAGTACCCGAAGGAGCTCGACCACTGATCGACCGCCCAGCGGTTCGATCGGGGCAGCTACCCCTCGCGTACGCGGACAGCGCGGCCCCCCGCCATGTGCGGGTCCGCGCTGTCTGCTAGCAGCCCGTTGAAGAAGGCAATTCGGCGCGATCGGAGCCCTTCTTCAACGGCCTGCTAGCGGCAGTCCGAGGGCGATCCGAGTCGTCAGGCCTTCGTGACGGGGAGATCGCTGATCTCCTCGTAGCGCGGCCCATCGACATCGGGCACATCCTCGTGCCGCTGATCGTCGCGAGCGATGTCGAGCCCGAACAGGCCCAGCGTCAGATCGAGGAACTGGAACAGATCGAGGTCGATGCCCACGCCGGCGAACGCGGCGATATCGAACCCGATCTGATAGTACGACCTGTCCTGAGGGTCGGTCAGGTTGTACTTCACGACGCCGTGGTCCGTCTCGGCGGCGAGACGGTTCTTGAACCGCTCGTTGCCGGT
>CAYMRB010000670.1:0-3703 GCA_964392615.1 uncultured Planctomycetia bacterium | reverse complement strand
TGATCTCATCGGCGAGGATGACGTTCGCGAACACAGGCCCCTCGAGGAAGCGGAACTGGCGCTCGCCGGTCGACTTGTCCTCTTGGATGACCTCTGTTCCCGTGATGTCCGACGGCATCAGGTCGGGCGTGAACTGGATGCGCGAGAACGACAGCGACAGGGAACGCGCCAGCGTGCTGATGATCAGGGTCTTGGCGAGGCCGGGAACGCCGACGAGCAGGCAATGCCCGCGCGCGAAGATCGAGATCAGGATCTGCTCGAGCACTTCATCTTGCCCGACGATGACCTTCGCGAGCTCGGCTCGAATGCGCTCGTAGCTCGTGCGGAGATGCTCGACGGCGGCCAGGTCGCCGGCGGCGAGCTTCTCGGCACCGTCCGGACCTGAGTTACCGGAAGGTTCGGGGGCGGCGGGGTTGTCGCTGTCAGTCATCGCTCGGTCGTGTCCCTTCTATGCGGCTCGAACGCCCATCGAAGGACATCGACCGACCGGCCGGGAAGCTTGGGCCGAAAACCCGTCGGCGCCCTCGAGGCGTGCGTAACTCGGTATTTCACAAGAGCTTTCAGGCCGCGCGATGATAGGAGCCCCCCGGGAGCCCGTCAATCTGTTTTCGCGTGCGGCCGCGACGCCGGCGCCCGCGCCCCGCCAGGCCGCCGCCGCGCGCGCCCCGCCGGTCCGCCGCAGCAGTCAGGTTTCGAATTCACCCTTGATTTCCTTATGGGCCCTTCTATACTGGAGCGATTCAAGACACCCTAAGGCCTTATAAAATCAGGACTTGGGGCGAACGGCAGGCTCTGGCCAGCGCTGACGAGCGGCCGGCGGCGCGCGGGCGACCGATCGTCGGTCGAGGAGAACCGCCAGGCAGAGCCTGCGAAAGGAACGGGAGCCTACGCGACCGGGGCCTCCGAAACCCGAGGAGGAGACGCGATGGACGGGGAGTCGGCCAGTGCCATCTTCGAGCGGGGCGAGGGTCTGACGTATCAGGACTTCATCGTCCTGCCGGGCCACATCGACTTCGCGGCAACCGACGTCGATCTGACGACGCGGGTCACGCAACGCATCCCGCTGAAGAGCCCGATCGTGTCGTCGCCGATGGACACGGTGACCGAAAGCCGCATGGCGATCGGCATGGCTCTGCTCGGCGGCATCGGGATCATCCACTACAACAACGAGCCGCACGTCCAGATCGAGGAGGTGCGCAAGGTCAAGCGCTTCGAGAACGGCTTCATCACCGATCCCGTCGTGCTCGGACCGGATGACACGATCGCGCACATCGACCGCATCCACGAGACCGAGGGGTTCACCGGCATCCCGATCACCGAGGACGGCACGCGTCACGGTCGCGTCATCGGGATCGTCACGAACCGCGACATCGACTTCGAGAAGGACCGTACGCGCCCCTTGCGCGAGGTGATGGTCACCGAAGTCGTCACCGCGCACGAGGGCATCACGCTGATGGAGGCCAACCGCATCCTGCGGGACTCGAAGAAGGGCAAGCTGCCGATCGTCGACGGCTCCGGACGGCTGGTGTCGCTCGTGTCGCGCACCGACCTGAAGAAGAACCGCGACTACCCGGACGCGTGCAAGGACGAGTCGAAGCAGCTGCGCGTCGGCGCCGCGGTCTCGACGCGCGATGCGGATCGCGAGCGGCTCGCCGGCCTTGTCGAGGCCGGCGTCGACCTCATCGTGATCGACGCCGCGCAGGGCGACTCGACGTTTCAGATCGAGATGATCGAGCACATCCGCAGCGAGTACGCGCACATCGACATCCTCGCGGGCAACGTCGTCACGGCGCGGCAGTGCGAGCATCTCGTCGATGCAGGCGCGCACGGTGTCCGTGTCGGCATGGGACCGGGATCGATCTGCATCACGCAGGACACGATGGCCGTCGGCCGCGCGCAGGCCACGGCGATCTATCGATGCTTCCGATACTGCCGCGAACGCGACATTCCGGTCGTCGCCGACGGCGGCATCGGCAACACCGGCGCGCTGGCGAAGGCGCTCGCGGTCGGCGCGAGCGTCGGCATGATGGGCTCGCTCTTCGCCGGCACGCAGGAAGCCCCCGGCGAGTACTTCTACAAGGACGGCATGCGCGTGAAGAAGTACCGCGGCATGGCGTCGATCGAGGCGATGGAGCGCGGCGGCGGCAAGCGCTATATGTACTCGCGCAACCAGATCAAGGTCGCGCAGGGCGTCTCCGGCGTCGTCGTCGACAAGGGCACGCTCTACGATCTGGTGCCGTATATCGTGCAGAGCCTGCGCCAAGCGTTCCAGGACATGGGCTGCCGCTCGATCGTTTCGCTTCACGATGCGGTCGAGTCGGGCGACCTCCGCTACGAGCGGCGTTCACCGTCGGCGCAGCGCGAGGGTTCGGTCCATGGCCTGTTGTCGTATCAGGAGCCGGTCCTCGAGTCGGGCTCGGATCGGCAGTAGCCCGCCCCGCGCCAGGAAACGTCCACATCACCCCCACCGCGCGAGGAAGCCACCGTGGCTGAGTTCATCGCGATTCTCGACTTCGGGTCCCAGTACACCCAACTCATCGCTCGCCGCATCCGCGAGCACGAGGTCTATTGCGAGATCCTGCGGCACGACACACCGCCGGACGACCTCGTGACACGTCCGCTGAAGGGCATCGTGCTCTCCGGCGGCCCGGCCGGTGTGTACGAGTCCGAAGCGCCGCGCTGCCATCCTGGGCTGTTCGAGCTGGGCGTGCCGATTCTCGGCATCTGCTACGGCATGCAACTCGGTTGCGAGATCCTCGGCGGCAGCGTGCAGCCGTCGACGAGTCATGAGTACGGCGACACGACGATCTCGATCGCGGGCGAGGGCGAGCAGGACCCGCTGTTCGCCGGCGTCCAACGCGCGACGCAGGTCTGGATGAGCCACGGCGACAAGGTCGCCGGTCTCGGCGACGACTTCGTGACGACCGCGACTTCCGGAAACTCCCCCTACGCGGCGGTGTGGCACCGCCCGAGCGGTTTCCGCGGCATCCAGTTCCACCCCGAGGTGGCACACACGCCCGAGGGGGCGCGGATGCTGTCGAACTGGCTCTTCGAGATCTGCGACTGCCACGGCGACTGGTCGCTCGCGCAGTTCACCGAGGAGACGATCCGCGCGCTGCGCGAGGAGATCGGCGATCGGCGCGTCGTCTGCGGCCTGTCGGGCGGCGTCGATTCGAGCGTCGTCGCCCTTCTGCTGCATCGCGCGATCGGCGACGGGCTCCACTGCATCTTCGTCGACAACGGCGTGGTGCGCCGAGGCGAGCGCGAGCAGGTCGTCGAGACGTTCGAGAAGCACTACGAGCTGAACCTGCACGTCGCGGACGCGACCGACGCGTTCCTCGGCCAGCTCGAGGGCGTCACCGACCCGGAAGAGAAGCGCAAGCGCATCGGGCACGAGTTCATCGAGGTCTTCAAGCGCGAGGCGGCGAACATCGCCGACATCGAGTTCCTCGCGCAGGGCACGTTGTACCCGGACGTCATCGAGAGCGTGAGCCCGATCGGCGGCCCGTCGGCCACGATCAAGAGCCACCACAACGTCGGCGGCTTGCCGGAGGAGCTCGGCTTCCGCCTCATCGAGCCGCTGCGCTTCCTGTTCAAAGACGAAGTGCGGCGCATCGGAGCGGAGCTCGGCCTGCCGGACGAGCTGATCCACCGACAGCCCTTCCCGGGTCCGGGCCTGGCGGTCCGCATCGTCGGCGAGGTG
>CAYMRB010000669.1:0-3705 GCA_964392615.1 uncultured Planctomycetia bacterium | reverse complement strand
GCGTCGGCGTCGGCGTCGGCGTCGGAGTCGGAGTCGGAGTCGGAGTCGGAGTCGGACAGGCGTCCGTTGATGCTGCGCGTGGCGCGGGCGCTGGTCGGCGGGACTTCGCGGCTGCGGATCGACTCGCTCGGCGAGATCGTCGAGGTCGTACCTCCCGCAGCGATTCTCGACGCGACGCAAGCTGCGAAGCTCGTCACGCTGCCGCGGCTCTTCACGACAGACGGTTGGCGTCAAAGTCTCGAGTCGTTCGGCTCGCTGCCCGAGGGGTTGGTGGAGCCTGGCGACGAGTGGACGCGGAGCGCGCGTCGCGAGCATCCGTTCGGAGCGCTCGAGGTGAGGCGGACGTCGACGTACGCGGGGCTCTTCCGTCGCGGCGGGCGGGAGCGTCATCGCATCGACGTGCGCAAGTTCCTCGACACGGATACGGTCACGCAGGAGCCGATGACGGTCCTTTTCGAGGATTTCTCCGTGCGCGGAGAGGGCTGGTTCGACGGTGACCGGGGCGTGCCGATCGAGTACGTCCAGCAGGAGCGGCGCACGCTCGTGGTGCGGATCGGCTCGCGGCACAGTCGGCAAAAGGTCGCCGGGACGATCACGCTGCGACTCGAGCCCGTGGGAGCGATGGAGTAGCGCGGATTCGGCGTCAGAACCGCTCCGTCCACTCCGCGCGGCCGTACTTCGACGCGACGAGCTCGGCGACGATCGGCCACTCCGACGATTCTGCGACCGGCTCCGCGCCCCACGTCCTCCGGATGCGCTCGCGCACCGACGCCGCGTCGAGCGGCAGGTTGCGGACGAACTCGTCGTGACGGCGTCGGCGACGATACTCCGGCTGCTTCGGCGGCTCGGCGAGATAGCGCGGAATGCGGGCGAGGTCGAAGTCGTAGAGGATCGATCCCTGGTGCAGGAGCGTGTGTCGTTTCCGCTTCTGTGCGTTGCCGCTGAACTTCACGTCGTCGAGCGCGAGGTCGCATGAGCCGCGCATCGCGACGCCGTCGATGGCGAGCCCGTCGCCCGTGCGTTCGACGACCGCTGTGTAGGATCGGCGGATGTCGGTGAGCGCCGGGTCCGACGCGAGCGGCAGCGCGAGCGTGAAGTTGATGCAGCCCGGCCCTTGGAGCACCGTGCCGCCGCCCGACGCGCGTCGCAGGATCGGAACGCCGTCGGCGCGACAGCGTTCGACATGGACGTCGTCCGCCATGCGACCCGAGACGCCGAGCACGACGAAGTAGCGGTCGCTTTCCCAGAATCGAAGCCAGCCGGGCTCGGCGGCTTCGCGCTCGTCGTCGCCCGCCCGGGCGCAGCGCGCGTCCAGGTCTAGAAGGAGCGCCTCGTCGAGCGCGAGGTTCTCCTCCGGTGTTGCGAGCGAGCAGTCGATGAGTCGGAGCGCCATGGCGTCAGCGGGAATCGGCCGCGTCGCCTCGCTCGGCGGCATCCGCGCGCGGTGGAACGCGATGGCCGCGGACGGCAGAGCGCGTCGTGAACAGCGATTTGCCGGCGGTGACGAAGAGCGTCCGCCCGTCGTCGCCTCCGAAGCAGCAGTTCGTCGCGTTCTCCGGCGTCGCGATGAAGTCGAGCAGCTCGCCGGTGGGAGAGATCACCCAGATGCCGCTCAGCGCGCCGCGGCCCGCAGCGGCCCAGACATTGCCGTCGACATCGACCTCCATGCCGTCGACGCCGCGGCCCGGCGCGAAATCGAATACGAGGCGATCGCGAATCGGCCGCCCCTCGTCCGGCAGTCGATAGCACCAGAGCTTCTTCGCCCCCGCGTCGGAGACCCACAGCGTGCGACCGTCCGGCGACACGGCGAGACCGTTCGGGCGCTCGACGTCATCGACGACGCGGACGACCTTGCCCGGCGCGTCGATTCGGTACACGGCCTCGACCTCGATCTCGCGCGGCTCGCCGCGACCGTAGCACGGATCGGAAAAGTAGATGCGTCCGCGCGCGTCGATGGTCACGTCGTTCGGGCTGTTGAGGCGCTTGCCGTCGACGCGTTCGGCCAGCACGGTGACGGTGCCGTCGAGTTCCGTTCGCGTCACGCGACGTCCGCCGCCTCGGGCTCCTTCGCATGCGATCAGGCGGCCCTGGCGGTCGAAGATCAGGCCGTTGGACCTGCCGCTCGGTCGTCGAATGATCGTCGCATCGCCGGAGTGCCAGCGCAGGATGCGATCGTTCGGAATGTCGCTGAACCACACCGCGCCGTCGGGGCCGAATGCGGGCCCTTCGGTGAACGCGCCGCCGGTCCACAAGCGCTTCAGCGGCTGGGCATCGGACGCGCGCATCGGGCTGGCGCGGGCGGTGAGGTCGAGCATCGACTCGATATGCGACATCACGCGCGCTTCGACGCCGGGCGCCCACGGGCCGTGCAAGCCGTAGTACAGCATCGAGCTGTTGCCTTCGTAGCCGCCCTCGCGCAACACGCGTTCCGACGGGATGTAGCCGGGAACATCGTTCGCGTACGCGATCGGAGCGACGCGGGCGCCCTCGAAGCCATCGCGCTGCGGCACCTCGCGCTTCAGGCGCAGCGAGTAGTCGACGACGACCTCGCCGGCCATCGCGACGACGACGGTGCGCTCGCCGAGTCGCCAGACCTGAGCCGGCCACGGATGCTCCTCGGCGATCGGCTCTCCCCGGTCGAGCTGCGCGAGAAGGCGTCGCGCGAGCGCGGCCTGGTGGCGATTGCCGCTCTTCGTTTGCGCGACGATCTGCTCGCGAGTCGGTGCCGGGACCAGCGGCAGCGACGTCCTGCCGAAGCTCGTGCGGATCTTCGCGTCGACGCGTTGTCGCGCTCCCTCCATCATCGTCTTGCGAACGACCGCAGCGATCGACGCGGCGTGTTGTTTCGCGAGCGCCATCGTGCGGCGCGGATCGGGATTCTGATCACCGGCGCAGCCGGTCGCGAACATCGCGATCAGATCGTCGTCCGTCGACTCGAGCGCGTCCTGGGCGAAGCCGGCCCAATCGCCGCACAGATCCGGTCCCGCGAGCGTCGTGCAGTGGCACGCGTACGAGAACACGACCGCGCGCCGCGGGCCCTTGTCGCCTTCGTCGCGTTCGAAGTCGACGACCAGGATCGGCACCTCGTGATCGACCGGGTCGTCGGGATTGACGCGACGGCGATTGATCGCGAATCCGACCGAGCCGCTGGCGGTCGACACCTGTGCGGGCGCGAGGTCCTCGAGAGCTTCTCGAGCTGCCTCGTAGAGCGCGTCCTCGACCCGGGCCGTGTACGCGCGAACGCGCGCGAGGTTCACGTCGTCGAGGAAGTACATGCCGATCAGGCCATCCTCCAGCGCGGGCGAGGAGTGGCTGTGCGATGCACATAGCAGCACGCGGCTGCGCGACAGCGCAAACCGCGCGGCGAGTCGGCGGGCGACGGGCTCGGCGAGGCGGCGCGGCATCGTGATCAGGTCGCTCGTGATCGCGACCGCGCGGCGGCCATCGGCATCTTCGAGCGCCAACGCCTTGACCCAGATCTTCCCGGCAACCGACGTCGACGGCGCGCGGCGACCCGCATAGCCGGCGAGCCAGATCGGTCCGTCGGGCGTGATGTCGACGCGGCCGACACCGGCGCGCCAGCCGTCGGCGTGGAGGGGCGAGGCGAGAAGGAGCAGGCAGGCGAGGGCGGTGGAAAGTCTCACGGTCGGGACGGGCTCGGAGTCGGTGTCGGAGTCGGTGTCGGAGTCGGTGTCGGAATCGGAG
>CAYMRB010000668.1:2853-3719 GCA_964392615.1 uncultured Planctomycetia bacterium | reverse complement strand
TACCGGCTGCAAGAGCGACGGCGCCGAAGAAGGTGCGTTCGAACTGGGGCGACGACTGGCAGCTCGCGTTCCTGTCGTTTCATCTCGATGAGCCGCTCGCCGGACTGCGCGCCGACGCACTGCGCGCGGCGATCCGATTCGGGCAAGCCGTCTGGGAGAAAAAACTCCCGATTCGCGTCGTCGCGCGCGGCCGCGCGAGCGTGCCGGCACTTCTGGCGGTCGCGATGGAGCCGGCGGTCGCGAGCTTGCGCGTCGAGGGCGGGCTCGAGTCGTGGGCCGCGGTCGTCGCGGATGGCTTGAATCGCAACCGCCAGGGCCATATCGTGCCGGGAGCGCTGGGCTGGTTCGATCTACCGCTTCTGGAGCAAGCGATCGCGCCGCGTCGGGTGGCGATCGTCGATCCGCGCGATCCGCACGGTCGGCCGCAGGTCGCGCGGGAGTTCTGACCTCTAGGCGAGAGGAGGGCACGGTTGACACGTCGCACGAGACGCATCGTGGCCGGGACGCTCGGAACGTTCGCGGTGCTCGCGACGCTCGTGGCCATCGCGTGGCCCGTCGGCGCGCGGATCGTCGAGAGCCGGCACATCGAGCGGCTCGCGTCGGGCGACGAGGGCGAGCGGCACGCGGCGGCATTGGCGCTCGCGAAGACGCGCTCGCGCCGCGGCCTCGACGCGCTCGTGCGCGTGCTGCGCGAGCAGACCTGCTCGAGGCCAGAGGTTCCGGCGGGCCGTGGGACGCTGGGGAGAGAGTTCCCGACGGCGGTGCCGAACAAGCCGTTTCAGCTTCCGCCCGACGAGCTGTCTTGGGCCCGCGAGGCCTTCGCGCTCTACGGAAAGAACGGAATCGAGCATCTCATCCAGATGCTC
>CAYMRB010000668.1:0-2843 GCA_964392615.1 uncultured Planctomycetia bacterium | reverse complement strand
GGGGCCCGGCGTGGCCTCAGGCCGACCCCCGCGGCTCGAGGACGACGATCGGCGCATCAAGGCCGTCGGTGCGAAGCTCCTGCGGCACGTCGGAGCGGACGCGGTCCCGCAGCTCGTCGATCGCTTCTGCGGTGTCGATCTCGAGAGTGCGCGGCGGTCGGCGCACCTGCTGCTGAGCGTCGGGTGGGAGCCGCTCGAGCCGTATGCACCGCGGGTCGCGGCCGTGCTGAGGCACGAGGATTTCGAGATGCGTGCGCTGGCGGTGCAGATCATCGGCAAGGGGCGCGGGGCTCTCGAGTACCTCGACGCGCTTCGCAGCGCGCTGGACGATGACTGCTCGCCGGTCGTCGTCAGCGCCGCGGGGGCGCTGGGTCGGATCGGTCCCGCCGCCGCGCCGGCGCTCGAGTCGCTCGAGGTGATCGCCGCCGACTCGGAGTGCCCATCGATCGCTCGAGCGGCCGCCGTACGCGCGATCGGGCAGATCGGCTCAGATGCCGAGCTGCGGTTTCTGAAGCGTCTGCTCTACGGCGTCACCCCGGCGATCAGCGGCGTCCATCTGCGCAGGGCGCTTGGCGAAGCGATCCAGTTGATCAAGGGACGCGTCGGGGAGGCAACAAGATGACTCTGCGAGAGCTGATCGAACGCGTATCGCGATCCACT
Source organism: uncultured Planctomycetia bacterium (assembly GCA_964392615.1). Lineage (GTDB taxonomy): Bacteria > Planctomycetota > UBA8108 > UBA8108 > UBA8108 > CAYMRB01. Next base: position 2,183 of record CAYMRB010000668.1, on the reverse strand, counting down.
CGCCGCTTGATCCTCGGTGGCGCGCTCGTCGTCGTCCTGTTCCTCGCTGCCGTCGTCGTGCGCGCGTACTGGCCGCTTCCGCCGGCGGCGCTCGAGATCGGTCGCGACACGACGTTCTTCGATGGGCCGGTGCTGCCGGACGGAACGGTCGACTACGTCGCCGCGCGCGAAGCGGAACGGCGCGTCGCGCCGGAGGACAACGCGCTCATTCCCCTTCTGCGAGCGCTCGGTCCGCGGTGGCTTGGCGACGAATCCGAAGATGAGCTCGATGGCGATGACGCGGATCGGAAGGAGAGGCAGCGTTCCGAGGTGCTCGCTAGGCTCGGACTCGCAGATCTGCCGGCAGACGGCGAGTATCTGCGTCGTTTTCCGCTTCCCTCGTTCGGCGAGATCCTCGACGAGGATGACGACGAACGGGACGATCGATTGGCGCGGAGCCTGAAGGCACCATGGACGCCGGGAGAGCTGCCGCGCGTTCACGCGTGGCTCGAAGCGAACGAGCGAGCCCTGGCTCTGATCGAGGTCGCGTCGCGACGGCGGGCGCTGGTTGTGCCGCTCGTCGCCGCGTCGGATCCACCGGCTCTATTCGACGTGATCATCGTCGGCATCTCCGACCTCGAGCCCGCGTTGCAGGCTGTCCGCAGCCGTGCCATGCGGCGAGCCGGCACCGGCGACATCGCGGGTGCCTGGGCGGATGTGGCCACGCTCTATCGCTTGTCGCGATGGACCGTGAGCGATGGCGGGATCATGTCAACGCTGGTCTGGACCGTAGCGGAGTCCTTGGCTCACGGGATCGCCACGACCCTCATCGAGACACGTGCTATCGACGCTCGAACGGCGCGCGCGACGATCGAGGTGCTCGCGACTCTGCGACCGCGTGCGTCGCTGACCGGCGCCTTGCGACAGGAGAGGCTCTACGCTCTCGAGTCGATGGCCGGAGTCTGGCGTGTGGCGCGCTCCGGCGACGGGAGGCAGCTCGACGACGATCTCGGCGTGATGGACGTCTTCGCGGGCAAGATCGATCTCGGCCTGGACGACGCCGCGTTCCGCGCCTTGAACCGATGGTACGACCGGATCGACGAGGCCATGGAGCCAGCCGACGGCGAGGAACGCATCGCCGCGTACGAGGCGCTGTTCGACGAGTTCAACGCCGCGTATCGACCGCTCGAGCGCCCGTCGCTCGCGGAACGTCTCGTGTACGGCGCGGCGGGAGTGCGGACACGGGTCAGCCGTCACGTCGGGGAGTGGGTCGTCAGAGAGCATCTCCCGGACCTGTCGCGCGTCATCGACGGCGAGCGCCGCACCGAGACTCGCCACCGCCTGCTGCTCGTCGCCATCGCGCTCGAGGGCTACCGCGCGGAGAGCGGCGACTACCCCGAGACGCTCGACGCCCTGGCGCCGGCCTTCCTCGCCGCCGTGCCGGATGACCCGTTCGCGCCGGGGACGCCGCTGCGCTATCGACGCGTCGATGTGGGCTGCGAGCTGTCGAGCCTCGGTGCCGAGGACGGCGACGAAGATGACGACTCCGAGTTGATCCTTCGTTGGCCTCAAGAGCGCACCGCCGACGGGACGGACGATCGATGAGCCGCACGAAGCGCATCGCCTTCTGGTCGCTCGCCGTCGTGGCCTTCCTGACGGTGACGTGGTTCGCCGGCACGCGGCTCGTCGAGAGCTGGCACATCGGACGACTCGAGTCGGGCGACGAAGACGAGCGGTATGCGTCGGCGATGGCGCTGGCGGAGATGCGCTCGCACCGCGGGCTCGACGCGATGGTGCGATTGCTTCGCGAACGCACGTGGGCCGCGAGCATGGACCTGCTCCGAGATTCCGCGGTGGGCGGGCCGACGCCGGAGCTCGACGACCTCGTCGTCTGGCTGCCGTCTTGGGCTCGCGACGCGCTGCCGCGCTATGGCCGGCTCAGCGTCGCGCCGCTGCTCGCGCTTCTCCGTGCGGACGACGCATCGGCCCAAGCTGCAGCGATCGCCGTGCTGCGCCGCGTGGGCGCGGAGGCCGTTCCGCCGCTGCTCGAGACGATGACAGGCTCGAACGTCGAACTCGGCCGGCGCGCGGCGCGAGCGCTCACGGGCTTCGAGCCAGCAACGCTCGCGCCGCACGCGCCTCGAATCGTTGCCGCGCTCGGGAGCTCCGGCTGGCAGCGGCGCGCGCTGGCGGCGCGCATCCTC
>CAYMRB010000667.1:0-3726 GCA_964392615.1 uncultured Planctomycetia bacterium | reverse complement strand
GGTCGCCCTGTCGGCGGCCTACTCTACGCAACAGCATGCGGTGACGGGCTGCCCGACGACACCGGTAAGCAAGAAGCCACTGGTCCTTCCGCGCCAACCCGACGGCGACGGCTCGGTGGAGATCTCGGGGAAACTCCTGCCGTGGCACAAGGTCACGCTGACCCTCGATGGCCCGTACGCGCACGAGCAGGACAACGCGCCGAATCCGTTCACCGACTACGAGATGACGGTGCGCTTCGAACTTCGCCATCGCTCCGGAGAGCCGGACTACATCGTGCCGGGCTACTTCGCGGCCGACGGCGACGCGGCGAACTCGTCGGCGCAGTCCGGCACGAAGTGGCGCGCGCATCTCAGTCCGGATCGGGCGGGCACCTGGTTCTATCACATCGAGCTCCGACGTGGCTCGACGTTCGTCAACGATGGCTCGTCGCAGAGAATCGACCTCGCGCCGTACCACGGCAAGTCCGGGACCTTCGAGGTCAAACCCCTGCTTCGAACGGGCCGGAACCCGCGCGAACGCGGCCGGTTGAGGTACGTCGGCAAGCGCTACCTCCAGTACGCCGGCAGCGGCGAGTACTTCCTCAAGGCCGGTGCGGACGCGCCGGAGACACTCCTCGCATACGCCGACTTCGACGACACGATCGCGACGAAGAGGAACGCGCCGCTGAAGGCCTGGAAGCCGCACGAGAAGGACTGGCGCCCCGGCGACCCCACCTGGAAGGGCGGCAAGGGCAAGGGCCTGATCGGCGCGGTCAACTACCTGGCGGGCAAGGGCTGCAACGCGTTCTCGTTCCTGCCGTACAACGCGGGCGGCGACGGCAACAACGTGTGGCCGTTCATCCACCGCGACGACAAGCTCCACTACGACTGCAGCAAGCTCGATCAATGGAGCATCGTCTTCGACCACGCGACGTCGAGGGGCATGTACCTGCACTTCAAGATGCAGGAGACGGAGATGGACGATCACCGTCACGGCAAGAACGGCGGCAAGGGCGTCCCGGAGAGCCTCGACGGCGGCGACCTCGGCGTGCAGCGGAAGCTCTACTGCCGCGAGCTTGTCGCGCGCTTCGCGCACAACCTGGCGCTCAACTGGAATCTCGGCGAGGAAAACACGCAGACGACGGCGCAGCAAAAGGCGATGGCCGACGCGATCGTCGCTCTCGACCCGTACGACCACATCATCGTCGTCCACACCTTTCCGGGGCAGCAGGACAAGGTCTACCGCCCGCTGCTCGGCCGCGGCTCGGCGCTCTCCGGCTTCTCGCTGCAGAACAGCCACATCAAGGACACGCACTGGCAGACGGTGAAGTGGGTGCGCCAGTCGACGAAAGCCGGCAAGCCGTGGGTCGTCGCGTTCGACGAGTCGGGCAGCGCAGCGCACGGTCAGTGCCCCGACCTCGGCTACAAAGGCTTCGACGGCAAGGACAAGGACGGAAAGCAGGTCTACACCGAGCACGAGGTACGCCGTCAGACGCTGTGGGGAACGCTGATGGGCGGCGGCGCGGGAGTCGAGTACTACTTCGGCTACAAGTTCGTCGAGAACGACCTCGTCTGCGAGGACTGGCGCTCGCGCGATCGCAGCTGGGACTATTGCCGCATCGCGCTCGAGTTCTTCCGCACGCACCGCGTCCCGATCGCCGCGATGGATCCGGCGAACGAGCTCATCGGCAACCCGAAGCACGACAACAGCCGCTACTGCCTCGCGCAGCCAGGCGTGGTCTATCTCGTCTACCTGCCGTACGGCGGAACGACCGACCTCGATCTCTCCGGCCATGCAGGGACGTACTCGGTGCGCTGGTTCAACCCGCGATCCGGCGGCGAGCTGAAGACCGGCACGGTCCGCTCGATCGCTGGCGGCAAGAAGGTCGCGATCGGATCGGCCGGCGGCGACAAGGAGGACTGGCTCGCGGTGATCGAGAAGAAGCGTTGATCGCCGTCGATCAGTAGATCGATCGCATCCTCCACGCCTTGATCGATTTCACCGTGGCGACGCCGCCCTTCGTGAACACGCGAATGTTCGGCTGCGCGCGAATGTGCTTGTGAGCGAAGACCACGGCCTGGCGGTCATCGGCGAAGACCTCGACGAGGCTCTTGTCGATGAACACGCGTAGCGTCAGGTCTTTGCCCGCTCGCGCCTCGAACGGCGCCTCGACCGTGCCGACCTTCAGCGTCTTGCGACCGGCGCCCGTGACGATGCGCATGCCGTCCTTGCCTTCCGCATCGGCGAGAAGCTCGATGCCGCACTCGGCGGGGAGCGGCGACGCGAACGTGACCTCGAGCTCGACGGCGTCCCCCCGGATGTCGTCCAAAGCGATCTCGCCGTCCGCGGCGATCTTGACACCGGACCGGCTCACCGGCGCATACCGGAGCTTCCGCAGCTCGCGCAGCGGGCGGATGCGCAGAACACCGTCCTCCGGCAGCTCCAGCTCGCGCGGCAGGCACTGCACGCCAGTCGGCTTCGCCGGCACGCGGAGCAGCCACGCCCACATCACGCGACGCCCGTCGCGCGTCAGCATCGACTCCGGCGCGAAGAACATATTGCCGCCGAAGCTCATCATCGCGTGGAAGTCCGGCAGGTACTTCTCGTCCTTGAAGTCGCCGAGGAAGTAGCGACAGCCGAGGCCGTGGCTGATGCAGAGCAGCATCCACTTGTCGCCGATCTTGAACACATTGGCGCAGGAGATGTCCTCGCCCTTCTTGACGCCGAGCTTCTTCTCCGGGTAGTCCGGATGCAGCACGTCGCCGAGGTACGCCCAGTTCTCGAGATCCGGCGACTTCATCAGCTGCGGGTTCTGGCCGCCGGACAGCGCGTAGTACGTATCGCCGTTGAGCCAGCAGTCCGGATCCCAATGGCGCATCTTCGGCACGTTGCCGTCCGCGGTCTTCGGCCACACGGCGACGGGCTCGCTCCAGCTATCGAACTGGTCGTCGGCCGCGTACTGGATCCAGTTCCGCCCCGATCCCTGTCCGTGATAGATGATCGCCGGCTTGCCCTCCTTCGTGAAGAAGCCGGTGCCGCTGAACATGCCATGTCCGGTCGTGGGAGGCGCCAGCACGGTCTTGTGCCACGTCCAGCGCACGAGATCGTCGCTCGACACGTGCGCGAACACAAAGCCCGTGTGATTGCGATAGATGTAGTGCAGGTGGTAGCGGCCCTTGTAGTCGAACACGCAGTTCGGGTCGCCGGGATACGCGTTGCCCGGTCCGGGGTGCGCGAGGTGATACGTCAGCCAGTCCGCCGGCGGGTTCTCGGGCCACGCGGGCGTCTCGGGCACGTATGGAGGACCGGGAGCACGGGGGCTCTGCCCGCGCGTCGCCTTCTTCACGTCCTCTTCGCTGCGTGCCGCGACGACGTAGCCCTTGCCATCGAGAACGAGGCGACCGTCCTCGACCTTCGCGCCGGCGGTCGTCGCGCTGTGCCCGAAGCGCCCGGCGCGGTCCTTCACTGCGTCGCCCTCGAAGTCCCACCACGCGAGCGGCATGATCTCGGACGGGACGTTCGGTTTCAGCGCGGCGATCTCGGCTTGCGTCAACGCGCGGGCGTAGATGCGCGCGTCGTCGATCTCTCCGACGAACTGACCGCCCGTGCCCGCCCCGACATGTCGTAGCCCGAACACGGCGATGTTATTGTCGATGCCGACCAGGTCGATGTTCTTCGTCCGATACGCGACGTACGGCTTCCCATCGCGATACATGCGAATGTCGTCGCCGTCGTACACGATCGCG
>CAYMRB010000666.1:0-3727 GCA_964392615.1 uncultured Planctomycetia bacterium | reverse complement strand
CCCCCCCGCCCCCCCCCCCCCCCCCCCCCCCCCCCCCCCCCCCCCCCCCCCCGCGCGCGCGACGGCCCGACAAACGGCGTGTTACGACGCCGCGACGCGGCCGCGCTTCTCGCCGCCTATGCGGGCGAACAGCTCGCCGCGGGCCGCCTCGGCGCGCTCGAGCTTCTTGTGCAACTGCTCGCGCTTGCGACGGATCTGGGCGAGTCGCTTCTGGCTGTCCTCGATCGACTTCTCGACGTCCTCGATCGTGCGCTCGAGGCGGCCGTCGAGGAAGATGTCGTCGATCAGCGCGTCGAGCAGCCGCATGAGGATCGGCTCGAAGCGGTCGATCTCGAACTTGAGATTCGCGACGCAGACCAGCTCCTTCTGCGCCAGCTTCAGGTTGCGGTTCGCGCCATCGATCATCTCCTTGGCGCGCCCGACGTTGGAGTGCCGGAACAGGTTGCCGACGAAGCCTTCCTCGACCCACGTCTCGACGTCGAAGCTACCCTTCGCCGAGATCAGGAAGTTGCGCGCGCTCTGAATGTAGTCGACGTTGTGCCCGAGGTAGCGCAGGGCCTCGTCGAGGTTGATCGCGTCCTCGGTGAGCGAGTTCCAGGTCTGCTCGATCTTCTTGAAATCGTCGTTGAGCTTGCGCACCTGGGTCGAGTGCGCTGGCGAGATCTTCTGCAGCGCCTGCCGCTTCTCTTCGGCGAGGACCTCGCGCTTGTGCGTGAAGCCCGAGAAGCTCGTGAACTTGGCCTCGATGTCTTCCTTTTCGCGGCGCAGGATCACGCGCTCGTCCCGGACCATCTCGACGACGCCAGCGGCGATGAAGTCGTCCTTCGCACGCTGGAAGAACGGCCCCGGACGGTCGTCGCGCTGCAGCTCGAGCGCGATCTGCTGTCCCATCTGTCGATACGGGAGCTCGAGGAGCCCCGTGTCCGAGCCCTCGTAGAGGTGGATGAAGCGGTCGAGAACCTCGAGATCAGCGGCGAGAAAAGCGACCTGCCGACGCAGACGCCGCTCCTTCTCGAGCTTGATCTCGCAGTACCCCATCTCTTTTTCGATCTTTTCCAGCTTCCGAACCATCTGCACCTCCCTGAGGGAGTTACGACCGGCTACTCCGCTTCCGACCTGCGAGCAGCCTGCCCTTCTGATCTCTCCGGGCCGTTCCGGGCCGTCTCTCCGGTTCTCTCTCTTCTCGAAGACTTCTCTGACTCGAGTAGGATTCAGACAAAACGGGCCGCGACTTCGCCGCCGACCGGAACTCCGACCTGGAACCTTGCTTCGACTCACGTCGCCGGCCCCGCGCTCGCGTCTTCCGCGCCGCAGCCGCGCCGGCTCCCGCAACCGAACCCTGAAAATGTCCCCCGTCCGCGGTGCGCTAAAACCCGCGTCACGAGACACCGAGAGCAAGTCTACAGCGCGCGGCGCGGCCATGTCGGAAAAAGCCCGCGGCGAGCTCAGAAGCTCTCTCGCCAAAACACGTTACAATTTTCTTCCAGCCGTCTCCTGACGGCGGGATACAATGGTCGACAAGGTAGATGTTCGACCCGCGCCAGGCCCGGCGGGCACAGCACGAGACCCGAGGGACGACAGCGGTGTCGGCCGAGAATCCGGGCCTCGGCGCCAACCCGTCTTACGATAGACGTTCCGCGCCGACGAATCGTTCGCGGAAAAAAATTACCGCGCTGGCTTCCCTTCGATTCACACCCCAGCCGCAGCGAGGTCCTTCCCGCATGTCTCGTCTCTCCGAGATCACCCTGTCCACCCTCGTCCCGGTGGTCCTGTCCGTCGGCGCGATCGCCGCGCCGGCCGGCCGCCTGCATGCCGACGACGACCCGGCCCGGGCTGCCCGGGGCGCCCAGGCTGGCGGTGCGGCGCAGGCTCCGAAGGCCGCCTTCGCGCTGCCGTGGAAGCAGAACCGCGCGTACAAGTACCTGTGGCTCGACAAGAAGACGAAGGTCGGCGAGTCGGTCTTCCGCTTCACGACCGCAAAAGAGGCCGGCCGAGCGCGCCACCGCCTGACGTTTCACCGCAAGAAAACGCAGCGAGGCCACACGACGTCGTGCGAGGGCCAGCTGTGGTTCGACGAGCGCGGTCGGCCGCTGAGCTACCGCGAGAAGTCGACCTTCGCGATGAGCTCCGTGCAGCCGTTTCGTGGCTCGCAGGAGCTGCGCGTGCAGTTCGACGCCGGTCGAGTCAAGACGCGCTACGTGAACAACGGCAAGGAGGACACGGCGAGCGAGAACGAGCACGAGGTGCCCCGGGGCGCGTATCTGTTCTCGTCTCTGGGCCTCGAGCAATGGGCCGTGTTCGCGCCCGCGCTCCTCGTCCCGCCGCCGGCCGCCCCCGGCAGGCCCGCGCCGGCCGCTCCCGGACAGGCCGCCCCGGCCGCCGGCAAGCGACGGCTGCAGCTCTTCTATCCCGAGTTCGGCCAGGTCGTCGACATCGAGTTCCAGCGCGACTCGAAACCCGCGAAGCTGCGCATCGGCGAAAAGACCGTCAACGCGCGGCGCTGGAATTTCGAGGTGGCCGCGTGGAAGTTCCGCGGCGCGATCTGGATCGACGCGCGGGGCCACCTGCTGCAATACGAGTCCGGGCCGCTGCGCCTGGTTCTGGCGACCGCGCCGTAGCGGCTCGGCAAGCTGGCTACTCCGCCGGCGCGGGCAGGCTGCGGACGAACTGGTCGAGCAGCGTGAACTGCTCATCGACGAGCTGACGCAGCAGCAAGAGGTCGTTCTTGCCACGCTCGTCGAAGTAGAAGTCGTTCGCGTGCGGCTCGAGCTCGAACATCGGATAGACGACGAACATCGAGTAAACGCGGCTCATCTGCAGAGTCGACGAGAGCAGCGTTTCCAGACGCGAGTACGGTCCGAGGTACTTGCGAGAGCTGCGCGTCGCATGCAGCTCGACCCGGGCCTGCAGCGCGGGCCGCCACTCCTCGTCGAGGAAACGTCGCCATCGCGGCTCCGCGAGGAGGCCCTCCTCGTCGACGAACGACTCCCGGAACCACGCCGCCCGCGCCTCGCTGACGCCGTGTAGCAGCTCCGGGCTCCAGCCCTTGCCGGCGTGTTGCAGCTCGTCGACGCGCGATACGAGGCCGTCGTGGAAGCGTCGCGCCGCGACCAGCGCTTCCTCGTAATACGCGCGCTCGTCGCGGTCCTCCGCCAGCGCCTCGTCGCCGACGCCGACGAAGATCTCGCGCCGAGATTCGACGGAGCGCAGCGCGTCCGCCTCGGCGGGCGAGAGCACGGCGATCCACTGCTCGACCTGCCCCGGATCCTCGACGACGAGATCGAACGCCGCGACGCACTCGTGAACTCCCGAATAGAACCGCGAGCCAGGGGGCAGCAGCGCCGTGCCCACCCACACGCCGTCGCGGCACTCGGCCGGCTCGAACGCGCTCGCGACGCGATAGCCCGCGAAGGCCAGGCTCGCCGAGACGTGCGCGCCGTCCGGCAGATTCGACGCGCCGGCGACCTGCACGCGCCCCGCGTCGCCCCAATCCTCGACGACCACGCCACGCGCCTCGATCCAGAAGCCCTCCGCGGGCGACGGCTCGGTCGCGGGCAAGTGGATGGTCCAGCGGATCCGAGTCGGCCGCGCTGGCACGACGCCGCCCAGCTCGCCGCAGTCGGTCCGGGGGGAGACTGAGCCCGAATCCGAATCCGAGTCCGAATCCGAGTCCGAATCCGAGTCCGAGTCCGACTCCGAGTCCGACTCCGACTCCGACTCCGAGTCC
>CAYMRB010000665.1:0-3731 GCA_964392615.1 uncultured Planctomycetia bacterium | reverse complement strand
TTCTCCGCCTCGCGTGCCTGTCGTTCGAGCGGCTACAATCGGTAGGAGTCTCCCCCACTCTCTACGTCCCCGGCCTGGTACCCATGCGCTTCCCGCTCTGCCTTCTCGCGCTCCTCGTGATTCACGCGCTTTCCCTGCCGGCCCTCTCGGCTGCGCCGAAAGCCAACGTCATCGTGTTCTTCACGGACGACCACGGCTACGCCGACCTCTCGTGTCAGGGAATCGTCGACGACATCAAGACGCCGCACATCGACGCGCTCGCGTCGGGCGGTGTGCGCATGACCTCGGGCTACGTGACCGCGCCGCAGTGCACGCCGTCGCGGGCGGGAATCCTGACGGGGCGGTATCAGAACCGCTTCGGGGTCGAGTCGAACGGACGACCGCTCGCCGGCTTCGATTCGCAGATGACGATCGCCGAGCGTCTCAAGCCTCTCGGCTACGTCACCGGCATGGTCGGCAAGTGGCATCTCGGTCCCGCTGCGAAGATCACCGAGCACGGCTTCGACCACGTCGCGTACCGCGGCGGAGCCTGGACCAACTTCGATCGCCAGGGCAACCCCGTCAAGCCCGGCACGCGCGGCCCGAAGGAGTACCACATCGACGCAGACAGCGCCGCCGCGCGCGCATTCGTTCGCAAGCACCACGACAAGCCGTTCTTCCTCTACGTCGCCTACCGCGCGCCGCACGTACCGCTCGACGCGCCGCCGAAACACCTGAGCCGCTTCCCGGGCAAGATGCCCGAGCGTCGTCGCCAGGCGCTCGCGATGATCGCCGCGATCGACGACGGCGTCGGCGGCGTCCTCGACGCGCTGCGCGAAAAGGGCATCGAGGAGAAGACGCTGATCTTCTTCATCGGCGACAACGGCGCGCCGCTCAAGATCCACAAACACGACGCGCCGGGTGGCGGTCCGGGCTGGGATGGCTCGCTCAACGATCCTCTCAATGGCGAGAAGGGCATGCTGACCGAGGGCGGCATTCGCGTTCCGTTCCTCGCGTACTGGAAGGGAGCGCTGCCGGCGGGCAGGGTCTACGACCACCCGGTGATCTCCCTCGACGTTGCTGCGACGGCGCTCGCGGCAGCGGGGAACGCACCCGAGGCGTCTACCGCGTCCACCGCGTCTGCTGCCGCGCTCGACGGCGTGAATCTGCTGCCGCACCTGACGGGGCGCGATGCGAGCGCACCGCACGAAACGCTCTACTGGCGCTGGATCGCGCAGTCGGCCGTGCGCGAAGGCCGCTGGAAGTATCTCCGCGGCGGAGCGCGCGAGTACCTCTACGACGTCGATGCCGACCGCGAGGAGAAGCGCGATCTCCTCGCGCAGCATCCGGACATCGCGAAGCGCCTGCGAACGAGGCTCGAAGCGTGGTCGCGCGAGCTCCAGCCGCCCGGGCTCGAAACAAAGGCGATGTCCGGAGTCTGGGAGAGCTACTTCGACTTCTACCTCGATGGCAAGCCGGCGCCGCCGCTGCGCCGCCGCGGCCGCGACGCTCGAGCGGACAAGGATCCGCGCGTGCGCGGGTGGATCGCCCGCAACGCGACCGCGAAGCTCACGAAGGCCGGCCTGAGCGTGCGCCCGCGCCGCAAGGCGAGCCACCCGTTTCTGGCGTTCGGATCGCTCGAGCTGCCGAAGAAAATCACGGCGATCGTCCGGATGCGCTCGCCGAAGGCCGGCACGGCCGGCTGCGCGTGGCGCGAGCCGGGACAGTCGACCTTCCCGAGCGATCAGGCGAAGACCTTCCCGGTCGAGGCCGGCGACAAGGCGCGACCCCACGAGCTCTCGATCGAGGCCGAGGGCAAGATCATCCACCTCCGCGTACTCCTCCCGCGGGCCGGTGCCGACGTCGAGCACATCGAGATCCGCAGCGAGGACGGCAAGACGCTGCGGCAGTGGTCGTTCGTCGAGTAGGTAGGGAGCTCTCGAACGCGTCCGATCCCGTGTCAATCCGCCGCGCGCGCGCTCCCCCACCAATCCTTGTTCGGCCGGTATGTCTCGCCGAGATAGCTCGCGTGCCGCTTCTCGAGCCGCTGCTTGCCCGCCGTGCGAGCCGACTTCCACCGCGCTGCGCGCTTCGCCGCATCGAACTGCGCATCCGGCGTCGGGAGCTTCGCGGAGCTCGAGTCGAGCCAACGCTTCAGCCGCGCCTGCATCGCCTTCGCCCGTTCCGGCTGCGCGGCGAGGAGATCCTTCTGCTCGCCGACGTCCGTCGTCACGTTGTAGAGCTCGTGGCGCCCGTCCTCGTGGTAGTAGATGAGCTTCCAATCGCCCTCCATGAGGATCGACGACGGCTCGCCGCCCTGGTTCCCGTAGTGCGGATAGTGCCAGTAGAGCGGTCGAGCCGCGATCGACCCGCCCTTCAAGAGCGGTACGATGCTCGTTCCGTCGACTTTCTGCTCCGCCGGCACCGCGACGCCGGCGAGCTCGAGCAGCGTCGGATACCAGTCGATGCCGCTGACAGGGACGTCACACGAGCTCCCGGCCTTCGCGACGCCCGGCGCGTAGATGTAGAACGGCTCGCGAATGCCGCCCTCCCACTGGCGGCCCTTGCCGCCGCGCAGCGGCAGGTTGCTCGTCGAGAACGCGTCGCCGGAAGAGACTCCGCCGTTGTCCGACGTGAAGCAGACGATGGTGTCGTCCATCAATCCCTGCTCATCCAGCTCGGCAAGCACGAGGCCGACCGCGTCGTCCATCGACTCGACCATGCCGCCGTAGATCGGGCAGTCCTGTACCTGGCGCACGCAAAGGCGACGATCGAAGACAAATCGCTCCTCGACAAGCCCCGCCGCCACGGCCTTGTCACGGTACTTCTTCCAGAGCTCCGCCGTCGTCTGGATCGGACCGTGCACCGAGTAGAACGACAGATACGCGAGAAACGGCTCGTCCTTGTTCTCGCGGATGAACCGCGCGGTCTCGTGTCCGAGCCGAATCGGCAACGACTCGCCAGGCGGGCCGTCCTGCAGGTTCGGATTGCGATACGGCGAGAAGTAACCGCCGCTGGGCCCGCCGACGCGCCAACCGCCCTTGTTGATCGCGAAGCCGTGATCCTCCGGCCACGACCCCTTGTCTCCCAGGTGCCACTTACCCGCGAAGAACGTCCGATACCCGGCCGCACCCAGCACCTCGGCAAGCGTGTGCTCCGACGCGCGCAGCTGGCGCTCGTATTGTGGCGGCAGATGGCTGTCGTGACGCCGCGTCCCGCGCCACGCTTCGCCGGATCGATCGCCGATCCACGTCGTGATGCCGGTGTTGACCGGGTACTTGCCCGTCAGAATCGACGCGCGCGACGGGCTGCACACCTGACAGGTCGCGTAACCGCGCGTGAACTTCATCCCCTCTCGGGCGATGCGGTCGATATTCGGGCTCTCGTAGTAGGTCGAGCCCTCGTTGCTCAGGTCTCGAGCGCCGAGATCGTCGGCCAAGATGAAGACGATATTCGGCTGCCGCGCCGCGGCATCGCGGGAGAGGCAGGCGATCGCTGTGAGGAGAGCCAGGCAGAGTCGGAGTGTCGTCATGATGTCGCTCGAGTCTCGGTTAGAGGAGAGCTCTCACTGTAGCGGATCGGCGCGAGGAACGCTCCTGGTCCGAGTGCCGACTAGTGCCGACTCCGACTCCGACTCCGACTCGACTCCGAGACCGACTCCGACTCCAACGCTGCAAAACGCGCGAGCAGCAAGCCCTTCGAGGCCGCACCTGCGTTCCGGGCCGTCGCAGAGCTTCAGGACTCGTGTGCTC
>CAYMRB010000664.1:0-3734 GCA_964392615.1 uncultured Planctomycetia bacterium | reverse complement strand
GTCATCGTCTCGGACATGTAGACCGGCAGCCGGATCATGCGCGACTTCTCGGCGATGGCGCGGGAGATCGCCTGGCGAATCCACCACGTCGCGTACGTCGAGAACTTGTAGCCCTTGCGGTGCTCGAACTTCTCCGTGGCGCGCATCAGGCCCGTGTTCCCTTCCTGGATCAGGTCGAGGAACGACAGGCCGCGCTTGCGGTAGCGCTTCGCGACGCTGACGACGAGGCGCAGGTTGCCCGACGCGAGCCGACTCTTCGCCGTTTCGTAACGGGTGAACTCGGTGGCGATCTTGGCGGCGCGCAGCTGGAATGCCTGGTATCCCTCGAAGATCGCGGTGTGCACTTTCGTGAGTGCGGGATCTCGAAGGAAGTCGCTCTGGCGATGGGGTGTGGGAACGACGCGATCGACGGTGCCCGAGTGACGCAGCAGCGCCGTCTTCCACCGCGTCAGGTAGCTCATCTTGATGTGGAAGCGCTCGATGACCGTGACCGTGCGCTTGATGCGCTGCTGCAGACGTCGCTGCGTGCGGCGGCACTCCTCCTGTTGCGGGTCTTCCGGAGCGGTGCCGTTCTGTCCCTTCTTCGAGCCGGCGAGCCGCTTGGGGTCGAACGTCACGCCGCCCGGAATCGGGATGAGCGACTCGAAGTCGCGGACGTTCGCGTCGAGGTTCTTCTTGAGCAGCGCGACGGCCGCGTCGAGCTCCTGGAAGAACTCGTGGCGCTCGCCCTTGCGGGACAGGTTCACGTCGAGCGCCTTCTCGATCAGCAGCTCCTTCGTCAGCAGTAGCTCGAACAGGCCGATGACCTGCTCCTGGCCGAACCGCGTCGAATAGATCAGCTCGCGCAGCCCGTCGCGGGAGGACTCGATGTCTTTCGCCAGCTCGATCTCCTCTTCGCGCGTCAGCAGCGGGATCTCGGCCATCTGGCTGAAGTACATGCGGATCGGGTCGTCGAGCTTGCGGATGGCCGCAGCCTCTTCCGCTGCCGCCCGGCGCTCGGCGCGCTCATCGGTGGGATCCTCGATGACCTCGATGCCTTCTTCGTGGAGCGCACGGATGACTCGGTCGAAGTACGAGGTGTTCGGTCCCGCGTCCGGGGCGAGCTCGAAGACCTCTTCGTAGGTGACGACCTGGCCTTTGAGAGCCTTGAGCAGGCGGGCAACGACGTTCTCGATCGGCTCCAAGGTTCTTAGCCTCCTATGGCAGGCGGGACGAGGCGAGCGTGTTGGCAATATCGGAGGGTGTGCCTGGAGGGAGAGCAAACCTCAGGCCAATTCCCGGAAACGGGCTGGGCGGCCCGAAGTGCTTACGCTCAGGTGAGTTGCGACGCCCTTGACCGTTTTGGGGTGGAGGTTACTGTCCAGTTCTTGTCAGAAACCTGACAGCCAGGTGGCCGCAGAAGCAAGATCGGCTTGACAGCGGGCCGGTCGACACCGCGTCGGAAGCACGGCTCGGACCCGCTGACAGCGGGAGTTGTGTCAAAAAGCTGACGCGTACAGGCGGGGCGAGTCTGGCCGTGATTCGACGGGGAGCATCGCCGTTGCGGGAGGGGGGCAGACGTCCGCTCGCAGCGCTCGAGCTGCGTCTAGGGAGCGCTGTAAACCCTGGAGCGTTCCCAACCTGCGGTCGTGCTCAGGGTCCACACGACCAGGTATTGGCCGGAGTCCAAGTCGCGGACTCGGGTGTCCAGAATGATGACGGGACCGCTCGCCGTCGCATCCAGGCTGCCGCCGCCGAGGAATTCGGCGCGCTCGAGGGCGATCGGCAGGTCGCCGGCCGGAAGTGCGGCCAGGACCTCGGAGCGATCGGACGACAGCAGGAAGAAGAACGTGTCGTCAGGCCGCGGGCGAAGCTCGACGCGTAGGCCGGTGCCATGGTCCGGCGCCGCGGGGCCCAGCCCCGGAAGGATCGGGTGGAACTCGAGCCGCGGGAACTCTCGGAAGGTCGCGGTCCAGCGGTCCGCGCCGAGGAACGAGCCGTCCTCGGTCGCGTGGAGCGTCGCGTCGAGCGTCAACTCGTCCCCTTCGGCGGAGAGCGAGAGCCCGAGGGCTGTCCGCAGGCGCGCGACGTCGAGGTCGATCACCAGCCGGTAGAGGCCGACATCGGGATCGTATACGGTCGTCGGGGTCGCGTCGTGTAGCTGTGTCGCCGTCAGCTGGATGCCGCCGGACGTCACTCGGACGATCGCGCCAGCGCTGTAGTCGGTCCAGACGGCCACGCGCAGGACTCCCTCGCCCGCGATGCTGAGCAGCGGCTCGTTGTCGTTGGGACCGGTGCGCAGGAGGGGCTCGTTGTCGTTGGGGCCCGTGCGATCGGTCGGTCCGAGGCGGAAGATGGGCGCCGCGTCACCGACATCGGTCTCATCGACCGCCGCCGCTGTGTCCTTCCCCGAGTCGCCGTGTACGGGAGCGTCCCACCACGGCCGCGTCAGCAGCGCGGCGCCGAGCGCGACCCAGGCCGCCGCCACCAGCCACCAGCGCCAACGCGCCGGGCTGTCAGATGAGCGATGGACCCTCTCGCGCTTTTCGAGCATGCGGCCGTATTCCGCCTCCCGAACCCGATCTCAGACGTCCCACCGACCCCGAAAGCCAATGGTAAGGGTCTGTTCGGGAGCGCGCAACCATTCATCGCATGGGCTGGCCGCTCGGGGGCTTGCACGGGAGCTCTCCCGGACCGCTCTGGCGGCAGCCCATGCGGGCGGAGTTGGAGCCGACCGCTTCGCGGCGGCTCGCTTCGCGGCGGCTCAACTCCCCGAGCCCCGGGGGGCTCCGCCGCTCGGGGGCGTGCACGGGAGCTCTCCCGGACCGCTCTGGCGGCAGCCCATGCGGACGGAGTGGAACCTGCCGCGCTATTGGCGCGTGGGGCCTCGGTCGATGCCGTGCTTCTTGAGCAGGCGATAGAACGACTCGCGCGACATCCCGCTGTGCTTCGAGGCTCGTGCGATGTTCCCTCGTGCCTGTTCGAGCGCTATGCGCATGTACTGCTCCTCGAACTCGCCGCGCGCGTCGCGGAACGCGCTCAGCTCGCCGTCGCGCAGGAGGTCGATGCGCACGCCCGGGCTGCGGGCCTCTCGCGTCGGGGCGTCGAAGACGAGATCCTCTCGGTCGATCACATCGCTCGCCGAGATGAGCAGCGTCCGCTCGACGAAGTGGCGCAGCTCGCGAACATTGCCGGCCCAGTCGCACTCGAGGATCTGTCGCATCGCGGCTTGCGAGAACCGCGGCGCGCGGCGGCCGGACTTCGACGCGACGCGCTCGGCGAAATACTCGAGCAGCTCGGGGATGTCCTCGCGCCGTTCGCGAAGCGGCGGAATCCGGAGCGTGACGCCGTCGAGTCGGTAGAGCAGCTCCGCGCGGAACTCGCCCTGGCGGACGAGCTCGTGAAGGTCGCAGCGCGACGCGGCAACGACGCGGACGTCGACCGGAATCGGTCGCTCGGCGCCGATCGGACGCACCTCGCCCTCCTCGAGGAATCGCAGCAGCTTGACCTGGAGCTCCGGGCTCATGTCGTCGACGCCGTCCAGGAACAGCGTGCCGCCGTCGGCCTCCTCGATGAGGCCGGACTTGCGTCCCGAGGCGCCGGTGAACGCGCCGGCCTCGTGGCCGAAGAGCTCCGACTCGAGAAGCGTCTCGGTCAACGCGCCGCAGTTCTCCGTGATGAACGGGCCGTCGCGCCGGGTGCTGTTGAAGTGCAAGCAGCGCGCGAAGAGCTCCTTGCCGGTGCCGCTCTCTCCC
>CAYMRB010000663.1:0-3762 GCA_964392615.1 uncultured Planctomycetia bacterium | reverse complement strand
GCCCGCTGGCTTCGTTGCGCTCAGTCGACTATGGGCCTCCGGATGCGCCTGGAGGCCGCCACCCATGCGCTGAAGCTGGAGCTTGATCCAGACAAGGCAGACCGACTGGCGCGCCCGGCCTCGTGGCGCGGCAACGCCGTGAAGCGTCATGAGGAGGTCCTCGCCAGCGCGGATGGCTGCTATCCGACCGAGATCCACGTCCTGCGCCTCGGCGACACGGCGATCTGCACGAACCAGTTCGAGCTCTTCACCGAGTTCGGGCTGCGCATCCTGGGCCGCAGCAAGGCGCACCAGACGTTCGTCGTCCAGCTGACGGGCCCCGGGCTCTACCTGCCGACCGAGCAAGCACTACGCGCCGGCAGCTACGGCACGGCGCCCGAGAGCTGCGCGGTGGGACCTGCCGGTGGCACGGTGCTGGTGGACCAAACCGTCGCCCGAATCAACGCGCTGTGGGAGTAGCGCGACTCAGTTGCCGATGCTGATCGCCTTGCCAGGCGCGAGCCGAGTGCCGGAGGACTGGATGGCCGTCGCGCCGCCCGCGTCGAGTCGGTAGGCCTGCCGTGCACCGCTCCCCGTGCGCTCCCACGGCGAGAGCTCCGTGTAGGCTGCGGCCTGATCCTGATCTAACACGGTCGTGAACTCCGCCTCGAGCTCCTTGTCGAGCTCCTTCTGTTGCTCCTGCACGACCTGGCGTTGCTCCCGAGCCTCGTCCGTGTTCAGATCGGGATAGCTCTCCTTGTAGGTCGTCCAGAGCTCCTTGCGCAGACCGTCGTACTTGGTCAGCAGCTCGAAGAAGACGTCCTTCTGCTCGTCGTCCAGCTCGAGCTTCTTCGCGATCGAGTTGACCTGGAAGTTGTAGCGGCCGTACGGTCCTTCGCGGAACTTCTGCCACTCCTGACGGCGCCGCTCGTTCGCTTCGCGCTGCCGCTGCTGGCGCGCGACGTGCTCCTCCTCGATCACGGCCGCCATGTACTCCCGCAGCGGCTGCTCGCCGCCGGTCACCGCAAACAGCCCTGAGAGCTCCGGGTCGTCGGAGCCGGACGCATCGTCGCTCCCTTCCGAGTCCGGTGCCGTCGCTCGGGCGAGCGCGGTATCGTCTTCCGAGGATCCGCCGACGGCCGGCTGCGTGCGCAGCTCGCGCAGCCCATCGCGCAAGACGGAGATCTCGGCGCCCGTACGCTCGAGCTCGGCTGCACGCTGCTCGAGAGCTTTCAGGCGCTCGAGGACATCCGGGTTCGTGACCGTCAAGTTGAACGCGTTCAGCGGCGTGCCCCGATCCGTCACCGCGTCGAACACGACGTAGGTCAGAATGGACGAGAAGACCGCGACGATCGGGACCAGGACGAGCGAGTACTTCATGAAATCGTCCTCCACCTCAAGGCTGGTTCAGGGCGGATCCGCCCGTTGATCCTACGCTCTGCGAACCGGCGAGGAAAGCAGGTCCCGGTCGTCCGGGAGCGGCCTGCAACCGGAGAATCTCCGAGAATCTCGAAAACCCTGTCACGCTCCCCCGCTCAACGACTCTGTCTCCCTGGACGGATTCCTCGCGGCACGGGGATTCCGTGTCACAATGCTCAGTACGATCTGACTGACTGGCCGCGGCGCCGTACGCGGTCGGGGGGTATATCAGCTCGTTGAAGAAGGGCTGATTGGACGGCGTCCGGCCGAGGGTCCTCGTTACAGCGCCCTTGGCGCACGGGTTCGCCATGACACGGCTCGCGGTCCTCTCCTCCGCTGTGGCTCTTGTGTGCGTGTCCTTCCACCCCCTGTCGTCGGTTCGCGCCCAGGACGACGGCGGCCTGTTCGTCCGCGGCAATGCCAACGACGATCGGCTGTATCAGGTCGACCTCTCGGACGCGATCTTCACGCTCGGGTACCTCTACTCGGGGAATCGAGCGCCGCCGTGCCTCGACGCGGCCGACGTCAACGACGACGGCGAGGTCGACATCTCCGACCCGATCCGTCTCCTGAACTGGCTCTTCCTCGGCGGCCCTGCGCCGCCACCGCCGGCACCGCCGGAAGCGGACGATCCGGCCGATCCGAATCCCGACCCGACCCCCGACGACCTCGGCTGCGCCGGAGGTGACCGCGACGATGACGGGCTCACCGATGACGCCGAGCGCTCCGTGCACGCGAGCGATTTCTACGATCCCGATACCGACGACGACGGCCTCCTCGACGGCGATGAGGTCACGACGCATGGAACCAGCCCCATCTCGGCCGACACCGACGACGACGGTCTCGACGACGCCGAGGAGGTCACGACGGGAGCCGACGGTGAGGTCACCGATCCGAACGATCCCGACACCGACGGCGACGGCCTCCTCGACGGCGACGAGGCACCGTTCGGCACATCGCCGCTCGCGGCCGACGCCGATGCGGACGACGTGCCCGACGGGACCGAACGCGCGCTCGGCACCGATCCGCACGATGGCGATACCGATGGGGACGGCTTGACGGACGGCCAAGAGACCGCGGCCGACGTCGACTGGCCCAATACCGATCCTCTCGACGCCGACTCGGACGACGACGGGCTCGCGGACGGCGAGGAGCTCGACGCGAGCTCCGGAACGCCCGTCGTCATCACCGACCCGAACGATCCGGACTCGGACGGGGACGGCGTGGCCGATGGCGACGAGTGCGCATGGGACGCGGACGTCGACGGCGACCTGAAGATCGGCGCGCACGACGTCGACTCCGACGGCGATGGCTTGCCGGACGGCGACGAAGACGCGGATCGCGACGGCATCGTCGACCCGACGGAGACCGATCCGTGCTCGACCGATACCGATGGCGACGGACTGCCCGACCCGTGGGAGCGCGCCTACGGGCTCGACCCGCGCGCGGACGACGCCGACGATGACCTCGACGGCGACGGCCTGCCGAACGTCGCCGAGCTCGACGCGCGCAGCGATCCATCGAACGTCGACACGGATGGCGACGACCTCGCCGACGGAGACGAATTCGCCGCCGGTACCGAGATCCTCGTCGCCGACACCGACGCCGACGGTCTCGGCGACGGCGAGGAGATCGCGGCGGGTGTCGATCCGCTCGACGACGACTCGGACGACGACGGCATCCCGGACGGCACGGAATCGTCGTGGAACGTCGACACGGACCACGACGGCCTCGTCAATGCGCTCGACGTCGACAGCGACGGCGACGGCCTGCGCGACGACGAGGAAGACGTCGACCTCGACGGCGAGCTCGATCCCGGCGAGACCGACCCCGCCTCGCCCGACACCGACGATGACGGCGCAGCCGACGGTTGGGAGAGCGACCCGGCGCACGGCTTCGACCCGCTCGATCCGGACGACGGCGCCGAAGACGCGGACGACGACGGCGCGACGAACGCTGCCGAGTCGCATGCCGGCAGCGACCCGCACGACGCGGACAGCGACGACGACGGCATTCCCGACGGCGTCGAGATCGAGCTGCTACTCGATCCGCTCGATCCTTCGGACGCGAGCTCCGACCTCGACGGCGACGGCGTCGACAACATCACCGAACGCATCGCGGGTACGTTGCTCGACGCCTCCGACTCCGATGACGACGGCCTGTCGGACGGTGTCGAGCGCGAGCGCGGCACCGATCCGCTCGATGACGACTCCGACGACGATGGTCTCGCTGACGGTGACGAGATCGAACGCGGAACGGATCCGCTCAGCGCGGACACCGACGGCGACGGTATCGACGACGGCGAAGAGATCGTCGCGAGAGCCGACGAGATCGTCACCGATCCGTCGAGCGCGGACACCGACG
>CAYMRB010000662.1:0-3769 GCA_964392615.1 uncultured Planctomycetia bacterium | reverse complement strand
GTGTCCTTTCGGTGAGCATGCAGTCCGGCCACGATGATCGGCCCGACGACGCGATCCGCGCCGCGTGACGGGTACCGACTGGCGCACGGCTCTCGAGATCACCCGTTGCCCCCGACCGACCGAGAAGCTCCCGCGACGACCTGTTCGGTAACAGGGCCGGATACGATCAACTCTTCATATTCGTGAGTACCGGCCGGTCCCGTCGACCGATACGCCAAGGTCCAGATAATTGCGAGGCCGCCGCTGCGTCGGACCGTTCTCAGTCCGCAATCGCGGGCCGATCTCAGCCCTCAGCTGAGCGCTCGATCGTCTCCCGGTAGTTCCAGGGTAGCCACTGCTGCGGACGCGCTGCGAGGTCGCCCGAGTGACGGATGAGCTCGGTGAGGTAGTCGTACGGATTGACCTCGGCGAGCTGGCACGTGGCGATCAGGCTCATGAAGAGGTCGCCCACGCGAGCTCCACGTTGCGTCTTGTAGAAGAGAGCGGTCTTCCTGTGGAGAATCGCCTTCTTGAGGATCCATTCGACGAGGTTGTTGTCCAGTGGCGCGCCGGGTTCGCGAAGAAAGAGGGTCAGCTTTTTCCAACGTTTCTTCATGTAGCTGATCGCCGCGCCGAGCGACGAGTTCTCCTCCACGAGCTTCTCGTCGAACTGTCGCTCGAGCCAGTCGTGAAGCTCCGCCATCAGCGGCGCGCTCGCCTCCTTGTGAAGCTCGAGACGTTCTTGCGCCGAGAGGCCGTCCTTCTTCGCCCTCGCGTCGTTTTTGTAAACCTCGCGCAGGGTCGTCAGGACGTACTCGCATTCCTCGGGGAAGCTATCCACCACGTCGACGAACTTCCGCCGCGCGTGCGCCAGGCAGTTCGCCACGATCGCCTCGAACTCTCCTGCCGTGCTGGCCGCCAAGCCGTCGCACATCTGAATCGGCGTCGCGAGATCGGCAGCCCGGCGCTTCAGCACCGCTTCGAGGTTCTCTCCGGCATGCCGTGTGCCTGTGAAGAAGAGCACGATCCGGTGAGCGCCGAGTACCGACACGATTCCCGATGAGAAAACTCCCGTCCGCTCCGCCGTGGCATCGTCTGCCTCGAGCACACGCTGACGCGCACCCTCGCCCATGAGCTCGAGGATCTTCATCCAGGTATCGTCGTTGTGGAGCACCTCGCCCTGAGCCGCCTGGCGAATCAGCTCCTTCAACACGACCTCGATCTTCTCGGCGGCGTCGCGGACGATGTCCCACTGGGTCGAGGCCGGCAGGGGAATCTTCAGGCTCCCCTGCAGGCCCTTCAGTCGGTTGAACGGTAGCCCGCTGCCATACTTCAACAGCGCGATCATCGCCGCCGCCGTGGCGTCGTACTTCTCCTCGCCGAACTCCGCCGGCGCAGCGGCCGTAAAGACTTCCCCGCAGAGATTGCAGCGCACTCGTTGGCACTCGCAGACCTCCGCGTCAAGCGGCGCACTGCCCCAAACACGTACCAGCACAGCCGGCTCGGCCAGCTCGTAGACCCGGCCCTCGCAGTTCACCTTGGGGCAGGGGTCCTTCGGATTCAGGGAGCCGTGCTTTGTCTTGATCCGCTTGGCGCCCTCGTACTCAGCGGCGCCGTTACGCCCATGACCCGGGCGTTTCTTCTTGCCGTTCTTTGTGTCCGAGTCGTCGTCTTCGTCAGCCGACGAGGCGCTCTCCGCGTCGGCTTCGCCGCCCTCTGCCGCGGTACTCTGACCGTCTTTCTGCGCCTCGTCCCGTTTCAAGACCTTGTCCGTCTTCTCAGACGAGGAGCCGAAGATCAGCTTGCGCAGTCGTGCGATCGAGGCGCTCTTCTTGCCGAGTTCCTGCTGCAAGAAGCCGAGCGTCTCGAGCACGGCCGCGAACTTCGCGTCGTCCTCGTCGCTCAGCGGCCCGCGTCTCGCACGCTGGCGAAGCGCTTCCAGATCGTCCATGTCGAGGTCTATCCACTCGGTTGATCGCGCCGGCATTATACGCTCCAGAGGAGCTCGCGAAACCGGTCACAGAGTGGGTAGCCCAAGACGTCCTTCTTCGGGCGGTTCGGCTTCTTCGTCGGGGCGTCCTTGCCACGGCCCGTCGTGCGACCGAGGACCGACCAGTTCGCCGCGAGGTAACACGTACCGCGGAACCGCGCCGGATCGACGAAGGTCTCCAAGAAGTAGATCGGGTGTCCGTAGACGCGCTCCCAGTCCCCGGGTAACCGCTTGGCGATTCGCCCGAGGATGTGCGACGCCAGGTACGGCACCTCGACCCACGGCAGGATGAGGAAACGCGTGTTGTACGCCACGAAGCGGATGTTGCGTCGACGCGCCTCTGGCGACCAGCCGATGAATCGGTCACGCGGGGCCAGGTGACGTGGCGCAGAAGAGAAAGCCAGGCAGGCCACCGGGCGATCGGCAGCGTAGACGAGGTATTTCAGGTGCTCACCGACCGGACGAGTGTAGCCGAGGTAGTGATGCTCTTCGATGAGCGACGCGACGAGGGATTCCTCGTCGGTGCGACGGGCCTGACGGAACTCGAGCGGTCGGATCTCGCTCAAGGGAGCGCGGAGCTTCGCCGTGTCGATTTCGGCACGCCTTGGTCGGTAGCGAACGACAACGTTGTTCGGCGGTCGCCAGCGCACCGGTGGCAGTTCGATGAGCCCCGAGCGGTGAAGCTCGAGCATGAGGCCGCGACAGACCATGTCGCGCAGCTCGCCGTTGGACTGTCGCCAGTCCCAAACTTCGCAGAGGAGTTTCGAGAGGGCGCGGCGACTGGCCGAAGGATGCTCGGCGATGAGCCGCTTGATGAATTCGACGTCCGTGTCGCTGACCGCACGGCCGCGGTAGGAGAGCTTCACTTCTTCCATGGCGCGGCTGACGGTAACAGAGAACGACTTGGAACGCAAGGTCTCGAGGGGGTGTTTTTGTTCCCCCCTACGAGCCGACGTTGACCCGCCGCCACGGCGGCGCCGCACGCGTTGCTTCGAAGTCGCCCGCTGCCAGCAGAATCGCGAACTCGTGAGCTTCGATGACGCGCGCCCTCTCGCTGCCGCTTTCAGGCCAGAAACGAAACTTGCCGACCGAAAGCCGCTTTTGAAAAAGCCAGAATCCCTGGCCGTCATAGGCCAAGATCTTCACCGAGGTGCCTCGGCGATTGCGGAAAACGAAGACGCGCCCCGAGAACGGATCGTCGGCGAGCTCGGCTCGGCAAACCTGCGCCAAACCGTCGATTCCCTTGCGGAAGTCCACCGGCTCGACGGCCAGCAGGATCCGCATCTGCGGCGTAGCTTGGATCACCGCGGTGCATCCAGCAGGCTACGAACGACGGATTCGAGGACGGCCGCGTCGACGTCGGAGAACTCCAGGCGGAGCTTCACACCTGACGGTGCTTCGACCTCGACGGTGCACGGCGGCAATCTCGAGTCCGGCGTCACGGAGACCTCGACGAACGACGCCTGCTGTGGTGTTGCTGGAGCGTCGTCGCTCGTCTCCGTCGGACTGACCCGATTCTTCAGCTTCATGTAGTCCAGGCGCACGGCTCGGGCCGTGCGGTAGACTCCGAACTTCGTGGCGGCCTTCACCGCGGCGTCCCACAGCGGATCGGGAATACGCTCGGTCGCGGACTTGCGCTCAGCACGCCACTTTTCGAAACGTTGGCGAAGCTTCGTCAGGCGTGGCGGAAGGGGGGCGGTGGACTGGCTGGCCATCGGGCGGTCTCCGTGCGAGTGAATGTCGACCGCCGACGATACCGGCGCCGCGGATGCGATTCATGCATGCCCCCCGAAAGGACAC
>CAYMRB010000661.1:0-3775 GCA_964392615.1 uncultured Planctomycetia bacterium | reverse complement strand
GGGGTGGGCGTGGTTTGTCCGGGGCTTTGGGATTTCACTGCGGTTTGGGCGCTCCGGATCGGGCCGACTCGGCGGCTACGGCCATCAAGCGTACGACCTCGCGCGAGCCCTCGGGCGTCACATGCGTCGGCGCCGTCCCCTCTCGCACGCAGGTCGCGAAGTAGCGCAGCTCGGCGCGCAGCGCTCCGTCGCGCTCTCCGCACAGTAGCGGCCAGTACGCGGTGTCCGGAAGGCTCGCGCCGCTCTCGTCGTGAATCTCGAGTCCCGTACTGGCGCAGTCGACGTACAGGGCGCCGTCCGTTCCGATCACCTCCATGCGCGCGTCGACCCAGTAAGGCGTCGACTTCGGCAGGCGCCAGTTCGCCTCGATCACGCCGACGCTGTCGTCGTCGAAGCGCACGAGCGCCCAGCCGACGTCCGGGAAGCGGCTGCGACCCGGATGGACCTCGACCGCGTAGACGCTCACGGGTCGCGCGCCGCCGAACCAGAGCATGATGTCCGCGTCGTGAACGCCGTCGCCGAAGAGTGCCGAAATCTTGTCGAGGCTCTGCTCGCCGAGCTCGCGCGACAGATTGCGGCGGGCGTGCATCGAGACGATCTTGCCGATGCGTCCCGCGTCGATCGCCTCCTTGGCGACGGTGACGCGCGGGTCGAAGCGGCAGACGTGGCCGACCGTCAGGAATCCGTCGGTCGCCTTCGCCGCCGTGAGGATGCGGTCGCATTCATCGACCGTGCGGGCCATCGGGACCTCGAGGAAGACGTGCTTTCCCGCCTCCAGCGCGTCGACCGCGATCGAGGCGTGGCTGTCGACGTGCGTCGTGATGGTGACGACGTCGATGCTCGCGTCGTCGAGAAGCTCCCGGTAGTCGGTGTGGCGGCCCGCGACGTTCAGTCGGTCGCCGACCTCCGCGAGATTCGACTCGGTGCGCGTCGAGAGCGCCGCGAGCTCGATGCCGCTCATGCGCGACAGGGTCTCGGCGTGGATCTCGCCGAACCAGCCGATGCCGATCACGCCCCAACGAAGCGTCGTTTCGTCCTGCACGTCCTTCTCCGAGATTCTCCGTCGAATCCGCCCGTCACGATCCCCAGCACGCGACGCGGCCATCGAGCAGCGTGACGACGATGCGACCGTCGCGGTCGATCAGCAGCCCGCCGGGAAGCGGCTCGCCGGGAATCCGCTGGCGGAAGAGCGCGCGGCCCTTGGCGGCGCCGAATGCGACGACGTAGCGTTCGGGATGGGCGCGGAATCGCTCCTTCAGGCTGACCACGGCGACGACAGCGTTCGGCGCGACCGCCAACGAGAGCACCTCGAAGTCGCCCGCGCCGCCGAGGTCGGACTCCCAGCGCAGCTCGCCGTTCTTGCGCAGCGCGTCGACGATCGTGCGCAGCCAGCCGCCGCCGGGGCGATCGGTCGGCCTGCGATCGCCGCCCTTGCCCAACCGCGCGGCGAGCGTGTCGGCGTCGCAGCAGACGAGCTTGCCGCGCTTCATGTTGACGAGCGCGGCCGTCTTGTCGTTCCACGCCGGCGGGATGCCGCCGAACGCGAGCGTGCGCGCGCCGCCCGGCGTCAGCGCCGCAAAGCTGCCCTTCGTCGACACGTTGCGCGGCGACGAGTAGAGGATGCGTCCGCCGATGATCGCGCTCTCGCCGCGAAACACGCCGACGAAGCGGCCGGCGTTGGCCCGCGGGCCTCCGCCTCGCACGCGCGCCTCGCACGCGCCGGTCGCGAGGTCGTAGCGCGCGGGCGACACCTGATTGCCGCCCGCGAGCAGCAGCTGGCCGCCCTGAAGCGACAGGTTGCCCTGCACGCTGACGCCCTTGCGCGCCGCGGCGTCGAGGTGGCCCGAGGAGTTGTTCTGCCAGCGGATCGCGCCGGTTTTTGCGTCGAGCGCGTACACGTACGTGCCGTCGTAATCGACGATGCCGGCGGCGAAGTACGCGACGCCGTCATCGACGAGGACGCCCGACGCGACGGGCCACGTCGACGACAGCCTTCCGTAGACCATGATGTGACGCTCGATCGGCGCGGCGCGGAATCGCCACTGGAAGGTTCCGGTAGCGGCGTCGAGGGCGTAGACCCAGCCGTCCTGGCAGCCGACGTAGGCCATCCCGTTGGCGATTTTCGCGATCGTGGGCGGGTAGCGCACCGGCGCCGGCAACGCGAAGTCCCAACCCGGCTGGCCGTTGCGGGCGTCGAGCGTGCGAATCTTGCCGTCATCGCCGCTGAGGAAGATGAGGCCGTTGGCGGCGGTCGGCGCGGTCGGGACGTACGGCCGCTTCGGCGTGTGCACCCAGAGTTGGCGTACGTTCTGCGTCGCCACCGGCGCCTTCGTTCCGGCGCTGCGCGAGTTGTCGCCGCGGTACGTCGGCCAATCGCGGTCGCTCGGCGCGACGAGTGCGGACAGCCCCTCGCCGGCGGGCTGCGGCCCGCCGCGCTCGAGCCGCGCGTCGGTCGCCTCGATGTCGAAGCGGAAGTCCCCGGCCGAGCACTTGCCCATGTGGCCGATCAGCGTCAGGTTGCAGTCGCACTGCCACGGGCCGAGGTACAGGAGGCCGTTCGCGGGCAGCGCGCCGTCGTTGCACGCCGGGCGGATCGAGCTGTCGATCATCACCTTCCCGAGGTCGCGGTCGTAGCGCAGCGTGCCCTCGCCGCGGCAGAAGAGCGAGTCGGTGCTCGCCGTCAGTCGCGTGCAGGCCCTCTTGCGGAAGCCGAGGTTCTTCTGGACCGTGCCCTCGACCGGATCGAGCGCGACGTGGCTGCCGCCGGGACCGACGCCGAGGATGACCTGGTCGTCGATGTAGACCGCGTTCGGGTTGTTCGTGATCTTCTTCTTCTGCCACAGCAGATAGCCGTCGGACGTCGAGACAGCGATGACGTTGTTGCGCGTCTGGCCCTGGATGATCAGAGCCTTCGGCGTCGCGACGGTCATGCATGCGGTGCGGAATCCGGGCGTCGAGATCAGCCTGCGGCCCGGTTGCTCGATCAGCGCGAGCGTCTCGGCGTCGGCGTTCGTCCATTGCACCTTGCCGGTCTTGGCCTCGAGGCTGCGCAGGTGGAGATCGGGGCAGTAGAGGAACACCTTGCCGTCGCGAAGCGCCATGCCGCGGGCGTCGATCAGCTTCTTCTCGCGGTGCACCCACAGCGCGCGTTCGGACTCGACGTCCCACGCGGCGAGCGTGTCGCCGAAGCCGTGCGGGATGCGACCGCCGTAGTAGCCCTTCGACAGATCGGCCCAGCTCCAGCCGCCGAAGAGGCGATCGCCCTTCGTCGTTTCGGTGCCCGGGCCCGGCTCGCCGGCGAGGACGTACAGGATGCCGTCATCGAGCACCATCCACTTCCACGCCCCGGCGACGCCGGGAATGCGAATCTTGCCCTTCTCCGCGCCGGTCTCCGGGTCGAGGACGAGACAGTGGTCGTCGTCGACCATGTAGAACGCGTGGGCGGTCGCGACGAACGCCGAGCGGTGCACGAGGTAGCCCTCCTTCAGCGAGCGCTCCCAGAGCACGGTGCCGTTGAAGCCGTTGCGCGCGATCAGGCGATTGAGCGTGCCCCACTCGCGGCGGTGGTGCGCGATGTGGCCGATGGCGAGGAACGTCCGGCCGCCGGCGGCCGTCGTCACGGACGGCATGCCGATGTAGTACGGTTCGGCGAGGAACTGCGTCATGTACGGCGCCTTGATCAGGCGGTCGTTCGACACCGGGTTGTTGTCGGGGCCCTTCTCCCAAAGGGTCCAATCGTCGGCGCCGTCGCGGGCCGGCCCGTCCATGCCGATAC
>CAYMRB010000660.1:0-3777 GCA_964392615.1 uncultured Planctomycetia bacterium | reverse complement strand
GCCCCTCCTTGGGGTGCCCCCCCCGCCCCCCGCCTGCGGGGTGGGGGGGGCCGGTGTTTCCCCCCCCCGGTCCGACGACGCCTGAGGGCCAGCTTCAGAGCCGAGACGCGGCTGCGCAACTCCGCTGGTGCACCCGGCAGCTGTCGTTGATTGGAAGCAGACGAAGGAGGCAGGACGATACCATGACCCTGCGAGACCGCTCGTCCGCTCGTCCGCTCGTCCGCTCGTCCGCTCGTCCGCTCGTCCGCGCGGCGTGCCGTCGGTCACGGCGGCCGCAAGGGGGCGCCCCGGTACCATGACGTTCCACCCGGAGAGGAATCCACGGCCACCACGAGAATATCGCGCGGATCGTCGCTGCTCCTCGGTCTGCTGCTCGTCGTCTGTCCGGTGATGAGCGTTCGGACGCACGCTCAAGCACCTGCCGACACCACGCTGCGCGCCGCGCGCGGTCTTGTCGAGCGCGTCGTTCCCGACAGCGCCGATCGCTTCGAGCTCGAGACGATCCAGTCCGTGGACGGGCGCGACGTGTTCGAGGTCGAGGGCGCGGCCGGCGGCAAGGTCGTGCTGCGAGGCTCGAACGGCGTCGCGATCGCGTCGGCGCTCGATTGGTATCTCGAGAATCGGTGTCACGCCGACCTGTCGTGGAACGGGCGCCACCTCGACGTGCCCGTCCCCCTGCCGCCCGTCGGCGCGAAGGTCCGCAAGGTCACGCCGCACCGCTATCGCTACTTCTTCAACTACTGCTGCTTCGGCTACTCGCTGCCGTGGTGGGACTGGTCGCAGTGGGAGACGATGATCGACTGGATGGCGATGAAGGGCATCAACATGCCTCTCGCCGTCACCGGGCAGGAGGCCGTGTGGCAAAACGTGCTGCGCGAGTTCGGCCTCGACGACGATGCGATCCGCGGCTTCTTCGCGGGCCCACCGTACTTGCCGTTCGGCTGGATGGGGTGTCTCGACGGCTGGGGCGGACCGCTGCCGCGGAGCTGGATCGACAGGCACGCTGACCTCGAGCGTAAGATCCTCGCGCGCGAACGCGAGCTCGGCATGACGCCGGTGCTGCAGGGTTTCACCGGACACGTGCCCCCCGCCGTCCGCGAGAAGTTCCCGGATGCGAAGCTGCACACGATCCGCTGGATCGAGTGGCGGACGTCGTTCATCGATCCGGTCGATCCGCTCTTCAGGAAGTTCGGCAAGGCGTTCGTCGACGCGCAGACGCGCCTGTATGGCACCGACCATCTCTACGCAGCCGATACGTTCATCGAGATGACCCCGCCGTCGAGCGATCCCGCGTTTCTCGACGCGATGGGCAAGACGCTGTCGGAGACGCTCACCGCATCCGACCCCGAGGCCGTCTGGGTCATGCAGGGCTGGATCTTCTTCAACAACGCGCGCTTCTGGAAGCCGCCGCAGGCGAGGGCGTTCCTCGGCGGCGTTCCCGACGATCGCATGATCCTCCTCGACCTCTACTGCGATCGGGCGCCGGTCTGGAACAAGACCGAGGCGTTTCACGGCAAGCCGTGGATCTGGTGCGTGTTGCAGAACTTCGGCAATACGGTGCAGCTGAACGGACCGTTGGCGCGGATCAACCGCGACTTGCACGCCGCGCGTGCGGATCCGCGTGCGACGAAGCTGTCCGGCATCGGCATGATCCAGGAGGGGCTCGACTACAACCCGGTCGTCTTCGACTTCATGACGGAGATGACCTGGCGCACGGAGCCGGTCGATCTCGACGCGTGGCTTCGCGACTACGCCCACCGACGCTGCGGTCGTAAGCTGCCGGCAGCGGAGAAGGCGTGGAAGATCCTCGAGCGCACCGTGTACGACTCCGGCCGAGGAGGCGGATCGGTCGTCACCGCGCGGCCCGGCACGGGCGGCCGCAGCCCGGGGTACGACTCGGCGCAGCTGTGGAAGGCGTGGGAGCTCCTGCTGAGCTGCTCGGACGACGCGGGGTCGGTCGACGCGTACCGCTTCGACCTGGTCAACGTATCGCGTCAGGCGCTCGTCGACTTCGCTGGCGTCTTGCAGGCGGTCGCGATGACCGCGTGGGCCGAGAAGGACGCCGCGAAGCTCGCGACGACGTCACGCGAGTTCCTCGGTCTTGTGCGCGACATCGACGACCTGCTCGCGACGCGCGAGGAGTTCCTGCTCGGCCGCTGGCTCGAGGACGCGAAACGCTGGGGAGCGAACGACGGGGAATCGCGCCGTCTCGAGTGGAACGCGCGCAACGTGATCACTCTGTGGGGAGGTCGGAATTCGCACCTGCACGACTACGCGCGCCGCGAGTGGTCCGGTCTCATCGACGGCTTCTACCTGAAGCGCTGGGAGCTGTGGTTCGAGCGTCTCGAGCAGTCGCTCAAGGACGACAGGCCGTTCGACTCCGCGGCCTTCACGCGCGACGTGCGCGCGTTCGAGGAGCGCTGGACGCACCAGCGCGAGCTCTACCCGACGGCGCCGCGCGGGGACTCGGTGGCGCTGTCCCGCAAGCTCTTTGCGAAGTACGGCAAGAACGGCGAGCACGGGCTCGATCGGCTCAAGGTGCGGCACCTCGCAGTCGGCAAGCGCGCGCGAGCGTCATCGGTCCACGGCTCGCAGGCCGCGAACAAGGCGGTCGACGGCATCGTCTACGACCGCGATTCCGGCTGGTGGGCCGATCCGTGGCCGCAGCGGCTCGAGGTCGACCTCGGCGCGGTTCGCAAGATCGGCGGCGTCCACCTGTGGCTGTACTGGGACGGCAGCCGTTACTACCGTTACACGGTATCCGTGTCGCGCGACGGCAAGGCGTGGACGGAGGTCGTCGACCGCCGCAAAAACAAGAGCATCGCGAAATCGAGCGGTGACCGCGTGACGTTCACCGCGGTCGACGCGCGGTACGTGCGTCTCGACATGCTCGAGAACAGCGCCAACACCGGCGTGCACGTCGCGGAGATGGCGGTGCTCGAGGCGCAGCCCTGATCTCCTCCGGCGTGCGCCGAGCGAGCTCCTTCTCCAGCGCGTCGACGGCGGGCATCTGGCACGTGCTTCGATCACCCCCGCTCCGCAAGACGAGCGTGCTCTCCTGCGGAGTCCTGTTATGCTGGCGTGCAGCAACTACGACGCAGGAGCATGATTCATGGCGAAGCGACTTCTTCTCGGGGTGATCGGTGCGGTGCTCGGAGTCGTGGCCGGCATGATCATCATGATGGCCCTGCACATGGCGTCCACCCTCGTCTACCCGCTGCCCGAGGGCGTCGACTTCATGAGCCAGAGAACCAGGAGCGCCTGAAGGAGTGGTTCGGCACGCTGCCCGCCGGCGCGTGGGCGCTGGCGATCGCGTGTCATGGGCTCGGCTGCATGGCGGGCGCCGTCGTGGCGACGCTCGTCTCCGGTCGCCGTTCGCTGGTGCCGCCCGTCGTCGTCGGCGCGTTCTTCACGCTGGGCGGGATCATGAACCTCGCGTCGATACCGCACCCGGCCTGGTTTCCGTACGCTGACTTGCCCGTCTACCTGGTCCTCGCGTTGGTGGCCGGCCTTCTGCTGAAGCGGAAGGGTGACGACGGGGCGCCCGCGACCGAGTAGTCACGGCATAGACTCGAGATAGCAGAAGCGGAATCGCGATCCTACGAAAGCGCCCCGCGCGGCACTCGGCCGCGCGGGGCGTTCTTCCGTGCAGAGCGCACTCGGCGCCGACGCTACTTCTCGGCCTTCTTCTGGAATTCGGCCCACTTGGCGCGGGCTTCCTCTGCCGTCATCTGGCCGGCGGCGACCGCCCAGCGCCACCCACCGCCCAAACACACC
>CAYMRB010000659.1:0-3849 GCA_964392615.1 uncultured Planctomycetia bacterium | reverse complement strand
CGCGTCGCGAGGAAGACGAAGCGCAGCGATCGAGTGAGCAGGGGGATCAGGGCAAGCAAGGCCAGCAGGGCAAGCAAGGCCAGCAGGGCAAGCAAGGCCAGCAGGGCAAGCAGAGCTCGGCCAAGAGAGCGCAGCAGCAGCGCTCGAGTCGCGCCATGCGCCAGGCCTCCCGCAAGATGGGCGAGGCGGCACAGCGTCTCGATGCCGGCAATCGCGAGGGGGCTCGCGACGATCAGGAACAGGCGCTCGAGCAGCTCCGCCAGGCGCGGCAGGAGGTCGAGCAGCAGAAGGAGGATCTCGAGGCGAAGAAGCGCGAGGAAGTCGCGCGCATGGTCACCGGGCGTCTCTACGCGATGCTCGCCGAGCAGGAGCTCGTCGGAGACGAGACGCGAGAGCTCGACGCGCGACAGAAGGGAGAGCTGACCGCGACGGACGGCAGCGACGCTGCGGAGCTCGCACCGTTAGACGCCGACGCGCTCGCCATCGAGTGTCGCTCTCTGGCGCGGCGCGAGCGATCGCTGCACACCGATGCCGAGGATGTGCTGCGCATCCTCGAGGAGGACGAGACGTCGGTCGTCGCGCCGGAGATCCTGCGGCGCGTGCAGGACGATCTCGAGAACATCGCCCGCCGCCTGGATGAGTCGAACCCCGGCGTGTTGGTGCAGACGCTGCAGCAAGACGTCGAGACGGCCCTCCGCGAGCTCATCGAGGCGCTGCAGCCCAAGCGCAAGGCGCCGGGGCAGCGAGGTCAGCAGGGCCAACAGGGCCAGCAGGGTCAGCAGAACCAGCAGAGGCGCAACCAGCTGATCACGCCGGTCATGGAGATCCGCATGCTCGTCAGCGCGCAGAAGCGCATCCGCGCGCGGACGCGGCGCTGTGAGCAGCTCGGCCTGCTACCGCCCGATAACGCGGACGGCGCCGCGGAGCACGCCACCGCGCTGCAGGCCGAGCAGGCCGCGCGCATCGCGGCCGCACAGGAAGGGCTTGGCGGATTGGCCGACGCGTTGATCGAAAAATACCCGATCATTGACCGATTCTTGCTGGGCCTCGATAATCAACCCGACTCGGAGAACGCTGACGACGCGGAGGGAGCGCCCGATGTCGGCGCCGATTCCGACGCAGCGTCGGACGGTTCCGATGAGCCCGATGCGAGCGACGGCGAAGCCGACCGCGGCGAGCGCCGAGGCCTGCGACCGAAGATCAAGCGTAAGATTCGCCGCGAACCGGAGGTCTCTCCTGAGACCGAATGACGTGACGACAGCCCCTCGATCCCGTGAGCTGGAGACCGACATGAGCTGGAGTTCCGAATCTCGAACCCGCAGCGGCGTGACATTCCTCGCCGCGTTCGTCGCCGTCATCGCGTTCGGCGTCGCGCGCGCCGCCGATGAGGCTGGGCATGACCACGGAGATCTCGCGCACGACGCGAAGACCTCGGTCAACGACGGTTCCTCCGAGGGCTCCGGCGATTGGTCGCGAGAGAGCGTGTGGAAGGGCTTTGCCGAGCATCTGCGCGAATCCGGTCGCGAGGACCTCATCCCGATTCCGGACGCGGTCGACGACGAAGACGGCGATCACGAGGGGCACGATCACGACACCGCCGTGCACGACGACGATCACGGCCTGCCGGACTTCTCGCGCGGCGACCCGATCCGCGGTGCGCTGTTCAAGCTGTCGAAGGACTTCGTCGTGCTCGACGCGTGGTTCGAGGACGCGGAGCTCGCCGCGCGCAAGGGCGAGAAGCGCGATCGCAAGATCGATGGGCTCGTCGGCAAGCTGCGCGCACAGGATGACCCGTACCTCCGCGCGTACGCCGAGTTCTACGCCGCCCGTCACGCGCTCGAGAAGGGCGAGACGGCCGAGGCGCGCGCTGCGCTGGAGGCGCTCGTCGAGTCGAGGCACTTCCTACGTCGCGGCGAGGCGCGGCGCATGCTCGTCAGCGCGTATCGCGCATTGGACGAGGACACGCTCGCGATCCTCGAGGTGCAGTTCTTCCTGTCGGAGCTCGATCCGGAGCAGGGCGCGGACCGCGTGTGGGCCAACGAGCAGCTCGTCGAGATTCGCACGGAAACGGGCCACGAGGGGCCGCTTCACGATTGCGCCGATCGCGCTCGCACGATCTCTGAGCGCATCGCTGACAGCGAAGTCGGCGAGCCGACCCGCGGCGAGCAGCGCGACGTCGAGACGATCCTGACGAAGATCGCCGATCTTCTCGAGGACCAGGCGAACCGTTGCCCGCAGTGCCAGCAGAAGCTCGACCAGAAGACCGGTCAGTGCAAGTCCGGCTGCAAGCAGTGCGGCACCTGCAAGGCCGGCTCGCCCTCCGGCGCCAAGGGGGCCGGATCGAAGCCGTGCCCGAACCCGGGCTGCTCGGGCGAGGCGCTCGCGCAGGGCCAACCGAAGGGAGCGCGGCCGACGGACTCGCCGGCCAGCGACTCGAAGGTCCAAGAGGGCAAGCCGGACTCCGAGGCGCTGCGCGACCGCGAGCTCGCCGACAAGGAGGCCTGGGGGCGGATCAACGATCGCGACGTTCAGGCCTCGCTGCGCGAGCTGTGGGGGAAGATGCCGGGGCTGTACCGGCGGCTCGTGTCGCAGTACTACACCGATCTGAACGATATCGAGTCCGACGAGTCGCCGTAGAGTCGGATCGCGGCTGACGAGCTCGACGAAACGGCTTCGTGGCTTCGTGGCTCCGCTATCCCATCTCCGGCCCGCCGGACGCCCACTGGGCCGACGTGTGGCGAGAGCTGTCTGTCGTTCTCGCGCCGCGCACCATCCGGATGAACGGCCGCTCGACGCGGAAGCCGCGCACGCGCAACGCAGCATTCCACGCGTCGTCCGCGAACGCGTCGACGATGATCGGCCGCGGTCGCGCTGCCTCGAGCGCCGCGTCGAGGAGCTGCAGGGCGGACGTAGCATCCGGTGCGACGATCGGGCCGACGTGCTCGCCTCGTCTGCCGTCGCGTCCGAGCGAGTATCCGACGATGCCATCGCGCGTCTCGACGACTCGTGCGAATCGTGGGGCGCGATCGAGCCGAGTGCGTAGCACGGCGCTGCGGTCCGCGTCGAAGGCGCAGCGATCGAGCGCGCAGACCGCGTCGAGGTCGTCCTCGCGCATCGCGCGCAGATCGTCGCCGGCCGTGGTCGACGTCGAGCCCGTAGGCACCGTGTCCCGCGCGTACCGCGCGAGCTCGCACACCGCGACGAATCCCATCGGCTCGTACACCTTGCGCCCCGCAGGCGTCGCGTCGAGCCAGATCGCGGCGCACTCGCCGAGGCTGTCGACCGCCGTCTCGACGAGGAGCCTCCCGACCCCTTGCCGCCTGCGCGGAGGGTCGACGAGTACCATGCCGATCCAGCCGTTCTCGTTGCCGTGTTCGACCGTCGTCACGGTTCCTGCATCGATGCCGTCGAGGCGTGCGACGAAGCAGCCGTGTGGGCGCAGCTCGAGGAATGTGTGCCAATCGCGTTCCGTCTGGTTCCAGCCCGCCACCGCGACGAGGTGCATGCCGAACGCGATGTCGGCAGTCGTCATCGATCGCGCGGTGAGCCGCGGTTCAGTCATCGTCCTTGCCGAGGACCTCGCGCGTCAGCTCTTGCCAGCGCGCGGTGACCGCCGGACCCCACTTCGCTAGCGACCGAGCGACCTTCTTCGACTTCTTCTCGCGCCAGAGCTTCTTCGGCGTCTTGCTGAAGAACTTGTCGGCGACGCAGACGATCTTCTCCTCGTTCGACTCCGGCAGGAAGTCGCGCTCGGGGAGCGCGAGTTAGCCCTCACGAACCACGTCGCCCGAGATGCCGGCGCCCCGGTGGCGGTCGCAGACGCGCGCGTGGCGCCGCAGGCCCTCCGCC
>CAYMRB010000658.1:0-3883 GCA_964392615.1 uncultured Planctomycetia bacterium | reverse complement strand
CGCTCGTGTTGCTGACGGGAGTCATCGCGTCGGTGGGGGCGCTGCGGAGCGTGTCGCGCGCGCCGGTGCTGGAGGCCCTGCGGGCGGAATAGCGTATGCCGCCTCGCGGCGGTCGCCACGAAGCGGCAAATGCGAGATCAGCGTTCCGTCGATCCGGCGCGAGATCAGTGTCTCGCGTCAGCGCTTCGCGAACACGATGCGCTCCTGCTCCGCGGCATCCACCGCCTGCAAGAACTCGACGAACGCGGGGTACTCCTTCGCGCTCAGTCGGCCGGGCTCGATCTGCAGATCGCGTTCGATCCGAAGCGTCCCCGTGCCGTCGCCGTCCTCTGCGGCCACCGAGATGTAGCGCAGCGAGTACGTGCCCAGGCCGTGCACGATCGCGACGTCGTCCGGCAGACGCATGACGCGATACGCGTCGCCCGGATCGACCGTCAGTCGGTCGCGCTGCACGCGACGGCCGCGCTGGTGGAACGGATGCTCGCGCGACGGCGCCCCTCCGAAGCTGCGCACCATCTGCAGCGGCTGCAGGATCGGCGCCAGCGCGAAGTGCTCTTTCGACTTCTGCAGCAGCCGCGGCGCCGTGACCTCGAGGGCGATGCGGAAAGGCTTGCCCTTCTCGCCGATCTCCGGGAAGCCCGACGACTCGACTTTTGCTCCCGCGAAGAGCTGCGACGCCATCTGGCGCGAGACCAGGTTCTTCTGGAACGCGTTCATCGTCGCGAACTGCTCCTTGGCCCGATAGCCGCCGAGGCCGCGCATCGCCATCTCCATCTCGACGTCGACCGCACCGTCTTCACGCAGGTCGAGGTCGGCGCCGACGTACGTCTCGTACTCTCGCGGCCGCTGCGTCGGCAGCGACAGCACGCGCGTACCGCGCGGCTCGACCACGAGCGCCCTGCCTCCCGAGAACGTGTCGGCGATCTTTCCGAACGGCGCGTAGCGGTAACCCAACGAGACCCACACGGGCTCCCTGTCAGCGAGCTCGATCAGCACGCGGCGGTACGGGAACATCGACAACGACGGCGCCAGCCAATCGGTGTCGTCCGAGAACGAGCTCTCGTGCGGACGCAAGTACGCCCATCGCGACGGGACGCCGGCAGCGTCCAGGAGCGCCTTGAAGAGCACTGTGCGGTCGCCCGCCTTCTCGAGCAGCACCGCCACCGCGCTGCGCGAACCGCTCTGCTGCGGCACGAGGTCGTTGACGTATTCGTAGAGCTTCTGAGCCTTCGCGAGCGGATCGTCGATGCCCTCCGTCGCCTCGCGCGCGGCGCGCTCGAGCTCCGGTGTCGGCAACGTCAGGTTCTGTACGCTGCGACGGGCCTGCGTCTCGACGTCGCGCCACGTCTGTCGCGTGCGAATCTGCACGTTCGGCACGTAGCTCTCGTATCCGGGCATGCCTCCCTCTTGCTGCAGTCGCGGCGAGTTGCGCGTCTCGAAGATCACGACGCGGCGACCGTCCTCGAGCTCGCGTTCGGTCTTCTCGACCTGCGCGAGGCCGACCTCGTCGACGTCCGGTCGCATGCCCTGCTCGACGACCTCGCCGCGGAAGCCCGGCGGCAGGATGTACACCTGCCGAGACAGCAGGAAGGCCTGCTGGTAGCGGAAGTCCTGGAAGAAGAATCGTCCGTGCGACGCCGCGCGGCCGTTGCGGCCTGCGCCGTCCGTGCGGTACGCGTACTCCGTGTACGCGCCTGGCACGAGGCCGGGCATGACGTAGTTGCCGCCCGACAGCGCCGCGACCGGCTCGAGCGACGTGCCGTCCGGCAGCAGCGTGCGCAGCGCGACCGCTTCGCCCGGCACGCGCACCTGCGCGAGATCGTCCTTCTGCTTCTCCGTCAGGAGCTTGTGCGCCTGATGCACGTATTCGCTCCACGAGCCGTCGATGCGGTACTCGGTGACCGCGATGTCGAGGACGCTGATCGCCGTGGCGTTGTCGACCAGCGGACCCGTCTCAGGCACGCGTTCGAGCCAGTCCTCGAGCACCTCGTCATACGGAGCCCAGAACGCGCCGCCGGCCTTGGCGTCGCCGCTGTCCGGGGGACTCGACTCGGCAGCCTGTGACGCTACCCAGCGGGCGATCGCGAGGTCGCCCGGTGCGAGTTTCGCCGCGCGGCGCCACGCAGCGAGCGCCTCGTCGCGTCGCTCGGTCTCGTCGAGCAGATCCGCGTGCGCCTTGACGCGGCGCGGGTCCCACGGCCGCTTCGCGACCTGCTCGGCCACGAGTGCGAGCGCCGCATCCGTCTCGCCGGCGCCGATCAGATGGCGCGCGAGCGCCACGACCGCGTCGAACGAGCGCGGCTCGATCTCGATGCGCTCGCGAAGAAGCGCCGTCGCCGCCTCGACGCGGCCCGCGCGGCGCTCGAGCGTCGCCATCGACGACAGCAGGCTCGTCATGCGCCGGTCGAGCTTCCACGCAGCACGGGCGAGCTCGAGGGCGCGTTCGGGGTTGTCGTGCTCGATGTAGTAGCCGTATTCGCGCACGAGCGGCAGAACCGACTGCGGCGCGAGCGCACGGATCCGCGCCGTCGCGCGACGCGCTTCGACCTCCCACTCGAGATCCGAGAAGATGTCCTCGAGCGCGACCCAGCCCGCGTACCACGCGCCGTGCTCGGCGAGCAGCCCGCGGAGCTTTTTCGCGGCCTCCGGCGACTTCTCGTCGGCATGAAGAAGCGCTGCGAGCGCGGCCTGCGCCGGCAGGAAGATCGGGTCCTTCTCGACGGCCTTCTCCCAGCTCGACTGGGAACGGTTCTTCGCCTGGCTCCTCGGCAGGTAGGAAGCGGACGCGAGCATCGACGCCGCGTGATGGAGGACCCATGGATCGTCGGGCGCGAGCGCGAGCGCCGCCTCGCACGCCGCGACGGCGAGCTCATCGCGCGAGTCGCGATCGCACAGAAGCGCGTAGCCGATCTGGTCGAGCGCGCGCTCGAGCGCCGCGTCGCTGCCGGCCTCGATTCCACCCTTCGCGGCAGCGAGACGCTCACCCCACGCGGCGCGCGGCATCGACGTGAGCGTAGCCGAGAACTCGCTCGCCGGACGCTCCGATTCGTCGTGAAGCTCCTCGACGCGGTTCTCCTCGAGCTGGTCGGACGAAAACGCTCGACCGTCGAGATCGGTGAAGCGGATCCAGAACGACGTCTCCGCTCGCACGAGCACCCGGTTCCAACCCTTCGCGAGGCGCACGCCGACCTGTCGACGTCGCGACAGGAACGTGTCGACCGCCGCATCGTCGAGCGCGAGCTCGCCGCCGAGCCACACGCGCACGCGACCGCCCGACGCGAGCGACAGTACCGCGTCGCGCTCCTCGCTCGATCTCACCTGGAAGAGCTGATACGCCACGCCGTTCGCCGGCCATACGGCTTCCGCCGGCTGCACCCAGCGACCGGTCGGGCTGCGAGATCCCCAGCGCCATCGCAGCATCTGCCAGCCGTCGGGATAGCCGACCTCGAGGTCGATCTCCTCCTCCGGAGGAAACGACCGCCGCAGATCGACCGAGCGGTCCTTCGAGAACGGCCCGATCGACGCGTAGTGGCCGAGGTAGCCGATCGCGTCCTCGATCTTCCGCGCGTCATCGAATCGACCGACGCGCTGGTACTGATGTCGCAGGACGGCGGTGAAGACCTGCCGCGCCGTGCCGCGGACGCGTTCGTCGGCGAGCAGCCGTTCGAGCGGCGCGATCATCGCATCCTGATCGCGCACCAGCGACTCGACCGCATACACGCGTTGCGCGACCAGCTCGAGACGGGAATCGTCGGCCCACTCGAGCGCTCCGGCGAGGAGGTCGGCGACGAGGCGGTCCGCATCGCCCGCGCGCTCGGCAGGGTGGTGGAGCGCCGTCTGCAGAAGTCCGCTCGGCGCAGTGGCGTTGTCGTCGGACCGGGCG
>CAYMRB010000657.1:0-3911 GCA_964392615.1 uncultured Planctomycetia bacterium | reverse complement strand
CAGGAAGCCACGAAACAGGCTGGCCGTGCCCAGCGTCACGATCAGCGTCGGCAAGCGCAGGAGCGCGATGAACGCGGCGTTGAAGAGCCCGAGCAGGGCGCCGATGCCAGCGGCGAGAGCGAACGCGACGGCGACCGATCCGGTGAACTCGAACGCGACGAGAATCCGGCAGGTGACGTACATGCTGAACGCCGCTACCGCGGTGAACGAGATGTCGATGCCGCCGGATGCGAGGACGATCATCGCTCCGATCGCGAAAATCCCCGTGACGACCATGCTCTTGGAGATGTCGTAGAGATTCGCGAGCGAGAAGAAGCCGGACGTCGTCGTCCCGAGTACCAGCACGAGTGCGACGACCACCAGTGCGAGCACGGTTTCGTGTCGTCGGAGAGCTGCTCGCGCGCCCCTCATCGGAGCTCCCCCAGACGCGCCACTAGAACGCGATCGTCGAGGCTCTCGTCCACGAGCTCGTCGACCAGCCGCCCGCGGTGCATCACGAGGATGCGATTCGCCAGCGCCGCGAGCTCCGCCAGGTCGTCCGAGATCACGAGGATCGCCAGACCCTCGGACGCCAGCTCCTTCAGCTTGTCGTGGATGTCGCTCTTCGAGCCGATGTCGACGCCGACGGTCGGACCACCGAGGATCAAGACCTCGGCGTCGCGGGCGAGCCAACGCGCGAGGAGGACTTTCTGCTGATTCCCGCCGGACAGGCTGTCGACCGGATCCCTCGTCGAGTCGAGTCGAATCCGGAATCGATCGACCCACCGAGCGGTGACGGCGCCGACCTTCCTCGAGTCGATCAAGCCGATGCGGCTTCGAAGCCCATCGAGAATACCGACCGCGACGTTGCGCTCGATCGACTGCTCGAGAAACAAGCCCTCGGTCAGACGGTCCTCCGGCACGTAAGCGATCCCCGCGCGCATCGATTCGGTGACGTCGCGGCAGGCGACCGGTCGCTCGCGGACGAAAACCTGGCCGCGCTGGGCCGGCCGGAGCCCGAAGAGCGCCTGCGCCAGCGCGGTGCGGCCGGATCCTCGCAGGCCGCTGAGACCGACGATCTCGCCGGGTCGAACGGTGAGGCTGATATCCTCGAACGCCCCTCGGCGCGACAGCTGCTCGACGCGAAGAGCCGGCTCGATGTCCGCACCCTCCTGTGGCGGGATGTAGCTGGACTCGGCAACCTCGCGTCCGGTCATATGCCTCGCGAGCGACCGCGAGTCGAACTCGGTGGCCGGTCCCTCGGCGACCTTCTTCCCCTCCCGGAGGACGGTGATCTGCTCGCTGATCTCGAGCACCTCGCCCAGCTTGTGGCTGACGAACAGCACCGAGACGCCGCGGCGTTGGAGTTTCTCGACGACCCCGAACAGCGTGTCGACCTCGTGAGTAACGAGCGCGGTCGTCGGCTCGTCCATGACGACGAGGCGCGCCTCGTCCGCGAGCGCGCGGGCGATCGCGACGAGTTGCTTCCCGGCGACCGGCAGCTCGGCTACCTCGCGGCGAGGATCGATCTCGACCTCGAGATCCGCAAGCGCTCGTGTCGCGATACGGCGCATCTCCCGCCAGCGGACCAGGCGGCGACCGCGCTCGAGCGCGGAGCTCAGCGCGATGTTATCGGCGACCGTGAGGTTGGGGAAGAGCGCGAAGTCCTGGTAGATCGCGTGGATGCCGGCGCGTAGCGCCTCGATTGGCCGCAGGCGTCGATGGCGTACGCCGCCGATGACGAGATCGCCCGAGTCTGGCGCATGAACGCCAGTGATCGTCTTGATCAGCGTC
Organism: uncultured Planctomycetia bacterium; assembly: GCA_964392615.1. Lineage (GTDB taxonomy): Bacteria > Planctomycetota > UBA8108 > UBA8108 > UBA8108 > CAYMRB01. The sequence goes on along the minus strand of CAYMRB010000657.1, from coordinate 2,138 downwards.
GACTTGCCACACCCGTTCTCGCCGACGAGGCAGCGAACCTGGCCGGCGCGCAGCGTGATCGAGACGCCGCGGAGCGCCTGGACGCCCCCGAAGCGTTTGTGGATGTCGCGCGCGACGATCAGCTCGGAGGGCATGCCCTGGTGCCGCATCTCACGAAACTCAGAAGCCGTACTCGTCCATATTGTCCGCGGTGACGTCGACCCAGGCCGAGCCGTAGAACAGGTTCGGCTTCTTCGCGTCCTGACGGATCCCCCGGTATCCCGTCACGCCGAGATCGAGGCCGTTCGTGAGCGGTTTCTTCTCGAGCAAGCGGACGGCAATCTCGTTCATCGCGTAGCCGGCGAGCAACGGATCCCAGAAGCTGATGAGCTCGACGGCTCCCGACTCGAGGAACTGATGGCTTTGAGAGACGAGCCCCGTGCCGACCACCGACACGCGGTCCTTCAGGCCGCGCTCCTCGACCGCGAGACCGGCGCCGGCGGCCGTCGTGGACGCGCTTCCCTGGATTCCCTTCAGGTTCGGATAGGTGCGCAGCAGCTCCTGGGTTTTCTTGTACGCCGTGTTCTGATCGTCGTACTCTTCGATGCGCTCGGTGACGAGCTTCATCTTCGGGTACTTGTCCTTCTGCCGAGCCAGCGCGCCGTCGATCCACTCGTTGTGCGATTGGGACGTCAAGCTGCCGACGAACACGGCGAACTCGCCTTCTTCCTTCATGTATCGGGCGAGGTGGTCCATCAGGTGGGCGCCATAGGCGTGGTTGTCGAACGCTTCGATGATCGCGTCGGCGTTCTTCTGGCTCGCCGCCTCGTGCACGACGACGACGATCCCTTCCCTCCTCGCCTTCTCGAGAACCGGCTCCAGCGCTTCGACGGCGAACGGCACGACGCATATCGCGTCGACCCCCTGCGCGATCAGGTCCTCGATGATCTGTACCTGAAGAGCAGCGTCCGCTTTCGGCGGCCCCTGCAGGAAGCACTCGTGGCCGGTTTCCTTCTCGAACTTCTCCACCCCTTCGCGCATTCGATCGAACCAGGCGATGCCGTCGAGCTTGACGACCGTCGCGATCGTGTACCGCTTCCCGTTCTGGGCGGCGTCGCGTTGGGGCTCGCGCGTGCACGAACCGCAGAGCACGGCGGTGAGCGCGAGAAGCCATCCGAGCGCGTGTCGTCGTCCGACCATAGCTTCGCTATCCCATCGAGGTCCGTCAGTCGTTTCGCCCGCGGCGGGCGATATCTTCACACGGTAGTCGACGGGCGCGGGGGGGCACAACGGTCCGTTCGGTCGCCTTCGTCATGGACACGGCGGTCGCGCCCGCGGGAGCCTTGTGGGGGTGGGGTCGTCGGTGCGATACTGCAAGCGCCCGGTCGGGTTGACACGGCCTGCTGAGGACGCACACAAGATGTCGACGAAACGCCTTATCGCTGTCGCGATCGCCCTCCTGTCCGGTGTCTGCTCGGCTGACGACGCGGGTGCGTCGGCGCCCTTCGCAGTGCCGACGTTTCACTGTCTCAGCCTCTACTGGTCGCCGGAGGGTGGTGGACCGGAAAGGAAGGCGCTCGTCGAGTATCGTGAGCTCGGACAGTCGCGTTGGCAGCAGGGGCTACCGATGCGTCACCACCCCGTCGACACGTCCGAATGCAAGGCGGACTACCGCGGTAGTCTCGTCCATCTGCGGCCTGGCACCGAGTACGAGATCGCGTTGCAGCTCGAGGGCACGAAGACCCGAGCGCGGCTGCGAGCCACGACATGGAGCGAGCGCTTTCCGGTGGCTGCGACGGTTCGCTGCGAAAGCGACAGCAGGACGTTGACCGTCAGGCGTTCCGGGACTCCCGAGGGCTGGATTCTGTACGACGGCAGCGGTTGCACGATCGACACGGCAAACGCCGAGGACGTCGCGATCGCGGTACGCGCCAGCTACGTGATCCTGCGCGGATTCACCCTCCGGAACGTGAAGCAGCACGGGATCCGGATCTTCAGCGGTCACCACATCGTGATCGAGGATTGCGACATCAGCCGCTGGGGGAGCGAGGACGAGAAGGGGTGGGGCAAGAACTACCAGGCCTGTGTCTTCAGCAACAACCGGGACCTCCACGCGGTCATCATCCAGCGCTGCAAGCTGCACCATCCGTCGTGGGACA
>CAYMRB010000656.1:0-3988 GCA_964392615.1 uncultured Planctomycetia bacterium | reverse complement strand
CCGCGTGGTGAACCATGTTGATCATGAGAATGTAGTCGAACACGGGCCGCTTGACCGCTTCTTGGCTGCCGATCTGCTCTCGTAGGGGCCCGTTGAAGAAGGGCTTCGAGTGCGAGGGCGAGACCTTTCGGTCGGGGTCGAGGCGCCAGAACGCAGTCCATGTGGTGCATCCCCGAGTTCTGGCAACGAAGAGCCCGGCCGAAACGGCCGCCGTCGCGCCGGATTGCGTTCTTCAATGGGCCCGTAGTCCTCTTGAGCCCTCTGCTCCGAAACGAGGCCGGCCCCCCGGACCCCGTGGCGACACGCGGTGGCGATCGACGTGTGAACGCGCACGAAAAAAGGACTCGGACGCGCTGTCCTGAGTCCTTGTGTCTTCGTGGTGGGCGTTACTGGACTCGAACCAGTGACCCCTAGCTTGTCGAGCTAGTGCTCTAGCCAACTGAGCTAAACGCCCACTCCAGTCAGCAGTCGGAAGGCAGAACCTAACGGCCTACCGCGGCTTTGTCAAGCGTCGAGCTATTCGGCGTTTCGTGGCTCTTGTCGGGCCCTGTCGGCGGTGTGGCCACCGGGGCCGGGGCTGACTCCCGAGCCGCCTCGTGCGCCGGCGCGGCATCGAAGTCGGTTCCGGGGGCGTCGCCGTCTTCGCCGTCGAGAGAGACCGGGATCTCCGCCTCGACCGCGGCCTGGATCTCCGCTTCGACGTCGGCGCGGATTCCCGGCTCGATCTCGGGGGGAATCACATGGGGCGCAGCGAGCCCCGCGCCGTCCTCGGGCGTGCGGGCTACGGGCGGAGCCGCCGGGGCCGCCTCCAGCGCTTCGGAGGTCGTCTCCGGCTGGGTGTCCCCTTCGAGCCACGCGGCGGCCTGCGCCGCAAGAGCGTTCACACCATCCTGCGCGATCGTGCCGAGCCGTGCGGCGAGCCCGCCAGCGTCCGTGTCGCGGGGCGATCCGAACGAGTGCAGGGCTCCGACGACCAGTAGGGGCAGAGACAGGGCCATCGTCAACGCGAGCGACCGCACGAGAATCTCGGCCACGCCCATCGGCGGACCAATGACGTTCGTCGACCTCGGGCGCCGTTTCGCCGGGACCTGCAGCTCCGCGCGCGGCTCGAGGTCCTCCCTCTCGGCGGAGGGCTCGAGACCGGTCGACGGCCCCGCAAGAGCGTCGTCCGTGCCGCAGCCGATTCCGAGGAGCTTCTCCTGCAAGAGCGCTTCCTCTGCCGACAGGACTTCCTCTACCGGGTCGCAGCCGCTCGGTTCGTCGTCGAGCGGAAGGTCGAGGTCGCGGAATTCCGCTGTCCTCTCCTCGGTGATGAATGCCGTCTTGTGCGGGTCTTCACTGTCGACGTGCTCGAGGAACGCGGACAGCTTGCGCGCCGCACGCGCCGCCGCGGCCTCCTCGTCTTCGGTCGTCTCGAGAGGGTTCGACTGCCGCAACGAGGCCGACAGCACATCGTCCTGCACACGGGACTCTGCGGGCTCCGGCCCTGCTAACGGCGCCGCGACCGCACTCGGCGGTGCAGGGGCCTCGGGCTGGGGCTTCGGGACGCGTACGGATGGCGGATGCGCGTACATCTGCCCGGAGATCGTCACATAGACGGACTCGTCGCACGACGGGCAGACCAAACGGCTATTGCTGCGCACCGGTCGAATCGACAGCGCCGACTTGCAGTGCGGACAGCGAAAGACGATCTTCTGCGCTCGTGACGACGGGAGCGCACAACCCAGCGTGCACCCGCTCTTCTCGACCTTGTCGTCGACTTCGTCGAAGAACGCGATCTGCAGTCCGCCATCGCTCTCGGAGTCCACCGCGGCGGACTCGTCGTGCCCTACGGCGTCGGCATCGTCGAACGCGGCTTCATCGTCGTCGTGCCACGCCCCGTCGTCCTCGTGACTCCAGATGGCGTCTCCGTAGCTCCAAAGGCCGTCCTCGCCGTCGCCGTCGACGCTGTCGTCGCCGTCTTCGACTTCCGCTGCACCGCGCGCGGTCGCCGCCGCATCGTCGTCGAGCGAGTGGACGAACGTCGGCGGTTCGGGGGCCGCGACGATCGTCGGGGCCGGCGTAGAGTCGTCGTGCGCGACGCCGCACGCGGAGGGACGGCGAGGTCCGTGTTTCGATTCCGCCCAGCGCTCGAAGTCATCAGAGACCGCCGGCTCCACCGAGTCGAGGCGCAGATCGACTCCTTCCGAGTCGATCGTTTCCGCGAGCGACTTGGCGCGCGCGACGCCTTTCTCGCCTTGCTCCTCCTCGAGTGTGGAATCAGCGGGAGGCGGAGCACCCGAGCCCGGCTCGTGTCGCGTCGCGCCACCGTCCCGCGTGCCACCGCCCCGCGTGGCTGTGCCGTCGAACTCGTCGGCCCAGCCCGCGAGTCCCTCCGCGTCGCTCCCCACGGAGCTCCCATCGCTCGCCGCGTCGAACGGCTGCGGGGCCGGCGTCTCGGCGCCGCGGCAGGAGTCGCAGACCCAGTTCTCCAGCGGCACACCGTCAGCGACTCGGTCATCGAGCCGCATGATGTCGCCGCAGGTCTCGCAGTATCTCAGTTCCATAATCAGAGCTCTCGTCGACGGCCTCGCTTCGGCGCTTCACCCCGGTGGCGAGCGTGCCGGTTGGAGACAGTCCTCACGACGCCGCGCCCATCGCGTAGACGCCGGCAACCGATCCCAGCTCGCAGAGGAACAACGCCAGCAAGAAACCGAACGGGGCCCGCGCCTTGGGAAGGAAGCACCCGGCGATCGCCAGGATGCATCCGACGCCCACAGCGACCGATGTGGCCATGAGCAGGTCGCCCGTCAGTTCCGGCGTCGCCGCCTGATCCACCGCCACCCAGACGAGCGCGAGCAGAGCCGCGATGACCAGCACGCTCATCAACAAGCCGATCTCCACGACCCGACCCCAATCCGCGTGACGGCGGCTCGGCAGTATCGGCAGCGTCGGACGGGCGGCCACGTAGGCTCCGAGCACGAACGCGCCGATCCCACCGGTCGCCACGGCCGCGCTTCCCAGCGTCAGGTTGCGAAACCACTCGAGCCCCGTGAGAGCCGACTGTCCGCCCACGGGCAGGTCGTCCGTAAACGCGCCGCTCGCGAGCAAGCTCAACGCGAGCCCGCCCAGCGCCCAGCAACCCAACCCCAGGATCCAGCGCATCGATTCACCTCGCCTCACGCTACCCGTCGCCCCCGCCGTCACCCCGCCCGGGTCGCCCGAGTTCCCGGTACGCCTCCTCGACACAGGAGGCCGCCGAAGTATACCCCGGCGAAACGGAACTGTCAGACGCGGCGAGCCGCCGCACCTCCTTCCTTCGAAGTCGTGTTGTCGCTGGTACTTCCGGTTCTTCGGGGCCGGTCCGGTCGCCGGTTTCGGCCGAGCGGCCGACTCCGACTCCGATTCCGGCGCCGACTCCGACGCCGACTCCGCCCCCGACTCCGCCCCCGACTCCGACGCCGACTCCGACGCCGACTCCGACGCCGACGCCGCCTCCGACGCCGCCTCCGACGCCGCCTCCGACTCCGCCTCCGACTCCGCCCCCGACTCCGCCCCCTTGCCAGGGGCCGCGCCGCCGGTAGAGTACAGAGTCCGCTGCTGGCGCGTCGTCCCTTCCGCTGTCCGTCGGGTGTTTCCGGATGTTTCTATCGTTCGAAGGTGTGGATGGCGTCGGGAAGACGACGCAGGCTCGCCGTCTCGTCGAGCTTCTCGCCGCGCGTGGCGATCGGCCCCTGGCCGTGCGCGAGCCGGGCGGCACCGGGCTCGGTGAGACGCTGCGCGGCATCTTGCTCGCCCCCGAGACCGGTGACCTGGCGCCGGAAGTCGAGCTGTGCCTCTTCATGGCGGCGCGCGCTCAGCTGTGCCGTGAGGTGATTCGGCCTGCACTCGACGCCGGACGCGCGGTCGTCTCCGATCGCTTCCTGTTCTCCAGCGTCGTCTACCAGGGAATCGTCGGCGGCCTCGGTATCGACGACGTCATCGCGGTCGGTCGCGTCGCGACGCGCGC
>CAYMRB010000655.1:0-4024 GCA_964392615.1 uncultured Planctomycetia bacterium | reverse complement strand
CTTGGCGGAGCCGCCGGCCGAATCGCCCTCGACGATGAACAGCTCGGAGTGATCCGGACGCGTACTCTCGCAATCCGCCAGCTTGCCCGGCAGGTTGAGCCGGTGTGACACGGCGGTCTTGCGCTTGACGCTGGCCACGGCGGCACGGGACGCAGCGCGCGCTCGGGCCGCGAGCACCGACCGCGCGACGATGGCGCGCGCGATCGAGCCGTGCGCATTCAGATAGCGCTCGAGGCTGTTGCCGACCGAGCCGGCGACCTGGGCGTTGACCTCGGGGTTGTTGAGTCGGTCCTTCGTCTGCCCCTGGAACTGCGGCTCGAGCAGGTAGACCGACAGGACGGCGCTCAGCCCCTCGCGCAGGTCGTCCGCCGTCAGCGTCACGCCGCGCGGGGTCAGCTCGTGCGTGTCGATGTAGTTGCGCAGCGCGCGTACGACGCCGGCCTTGAGCCCGGATTCGTGCGTGCCCCCCGACGACGTCGGGACTCCGTTGACGTACGAGCGGATCGACTCGCTCGTATCGTCCGTCCACTGCAACGCGACCTCCAGGCACGGATCGTGTTCACTCTTCGCGTAGAACACGAAGTCGACCGTCGTCCGCACGCCACGGTCCTTGGTCAACTTTGCAAGGTATGCCTTGATGCCGTCCTCGAACTTGAACGTCGTCGAGGTGTCCGACATCGCGTCGCGCCACACGATGCGCAGGCCTTGGTGCAGATAGGCCCGCGCCTCGAGCGTGTCGCGGATGCGCTTCGGGTCGAACACGACCTTCGGAAAGATCTTGTCGTCCGGCCTGAAGTGGATGCTCGTGCCGCTGCCCTTGGCCCTGCCGGTCTTGCGCATCGCGGCGAGCGGCTTGCCGCGGCGGTACTCCTGCACGTACTCGCTGCCGTCGCGCCGCACCTTCGCGACCATCTTCTTCGACAGCGCGTTGACGACCGACGAACCGACGCCGTGCAGACCGCCGGAGTGGCGATAGTTCTCGGAATCGAACTTGCCGCCGGCGTGCAGCGTCGTCAGGATCGTCTCGAGCGTCGGGCGCTTGGTCTCAGGATGCTTGTCGACCGGAATACCGCGGCCGTTGTCGATGACCTCGATGCCCTGACCGTCCTTGTCGAGCTTGACCTCGACCGTCGTCGCGTACCCGTTGATCGCCTCGTCGATCGAGTTGTCGAGGACCTCCCAGATCAGGTGATGGAGACCGCGCGCATCGACGCCGCCGATGTACATCGCCGGACGCCGCCGCACGGGCTCGAGCCCCTTGAGCACGCTGATGCTGCGACCGGTGTAGTCTCCCGCCCCTTTCGCCCCACCGTTTCCCCCTCGCTTCGATTTCGCCGCCCCCATCAATCGCTTCCCTTACCGTTTTAGGATGCTCCCGACCGCCCGGCGCCATTCCGCGACGATCCGCGCGACGACTTGCGTCCGTTCCCGGAGCCATTCTCCGGCAGCTCCGGAAGCACCAACTCCGGCCGCTCGACGCGGCTGAGACCGCCGCGCTTGATCACCTCGACTCCCTTGCCGCCCCGGCTCGACACGCGATACGCCCGCGTCGTCACGTCGACCTTGCGGCCGCCCGTCGTGAAGCAACGCAGCTTGTCGCTCGAGCGCCGACTCACGCCGGTACCGAGGACTCGATCGCCTGCAGCGATCTTGATACCGACGACGCCGCGTCCTGGCCCGCTGAGGTAGTTGACCTCGCCCGCGTCGAAGAGCGTCACGCGCCCCTGCTGTGTCGCCAGCAGCACGGTCTCCTTGCCGTCGACGATGTGGATTCCGACGACCTGCTCGCCTTGACGCAGGCGCATGAACTTGCGGCCGCTGCGCGTCGAGGGCTCGGCGAAGTGGAACAGCCCGATCCGTGCGGTGAATCCGCTCGAGCTGACCGCCAGCAGGTGGCACTTCGGCACCTTGCCCTCCGGCATGCCCGCGTTGCCGATCTTACCGATGAAGCGCGGATCGAGCGACGCGACGGCGACGACGCGCTCGCCGTCCTTGAACTTCAACAACCCCTGCATCGGCTCGCCGTGACCGCGCGACGCAGGAATGTCGTTGATGCGCATCGTGTACGCCGAACCGAAGTTGCTGAAGAACACGACGACGTGCTTCGTGTTGCCCGCGACGACGCCCAGCAGCTCGTCGCCCTGGCGAAGCCGCACCTTCGCCAGGTCGGTGACGCGACCGGCGCGCTTCACCCAACCGTCGCGCGACAGCAGGACGTACGCGTCCTCGTCGGCGATGAACGCCTCCTCGACGTATTCCATCTCCTGCGCGCCGCGGCCGCCGACCTTCGAGCGTCGCTCGTCGCCGTACTCCTTGCGGACCGCCTCGATCTCCTTGCGGACGACGGTCCACAGCCGGCGCTCGCTGCCGAGGAGCGCCTCGATCGACTTCGCCTCTTTCTTCTTCTCGCGCAGCTCGTCGAGGATCAGTTTGATTTCGAGCTTCGCCAGCTTGTAGAGGCGCAGGTCGAGAATCGCGTTCGTCTGGATCTCGTCGAGCTTGAAGCGCGCCATCAGCTTCTCGGCGGCATCGGCGCGACCGTTGGACTGCCGGATGATCCGAATGGCCTCGTCGAGCGCGTTGAAGATCTTCCGGAAGCCTTCGAGGATATGGATGCGCTCCCTCAGGATCCGCAGGTCGTACTCGAGGCGCCGGACGAGGACCTCGAAGCGGAATTGGATGAAGTGGAGCAGCATCGCCTGGAGGTCGAGCCGGGCCGGTGTGCAAGCGCCGGAGTCGTCATCCATCGGCACGAGGCACGTCAGGTTGACGTTGAAGTTCGTCTGCAGGTTCGTGTGCTTGAACAGGTAGGCCATGACGACGTCGGGGTCGGCGTCGACCTTGGCCTCGAGCACGATACGCACGTCGGTGGTCGATTCGTCGCGGACGTCGACGAGTTGCGGCACCTTGCGCGCGACGATCAGGTCGCCGATGGACTTGACGAGGACGTCCTTCTGGACCATGTACGGAATCGACGTGATGACGATCCGCATCTCCTTGACCGCTTGCCGGGCCGTCTCCGCCGGCTTGTCCTCGACCTTGTACTCGGCCCGCACGCGGACCGCGCCGTGGCCGGCCTCGTAGATCTTGAGCAGATCCTGGCGCGAGTTGAGAATCTGCCCGCCGGTCGGGAAGTCGGGAGCCTTCACGTACCGCACGAGATCGCGCGTTCGCAGCGACGGGTCGCGGATGAGCGCTTCGCAGGCGCGGCAGACCTCCTCGAGGTTGTGCGGCGGGATGTTCGTCGCGAGCCCGACCGCGATGCCGGTCGCACCGTTGATGAGCAGGTTCGGAATGCGCGAGGGCAACACGACGGGCTCGCGCGTCTTGCCGTCGTAGTTCGGGCGATACTCGACGGTGTCGCGGTTGAGCTCCGACAGGATCTCCATCGACACCGACTGCAATCGCGCCTCGGTGTACCGGTAGGCGGCCGGGCTGTCGCCGTCGAGCGAGCCGAAGTTGCCGTGCCCGTCCACGAGCGGGTAGCGCAGGCTGAAGTCCTGCGCCATGCGCACGAGCGCGTCGTACACCGACGAGTCGCCGTGCGGGTGGAACTTGCCGAGCACGTCACCGACGATGCGCGCGCACTTCAACGGCTTGGTCGACGGGCCGAGGTGCAGCTCGTGCTGCATCGCGTAGAGGATGCGGCGCTGCACCGGCTTCAGACCGTCGCGCACGTCGGGCAGGGCGCGCGACGTGATGACGCTCATCGCGTAGTTCAGGTACCGCCGGCGCGCCGTCTCGTGGAAGGCGACATCGCGGATCGGCGTCAGAGGCTCGACCTTCGAGCCCGCCGGTGCGCGGCGCTTCTTGGCTTTCTTCGCCATCGTTCGGTCGTCGTCAGAGGTCGCAGTTCACGTGCCGTGCCAGCGCGGGGTTTTCTCTTCACGGAGACCGCATCCACGCGCCGCGACGGCGACGGCTCCGGGCCGACTGCAGACTCCTCGCCGGAGGCGTCACCGACGCGCCCCGGACGACCCGGATCAAGGTTGGATGTATAACGCTTCGCCGCGCCGAAGGCAAT
>CAYMRB010000654.1:0-4035 GCA_964392615.1 uncultured Planctomycetia bacterium | reverse complement strand
GTCTTCCGGCGACGTCGCCTTCTCGCGGGTCGGTGTGGGCGTTCTCGATCTCGGCGATGCCGAAATCGATGACGGTCACGTGCCAGCGGTTCTCGCCCTTGACGCGCTCGAGGAAGATGTGCTCCGGCTTGAGGTCGAGGTGGACGAGCGGCTCGCCTCCGTCGACGCCCTGGTGCGCCTCGATGAGCGCCAGCGCGACTTGACGCAGGACCTCGACCACGTCCTCGGGCGACAAGCGCGCTTCGCGATCGGTCAGCCCGCCGCGCGCCGTCACTTGGAGAAGCGTCTGCCCACGCAGGTACTGCATGACGATGAACGGGCTGTGATCGTCGTCGCCGAAATCGAATACCTTGACGATGTTCGGGTGGTGCAGGAGGCTGACGCGCATCGCCTCGCGGTGGAACAGCTGCTGCCCCTTTTCCGACGCGGCGAACCGGGAGCGCAGCACCTTGATGCCGACCTTCAGAGGCAACACCGTGTGGCGCCCCTCGTAGAAGCGCCCGAATGAGCTCGACGCGACGCGGCGCACGATCTTCCACTTGCCACCGATCACGCGCGACGGATCGCCCTCGCCGCCGTCGAAGACCTCGGGAGCGAGAGGTGGAAGCGTGGGTGTGATCGCGGTTTCACATCTCGGGCAGACCGACACGCCGGGAAGCACGATGGCGAGGCAGTCGGGGTTCGGGCAGCGGGGTAGGTCGCTGCCGGAATCAGTGGTGTCCCCGAACCCGGTCGACTCGTGCGGCAGCACGGTCGCCATGGAACGATCGCGCAGCGACTCGTCGCAGTCCTCGCAGCGCGACGCGCCCATCGGGTAGCGCAGCTTGCAGGTCGGACAATAGCGGCAGTACAGGAGGTCGAGGATCTCCGAGCCGAACTCCGAGCCGAAGCCGGTCGGCGCGGGACGGTCGTGGCCGTTGCCGTCGTCCGGTCGCTCGGGATCGTCTTCGCAAGGTAGATCGTCGTTTTCGCGCATCGCTGACGCTCCGCTGCCGTGAGGGGCAGTCGCTCGAGCCTGTCTGTCGAGAGAGACGCAACACCCGTGGCGAGCGGACGGCTTTTCTGCCCACGCGCCGTTCTTCGTATCGCTGCTAGGCCGACGCGGTCTCGTCTAGCTCGCGCAATGCTCGCTGCAGGTGGGCCACTGCGCGTTCAGAAAACTTGCGCGCGGCTTCCTGCTCCTTGCGGACGAACGCCGCGATTTCCTTCGTCTGCGGCGCCTTCTCGAGAATGAAGCGCAGTACCGGACGGTAGCGTTCCGGGGTCAGATCGATCGCCTTCCTGACGCGTTCGATCTCCTCGGCTCGTACGGAAGTCGTATGCGGCGTCGGCGCGCGGGACGCCACATCGAGACCACCGGTGCGCTGCAGCCTCAGCGGCGTCGATTCCGGGCGCCGTTTGGCTGCGCGCTGGCTGCGCTCCCAATCGAGAATGCGACTTCTGATCAGCTTGTTGAGCCACGCGACGACGGCCGGCCGATCACGCCCTCGCAGCTTGGGCAAGGCCGTGATGATCGCGAGCTTCAACGCTTGCAGCAGGTCGTCGCCCTCATTGCGAAACCGGGACGCGCCGAGGTGACGCCGTACCGTCTTGAGCAGGAGAAGGTCGAACTCCTGCACGAAGTAGCCGATCGCCGTACGACGGCCTTCCGCCGCCTCGCGTACCCAATCGGCCGTATTCCGTCTCTTCCCCAACGGAGCTCACCTGGCAGCCACCCGAGGGCACCCAGCCACGTGCCCTCTCGACGGCCTGCCCTTCTGAAGAGTCTCGCAGCGTGCGGATACCGATCGGGACATCGCTCCGACGAGCCACCGCCGCCGATCCACCCATCCTCTCCTGCTTGCAACGGCGATCATCGAACTTCGCGGGTGTCGCGTTCAACAAAAAAACGGGCCAGGAGCAACCCGTGGCGAACAGCCTCTGAACGCACTGCCAAAAAAACGTCCGCGTTCGGGTGGGCGAGAGTCCTTCGAGAGTGGGCACCGCTACGTGTCGCGCCTCGAGCTCGACTGTCGTGTGGAGTCGCGTCTGTGACGGCAGTCTCATCGACTGGCAGTCCGTCGCATCCCGACGCGGCTCTTGCATCGCCGACTCGTCCCTTCTTCACGGGGCAAGCAGGTGACTCTCCGCGGCGACTCGGTTAGAGTGAGCGCAAGGGTCAACTACCTCCTGTGCTGGAATCTCGGGTCCAATGGCCGACGATACGAGGACGCGGGGAGATCTGCTCGTCGAACTGGACGCGCTGAGGAGCGAGGTCGCGTCGTTGCGCGAATCTGCCGCGCTCGAGAATCGCCCTCGCGATGTCGACGAGTTCCGGCGCACCGTCGCGGCTCTTCAAGATGCCCGGGAACGCGTTCGCGCTCTCTCGGACGCCTCCTTCGAGGCGACCTTCCTGTCGGAGAAGGGAGTGTGCATCGACCAGAACCTGACGGCGGAGAAGATGTTCGGCTACACGCTCGACGAAGCCGCTGGGCGCATGGGGACCGAGTGGATCGCGCCGGAGGATCGCGAGACCGTTCTGAAGCACATGCTCGAAGGGGTCGAGGAGCCGTACCAGGTCAATGCCTTGCGCAAGGATGGCTCGACGTTTCCCGCCGAGATCCAGGCGCGTATGATCGAGTACCAGGGGCGGACGGTGCGGGTCACGTCGCTGCGCGACATCAGCGCCCGAAGGCGCGCCGAGAAGGCGGCTCGCGAGAGCAAGAGAAGGAACGAGGCGCTTCTCGACGCGATTCCGGACGTGATGTTCCTGCTCGCTGCGGACGGAACGATTCTCAGCAGCAAGGGACCGGCCGACAGGCCGTCATTCCTCGACTCCGAGGAGCTCGTCCAGCGGCCGTTCGCCGGGGTGATGCCCGCGGAGTTCTCGGAGCGCGCTCAGAGAATCATCGCCAGCGCGCGCGCGACGGGCGCCGTGTACAAGATGGAGTACGTCTTGGACATCGAGGGGGAGGCGCGAGACTACGAAGGGCGTGTCGTGGCCTGTGGCGAGGACCGGGTCCTGTTCATCGCGCGGGACATCACCGAGACCAAGCGCCTCCGCAAGCTCGAGGCGCGAGCGCAGCGCCTCGAGACCATCGGCAGCATCGCGGGACAGGTCGCTCACGACTTCAACAACCTGCTCGGTCCGGTTGCGGCCTACCCGGAGTTGATTCGCAGCGAGCTGCCGACCGGCCATTCCGCGCTGCTATATCTCAACCGAATCGAGCAGTCAGCGGCACAAATCGTCGAGATCAACCAGCAGCTGCTCACTCTCGGGCGGAGGGGGCATTACTGCCAGGAGCCGCTCTGTCTCAATAGCGTTGTCTCTCAGATTCTCAGGGAGCAGCAGCCCTTCCCCGAGGCTGTTGTCGTCAGCGCCCACCTGGCTGATGACCTGATGAACATGACCGGTGGGTTCGCGCAACTCTGTCGCGTCGTCACGAACCTGTTCATGAATGCGCTCGAGGCGATCGACGGCACCGGCGCGGTGACCATCTCGACGGAGAACATCTACGTCGACTGCACCGCGACGAAGTACGAGCGGATTCCCAAGGGCGAGTACGTCAGGCTGAGAATCTCCGATACCGGCGGAGGGATTCCGGAACACGTGGTCGAGCGGATCTTCGAGCCGTTCTTCACGTCCAAGACCGTCTCCAGAAAGCGCGGCTCCGGCCTCGGGCTCAGCGTTGTCGACGGCGTCGTGAAAGACCATGGCGGGGTCGTCGATCTCACGACGAAGGTCGGCGAGGGGACATCGTTCGATATCTACTTTCCTATCGCGCGCGAGTCGGTTTCCAGTCTCCTTCCCCCGGAGGTCGAGGGCGGGGCGGAGAAGGTGTTGGTTGTCGATGACGACAGCACTCAGCGCGAGGTGTCCCTCCACCTCCTCGAGAAGCTCGGTTACCACGCCGTCGCTGTCGAGAGCGGCGAACGGGCGATCGAGTTCCTGCGCGAGCGCCCGCAAGACATCCTCCTGCTCGACATGGTCATGCCTCCCGGCATCGACGGCGCGGAAACCTATCGACGCATACTCGAGTTCAGCCCCGGTCAGAA
>CAYMRB010000653.1:0-4052 GCA_964392615.1 uncultured Planctomycetia bacterium | reverse complement strand
CTCCGACGCCGACCCCGACTCCGACTCCGACTCCGACTCCGACGCCGACCCCGACCCCGACCCCGACGCCGACGCCGACTCCGATGCCCTCCCTACGCCGCTTCCCCCTGCCGCTGCCGTTCCTGATTCTCGCGATGATGTCGCTCGCTACCGCGTCGTGGGGCGGTCTCGCGCGGCTCGGCTGGCAGCTTCCGTGGGCCGAGACGTCGCTGCCGTGGCTCAGCTTCCACGGCCCGCTGATGGTCGGCAGCTTCCTCGGAACGCTGATCATCGTGGAGCGCGTCGTCGCGCTCCGTCAGGCGTGGGCTTGGATCGCGCCGCTCCTGTCCGGCGCGTCGGGGGTCGTCATCGTCGCGGGCGTCCTCGGCTGGCCGGCGCCGCTCCTGTTGACGCTCGGCAGCGTCGGGCTCGTCGCGATCTCGATCGCGATCGTCCTGCGTCAGGCGACGTCGTTCACGCTCGCACTGGTGCTCGCAGCGATCCTGTGGACGGTCGGCAATGCGCTCTGGCTCGGCGGGCGCGAGATTCCGACTGCCGTGCCGTGGTGGATCGGGTTCATCGTGCTGACGATCGTCGCAGAGCGGGTTGAGCTGACGCGATTCCGGCGGTCGACGCGCTGGAAGACGCCGCTTCTGTGGGTGACGTTCGGCATCCACGTGGCCGGACTCACGGCCGGCTCGATCGACGACGGAGCCATCGGCGTGGCGGGCACGCGCGTTGTCGGCGGCACGCTCGTCGCGCTCGCGGCGTGGCTGCTGCGATACGACATCGCGTGGGCCAACGTGCGCGAGGCCGGCGCCAAGCGCTTCACGGCCGTCTGCCTCCTGGCGGGGCACGCGTGGCTCGGCGTCGCGGGGGTCGCGATCGCCGCGTACGGACCGACCACCGAGGGCTTCTCCCACGACGCCGTGCTCCACGCGGTCTTCCTCGGCTTCGCGTTCTCGATGATCTTCGCGCACGCGCCGATCGTGTTTCCCGCCATCCTCGGCCTCCCGGTGCCCTACCGGTGGACGTTCTGGATTCATGCGGCGCTGCTCGAGCTCTCGCTCGTCGTGCGGATCGGCTCGGATGTCGTCGCATGGGCGCCGGGACGCGAGTGGCTGGGCATCGCGAACGTCGCTGCCGTCGCGCTCTTCGTGCTCAACACGGCGGGCTCGACCGCCCTGGCGGCGTGGCAGGCCAGACGCTCGCGACGCCCAACGTGACTCCTCAGCCGCGTCAGGCCAGCGCGCTGCGCTTCTTGATCACGACGACCGCCGGGAGCCATCGCCGAGGAGCGCGCCGGGCGTGGTCAGCTCGGTTATCGGCCCGGGGCGCGGTCGACGTCAACGGAATCCGGAGCCCCATCGAACCGAACACTCGCCTCCGAAACTGCGAAATAGTTCGCAGCTGCTGCGGAAGTGCGCGGCTCCGCAGGCAGGGAAAAAGCCCCGGACCCGGTGATCGCAGGGCGGGCCGCCGGTCGATGCATGAGGAACGCGCTTTGCTTGTTCGCGTCCGATCGTGCGTAAACAGCTAGTGCTAGGAGGAGCACCCCATTCCATGGATCCACGTACTCTGACTCTTGACGGCAACGAAGCCGCGGCACGCATCGCTCACAAGCTGAGCGAAGTCGTCGCCATCTATCCCATCACGCCCGCGTCACCGATGGGCGAGTTCGCCGACCTCTGGACGGCGCAGAATAAGCCGAATCTGTGGGGCACGATTCCCCACGTCACCGAAATGCAGAGCGAGGGCGGCGCGGCCGGGGCGGTTCACGGCGCGCTGCAGACGGGAGCGCTCGCGACGACCTTCACGGCGTCGCAGGGCCTCCTGCTGATGTTGCCCAATATGTACAAAATCGCCGGCGAGTTGACGCCGACGGTCTTTCACATTTCGGCGCGCAGTCTCGCGACGTCGGCCCTGTCTATCTTCGGCGACCATTCCGACGTCATGTCGGCCCGCACGACGGGATTCGCAATGATCGCGTCCGGCTCCGTGCAGGAAGCGCTCGATTTTGCGGCGATCTCGCAGGTCGCGACGCTCGAGAGCCGCGTGCCGGTGCTCCATTTCTTTGACGGGTTCCGGACTTCTCACGAAGTCGCGAAGATCGTGGACATCGAGGACGACGACCTGCGAAAGCTCGTCGACGATGAACTCGTCCGCGCGCACCGCGCCCGCTCGCTGAACCCCGACACTCCGGTCATCCGCGGCACGGCGATGAACCCGGACGTGATGTTTCAGGCTCGCGAAGCGGTCAACAAGTACTACGACGCGTTCCCGGCGATCTTCGAGAAGGCCGCCGCTCGCTTCGCCGAGGTCATCGGAAGAAAGTACAGCCTGTTCGACTACGTCGGAGCGCCCGACGCTGACCGCGTCGTGGTCCTCATGGGCTCCGGCGCGCAGACGGCCGAGGAGACGATCGAGAAGCTCGCCGACAGCGGCGAGAAGGTCGGAATGATCAACGTGCGGCTGTACCGCCCGTTCTCGGCCGAACACTTCGTCGCGGCGCTGCCCGAGACCGTCCGCTCGATCGCGGTCCTCGACCGCACGAAGGAGCCGGGCTCGCTGGGCGAACCGCTCTATCAGGACGTTATCACCGCCCTGACGGAGACGATCGGCGGCAACGGCCGCGCGATGCCGCGCGTGATCGGCGGCCGGTACGGCATCTCGTCGAAAGAGTTCACGCCGGCGATGGTCAAGGCGGTGCTCGATAACGCCGGATCCGACATGCCGCGCAATCACTTCACGGTCGGCATCCACGACGACGTCACGCACACCAGCCTCGAGTACGACGCCGACTTCAAGCTCGAAGCCCCAGGCGTCTACCAGGCCGTGTTCTTCGGCCTGGGATCGGACGGCACGGTCGGCGCGAACAAGAACTCGATCAAGATCATCGGCGAGGGGACGGACCTGAACGCGCAGGGCTACTTCGTGTACGACTCGAAGAAGTCCGGCTCGGTCACGGTCTCGCACGTGCGCTTCGGCCCCGAGACGATCCGCTCGGCGTACCTCGTCGGCGAGGGCGAGGCGGACTTCGTCGCCTGCCACCAGTTCAACCTGATCGACCGCTACGACGTTCTCGCCTACGCGAAGGAAGGCGCGGTCTTCCTGCTCAATAGCCCGTTCGGACCGGACGATATCTGGGATCGCCTGCCGCGCGAGATGCAGGACCAGATCGTCGCGAAGAAGCTCCACTTCTGGGTCATCGACGCGTACGACATCGCGAGGGAAGTCGGTCTCGGCAGTCGCATGAACACGATCATGCAGACCTGCTTCTTCCAGATCGCCGAGGTCATCCCGGCGGCGGACGCGATCGGTGCGATCAAGACGGCGATCGACAAGACCTACGGCAACAAGGGCAAGAAGCTCGTCGAGCAGAACTTCGCTGCCGTCGACGGCGCGATTGCCAAGCTGTACGAGGTTCCGGTCGGCTCGACGATGACCGACCGCTACCGGCCGCCGATCGTCCCGGCCGACTCGCCCGAGTTCGTCCGCGACGTGGCCGGCCCGCAGCTCGCGGGCCAAGGGGACACCCTTCCCGTCAGCATGATCCCGGCCGACGGCACGTTCCCGACCACGACGGCGCGATGGGAGCGCCGCAACATCGCGCTCGAGATTCCCGTCTGGGATCCCGACGTGTGCATCCAATGCGCCAAGTGCGCGATCGCGTGTCCTCACACGTCAATTCGTATCAAGGCGTACGAACCGTCCTGTCTCGAGAGCGCCCCTGCGACCTTCAAGTCGATGGACGTCCGCGGCAAGGAGCTGCCGGACGGCTACAAGTACACGATCCAGGTCGCGCCGGAAGATTGCACCGGCTGCGGCGTCTGCGTGCACGTGTGCCCCGCGCGCAACAAGAGCGAGACGCGGCTCAAGGCGATCAACATGGAGTCGCAGCCGCCGCTGCGCGAGGCCGAGGCCGAGAACTACCAGTTCTTCCTCGACCTTCCCGAGCTCGACCGCCGCGAACTACGCATCGACACGGTACGCGGTTCGCAGTTCCTCGAGCCGCTGTTCGAGTCGTCCGGCGCCTGTGCCGGGTGCGGCGAAACGCCGTACGTGAAGCTGAT
>CAYMRB010000652.1:0-4066 GCA_964392615.1 uncultured Planctomycetia bacterium | reverse complement strand
GAGCCTCGTCGACGGCTTGAAGGTCTGCGCTCCGCTGCTCGAGAAGGAGGGAGTCACGCTGGCGTTCGAGCCTCTCAACACGCTGTACGACCACGAGGGATACTACCTCTACCGTTCAGCGGAAGCGTACGAGATCGTCGACGAGGTCGGCAGCGATCGCGTCAAGGTGCTGTTCGACATCTATCACCAGCAGATCATGGAAGGGAATCTGATCCGCAACATCGAGGCGGGGATCGACAAGATCGCGCACTTCCACACCGCGGGTCATCCCGGTCGCAACGAGCTGGACAGCGGCGAGATTGCCTACCCCGAGGTGTTCCGCGCCATTGGCGAGACATCGTACCCGGGTCTCGTCGGCGTCGAGTACTTCGCGACCCAGCCGCCCGAGGAGTGGCTGAAGACGCTCCGCACTTGGCTCTGAACGCGCACTCCGGAACCTGTCAGGCGCGCTTCGTACTCCAGGATCGTTCGAGGAGGAACGCAATGAGAGTCCACGGTCTCGTCGGATTCGCGTGGGTGGTGTGTGCCGCGGTCCTTCCTGTCGGCGCTGACGAGATTCCGTTTCCCGATGCGTTGGACTCGGCTGCGGTCGTCGAGTCGAAGATCACGGACATCCGACGCGAAGCGCTGGTGCTGGGGAATGGCGATCTCAATGCACTCCTCTGGGAGCGCGCCGGCTCGCTCTGTCTGCGCGTGACAAAGAACGACATCTGGGACGCTCGCATCGACACGTCTCGCGATCCGGACCTGATGACGATGGACATCCGGAACCGGACCTGGGAGGGCGGGACCAGCAAGGTGCCGAGCTGGCATGGCACGCCCTATCCGATTCCGAGGTGCGCCGCCGTTGTCGTCGTCGGAGAGCCAGGGGCGCCAGAGTCCGCGTCCGGATCGTGGAGCTGCTGTCGTCGAGGGACGAAGAACGCCTGGACGTCTCGTGACGGGGTCGGCGTCATGTCGGTCGAGGGAGCCGCCGGAGTGACGGCCGGCTACCGGTGTGCGATTGGCGGCGCGAAGCCTGCGGAGTCGGGTTCTCTCGAGATTCGACTGTCCGGCACGCACAACGCGCGGTACTTCGTGGAGGTGCGGCCCGAAAAGGGCAAGGCCCTGATCCACAGCGGCTGGATCGATGTTCCTCGCCAGGAGGAGTCGGTGTCGTTCGCGTTGCCCGTGGGGCAGGCCGTTGCGGGTCTGGACTTGTACGTCATGTCGAAGGACGGCTCGCCGGCCGAGGTTCGATACAGGGAGATTCGCTTCGCGGTCGGTGACGGCAAGAGCAGGCGTGTCGACCTCGACAAGCTGGACGTGTCGAGCTGGAGCGCCCGGCTCGACCTGAGGCGCGCGGCGGCCACGCTCAGCCGAGAGCCGGAAGCGCGTGTCACGGTGCGGGCCTTGGCGGATCGCAACGCGTTCCTGATCGAAGCGCCTGGCGAGGTGTCGCTCGAGCAAGTGTCGGCGTCCTATCTTCCCGATGCCGAGCTCGGTGTGACGGACGACGTGCGGTGGCTTCGCATGAAGATGCCCGGCGACGTCGACTATCCGGGGATGGAGTACGCTCTGGCGGTGGCATCGCGAGGCGAGGTGAAGGCTGTCTCGCTGGTCACGTCGTTCGATACGGAGCGCGACGTTCTCGAGACCGCGATCGGTGCGGCGCGCGAGACGGTCGCCTCGAATCGGGGCGAGCTGATTGGCGCGCATGAATCCGTGTGGTCGACGTTCTGGTCAGCCGCCGGACTGAAGCTTGGCGATCGCTTCTTCCAGGACGCGTGGTACCGCAATCTGTACTACATGCGCTGCTTCTGTCGCAGCGGCACGACGATGCCGATCACGCTGTACGCCGGTCTCGCGACCGACCGGCCCGGTTGGCACGGCGCGCCGACGCTCGACTACAACATCGAGCAGGTCTTCTGGAGCGCCTTCGCCTGCAACCAGGTCGACCTGGCGGAGCCGTACGTGCGATACATCGCGGGCTTCGCGCCGCGGGGGCGCTGGCTGGCGAAGAAGACCTACGGTCTGGACGGGCTCTTTCTGCCCGTGAACATCTTCGGGCCGGAGTACCTGGTCGCGCCGGAGGATGCGAAGAGCAAGAACGCGCGCCAGATCGCGTACGTGCCCTGGTCCTATGGTCTGGGGCTCACCGGCTGGGGACTCCAGAACCTCTGGTTGCGGTACGAGTACGAGCCGGACCTCGAGTACCTCGCATCGGTCTATCCTCTGCTACGGGACGGCGCCGAGTTCTACGCGAACGTGATCGCGCAGTGTCGGGATGACGATGGGGACGGCAAGGTCGAGATCGGGCCGAGCTACAATCCCGAGCATGGCCCCTTCGGGTCGTTCAACAACCCGGTGGACGTCGCCTACTTCGACTTCCTGCTCTCGGCGGCGTCGGAAGCGGCGGGGCTGCTCGGGCGAGACGCTGCGCTCGTCGCGAGGTGGAAGAAGGCCCACGCGCAGGTTCCGCGCTACGAGACGGCGTCGCTGGAAGGTAAGGCGATCGTGGCCAATTGGCGAGGAGCGGCCGCGGACGCCATCAAGGTCCACAATGTCGCCAGCCCGACCGTGCCCATCTTCCCCGCCGAGCGTATCACGTGGTTCTCACCGCCCGAGGAGAAGGCCCTCTTCGAGCGAACGCTGAGGTGGATCCGACACAACGGCAACAACTCGCATATCATGGTGAACGTCGCCCGCGCGCGCCTGTCGATGCCCGAGGCGTACACCGAGACGAAGGCGCACTTCAGCAGGATCGTGACGCCGAACGGCCTGTACGCCGGCTGGCCAGGTCATGGGTACTACCTCGCCGAGAGCTGGGCGTTCGCAGGGTTGACTGCAGAGCTGCTGATGCAAAGCGTGAACGACATCATCCGTGTATTCCCGGCGTGGCCGAAGGAAGAGGACGCGGTCTTCGTGAACCTTCGCGCGCAGGGCGGGTTCTTGGTTTCCGCGGAGCAGAAGGCGGGCGAGGTCGTGAAGGTGGAGGTCCGATCGACGGCTGGAGGCACGCTGCGGTTGCTGAGTCCGTGGAGGGCGACCAGGGCAAACGGGACCAGGCTGGTTCCGGGCGACCGCGGCGTTGTAGAGATCCGGACAGCGAGGGGCGATGAACTCGTTCTGACGCCGTTGCGGTGACTACCGCGCGTCGTCGTTCCACGCGTGGAACAGCAAGACGCCGATGTGCCACGGCATCGCGCTCCCCGGCGAACTGGGAATGCTCGGGAACCCGATCGCGGCGGAGAAGCCGAATCCGGGGGCCGTAAAGAGCTCGTTGAACGCGTAGCCATACTCGTCGGCCGGAATGTTCAAGCCGCGATCAGACGACACATCCATGCCGACCGATAGAACGAACCTGTCCGGGCTGCTGATGTCCCCGAACAGACCCGCGGCGTAACCATCGAGGAGCGCGGAGTCGCGCGCGTTGTGCACGAAGGCTGCGCCGAAGGATGTTCCGATGCTGACGTTGGTCACGCTCGACGTGCTCGTGAAGGCCGTCCGCAGCGACGCGCTCGCGGCGAACGCGCCGGCGCTCAGGACCCTCTGGATGAGCGGGCCGTACTCGGCGATTGCGAGATCGGCCACGATGGCGTCCGCCGGCAGATTGTCCGCGAACCAGTCGTTGAAGATCTGCTCCCCGATCTCCAGGCCGCCTCGGGCCACCCAGAACGCTCCGGCTGCAGCGATGATCGGCCGGGCGTCGATCTGTAGGACGGCCTCCGTATGCCGCGTGCCCACCGGTAGGCCCCACGCGCGTGAGACCGTCTTCTGAAGCGCCCCCATGATGTGCCCGACTTCGGGGTCGATGCTCGATACCACCTGACTCCAATGCCCACCGAAGTTCCTCAAGGTCGACGGGGAGAACACGTTGGTCGACCTATGCGTCCCGATCAGGAATGGATGGTACTCCGTCTTGGCTAGCACGAAGTTCGCAGTCGCGAGCGTTCCGATCACTGCCGCCGCGATACCGATCTGCGCGATTTGGCTCAGCCGTCCGCTCGGATCGAACTTCGACGCCGGGTTGTTCTCCACCCACGCGTACGGGTATGCCGACGCCGTCCGGCCGACCGCGCTCGGC
>CAYMRB010000651.1:0-4072 GCA_964392615.1 uncultured Planctomycetia bacterium | reverse complement strand
CAGGACGTCGCCGAGATCCTCGGCGGGAAGCTCACAATCGTTGAAATCTCGTAGCCAGCTGAGGGGGACTCGCATTCCTGTCTCCGCCCGTTGCCGTCCGTTCGGTCGCTATCGTTCTAATGTCACCAGCGCTCACTCGTCGTCAGCGCTGCCACCGTCCTGCCGCACGCCGATCGCGATCGCCGTGCCGCGAGAGCGGTCTCAACGAAACTGCTCGAGGAAGCGCAGGTCACCGCCGTAGAAGTGGCGAATGTCGTCGATGCCGTGCCGCAGCATGACCATGCGCTCGACGCCGATGCCGAACGCCAGCCCGGAATGGACCGCCGGATCATAGCCGCCGTTCTCGAGCACGACCGGGTGCACGACGCCGGCGCCGAGAATCTCGAGCCAACCCGTTCCCTTGCACAGGCGGCAGCCATCGCCGCCACAGGTACAGTCGATGTCGACCTCGACGCTGGGCTCGGTGAACGGGAAGTAGCTGCCGCGAAGCAGCATGCGCCGCGTCGGTCCGAAGAACTGGTGCACGAACTCCTCGAGCACGCCCTTGAGATCGGCCATGCCGATGCTCGCACCGATCGCGAGGCCTTCGACCTGCGTGAACTGGATTTCGGAGCGCGCGGTGATCGCCTCGTTGCGGTACACGGTGCCGGGCAGCAGCACGCGGATCGGTTCCGGCGCGCAGGCGCGCATGGCGTGAATCTGGCCGGGTGACGTGTGTGTGCGCAGGACGACGTCATCGCTCGCGAAGAACGTGTCCTGCATGTCCCGGGCCGGGTGGTGGCGCGGGATGTTCAGGAGCTCGAAGTTGTACTCGTCGGTCTCGACGTGCGGCGACTCCCAGATCTGAAAGCCCATGCGCTCGAAGATCGTGCAGATCTCCTCGAGCGTGGTGTTGATCGGGTGGACCGTGCCGATCGGCGGGGCGCTTCCGGGCAGCGACGTGTCGACGCCCTCCGCTGCCAGTCGACGCTGGAGCTCGGCCGACTCGAGCTCACAACGGCGCTCGCCGAGCGTCCCCTCGAGCTCGCCGGCGAGCAGGTTGATCTCCTTGCCGACAGCCTTCTTCTCGGCCGGGTCGGAGAGCTTGCCGATCTGCCGCAGGAGCAGCTTGACCTCGCCCTTGCGGGACAGGTATTGCGCGTGCCACGAGTCGAGCTCGGCGGCGGAATCCGCGGCTCGAAGCTCGTCGAGCGCGCGCTGTCGCAGTGTTTTGATCTCTTCGAGCATCGCTCTCAAGCTATCGGCGTAGCGGGCCGAAAAACCTGAGATTATAGCGATCCGCGCAAGGGCGCGGGCACGAAATCCACGCCGAAGCGGGGGGAGCAGAGAAGAGCAAACCGCGAATGAACGCCAACGAACGCGAATCGGAGAGCTGCTCCAGGGTTCGATCAGCGTTCATTCGCGTTCAGTCGCGGTTCCTCCGCGCCGGA
The DNA here is from genome assembly GCA_964392615.1 of uncultured Planctomycetia bacterium. GTDB lineage: Bacteria > Planctomycetota > UBA8108 > UBA8108 > UBA8108 > CAYMRB01. Next base: position 2,642 of record CAYMRB010000651.1, on the reverse strand, counting down.
TGGCCGGTGGGAAGCCGCTATCGGCAGCCGAGCTCGTCCTCGGTCGGGTCGACGCCCGGCTCTGCCGACGGCGGCGGCAGGGGCGCGGCGCCGAGGAACAGGCGGTTGAGGATCGCGACCGGGTCGGAGAGGTCCACCGCGCCGTCGTCGTTCGCGTCCTGCGCGTCCGGGCAATCGCTCGGCTCGTTGCCGCCGAACAGCTCGTTCAGGATGGCGACCGCGTCCGTCAGATTGACGTCGGCATTGCGGTCGGCGTCGCCGCGCAGGAACGGCTCGTCGGCACCGCCGCGCAGCAGCGCGCCCAGCAGGCGGGCCGCGTCGTCGTCCTCGCAGGCCTCGAGACAGGCGCTGAACTCCTCGCCCAGCCGCGTGACGCACTCGAGGTCGGGCGTGCCGTCCGCGTCGAAGCAATCGAGGAATTGGTTCAGCAGCAGCTCGCCGCAGCCCTCGAGGCACTCACCCCCCGGGATTTCCGGACCGTCCGGCGGCTCCGGAATGTCGACTCCGCAGCCCTCCAGGCAGCGGACATACGCGTCGTCGGCGGCGCGCAGGCACTCATCGTCCATCGCGACGTTCACACCGAGCGCCGCGTCCTCTCGGCCCTCGCCGATACAGGCCTGCACCGCCTCGCGGTACGCCATATCGCAACGCGCCATGCAGGGGTCAGGTTCGGGGAACGGCACGTCGGGGATCTCGACGCCGCAGCTCTCGAGGCAGCTCACGTACTGCTCGTCGGCAGCGCGCATGCACTCGGCGTCCATCTCGCCGGCCGCGGTCATGCACGCCTCGATCGCTTCGCGATAGGCGCGGTCGCAGTCGACCAGACACGGATCGGGTCGCGGGATCTCCGGCACTTCCATGCCGCACGCGCGCAGGCGCTCGTCGTACGCGGCGAAGGCTCGGCTGGCACACTCCTCGTCGTTCGCGCACTCGCGGCGCGCCGCTTCGAGGTCGCGATCGCACTCGCTCGCGCAGCGGAACTCCTCGGGCGGTGGAGGCGGCGGTTCGATGCCGCAGTCCTCGAGGCACGCGCTCAACGCCTCCTCGGCCGCGCGGACGCACTCGTCGTCGACGATGCCGACGTTCGGGTCGACGTTGCCATCGCCGTCCACGTCGCGGAAGCAATCTCGCATCGCTTCCTGGAAAGCGCGGTCGCAGTCGGTCGCGCAGTCGTCGACGGGTGGCGGCGGTTCGATGCCGCAGTCCTCGAGGCACGCGTTGAGCTGCTCTTCAGCCGCGCGCATGCACTCGTCGTCGATCGCGCCGATAGCCGGGTCGAGGATGCCGTCGCCGTTCTCGTCGCGGAAGCAACTCTCGATCGCCTCCTGAAACGCGCGGTCGCAGTCGGTCGGGCAGTCGTCGACGGGCGGGGGCGGCTCGATGCCGCAGTCTTCGAGGCACGCGTTGAGCCGCTCCTCAGCCGCGCGCATGCACTCGTTGTCGATCGCGCCGATGGCGTTTCCGTCGCGGAAGCACGCCTCGAGCGCGCGCTCGTGCGCGATCAAGCAGTTGGTCTCGCAATCGTCGACGGGAGGCGGTGGCTCGACGCCGCAGTCCTCGAGGCACGCATCGAGCGCTTCGTCGGCCGCGCGCAGGCACTGCTCGTCGATCGCCCCGATGGCCGGGTCGCGACCGTTCTCGAAGCACGCCTGCATCGCCTCGAAATGCGCCATCTCGCACACGGTTGCGCAGTCGTCGATGGGCGGCGGAGGGGGCGGCTCGATGCCGCAATCGGCGAGGCAAGCCTCGTACTCGCGTTCAGCGGCCGCGACGCATTCGTTGTCGATGCGGACCTCACCGGCCTCGTTCGGTTCGACGCAAGCTTCGACGGCTTGCCGGAAGGCCTCGTCGCACCGGGCGAAGCACGTCGGGTCGACGGGGTCGACCGGATCGATGATGCCCGGGATGCGTTGGCCCACGACGGTGGAGGGCGCCACGATCACGGCGAACAACGGAAGCAGCAGGACGACGGATCGTCTCATGATTCACCTCTGAATTCGGACGCACGAACGTTCGGCTAAGTGCCATCGAGGGAGGCCGCCGAACACCGTGTCATCTCATCTCATTCCATCCGGTCAGGCGAAAACAAAGACCCCGCTTCGGTTCGCGGCAGCGAGCCGCGAGTTTCGAGCCTCCGCAGTGTCCCAGGTCACCGTAGGGTTTGCACCGGAAAAACGTTGCGGAGAGCGGCTGGCCGATGCCCCAGGCGATCGCCGCCAAGGGAGGCCGAGACCCGCACATCCGGCCATAGCTCATCGCCTTGTGCTTGGAGGCGTTCGCCCGGAACTTGCTGCCGTCCAGAGCGACGTGGCCCAGCTTCACCAGGCCGGCCTTCTGGCACAGCTTCAGCACCTGAGCAAACAGCCCGGCGAGCGATTCCAGGTGCGTCTTGCGGAACACCGCGATCGTGCGGAAGTCGGGCTTCTGGCCGCGCCCGAATCGGCAATCGAAGAGAAGAGGAAGAAGGATTCACCACAGAGGACACCGAGATCCTAGCCCGGGCTGCGCCCGGAACCCAATGTCGGAGGCCGCGAGAGGAAAGAACTCTAAGGAACCCAGGAACCCAGGAAAGGAAGTGGATGCGCCCTCCCTTCCTGGGTTCCTGGGTTCCTGGGTTCCTTAGAAATCCTACTTGGAGGCGG
>CAYMRB010000650.1:0-4074 GCA_964392615.1 uncultured Planctomycetia bacterium | reverse complement strand
AGGCGAGGATGGGGATCTGCGAGAACTGCCGGACCTCCTGCGGCTCGGTCTTGATCGCGACCGTGATCATGTCCCGGGCGTAGTCGGGCTTCTCGCGGCTCCAGCGATCCTGGAAATCCCAGTAGTTCTGGAAGATGTCGCGGATCAGCTGCTTCTTGCCGGGCAGGAGGCTCAGCAGGTCCACCACGAACATGGTGTCCCAGATCCACTGGCCGACGTAGTACGGTCCGCCCGGGCGCACCCATCGCTGCCGCAGCGGAGGCTGCGGCGGCTGGATCTTGTCGAGCACACACTTGCGGATGACGTCCTCGGTCAGCTGCAGCGCGTCCTCGCGATTCGATTCGAACAAGGCGCGGATGTCGAGCTCGTCGGCTGCACCGGCTGATGAGCCGCTTCCGCCCAGCAGGTGGGCGAGTGTCACGCCGCCCGCGACCTTGACGAAATCGCGCCGTTTCACTTGGGCGCCGCCTACTTCGAGATCGCCTTCGTGTCGAGCCTGCGCGTGAACGACTTCCAGCGCGCCTCGACCTTCTTGATGTTCTTCCGCTTCTTGCCGAAGAGCTTGGCGTTCGCGGCCTCGGCGTCCTTCGTCTTCTTCAGCGTCTTCATGTAGTCGTACGCCGCTTTGCCCTTGCTGAGCTCCATGAAGAAGTACATCACGGCGAAGGACTGGCTGTAGTAGAGCGCCTCGTTCTTCTTCTGGTGGAACTCGTCGTGCGTGACGTCGACGAGGGTCTCGAGCGAGATGCTCGTACGCGTATTGATCGCATCCTTCACCATGCGGATCTTGCCGCGCTTGATCTTCTTCGGATTGAGCGCCTTCTGCTTGGTGTTCTCGTCGCGCTGCATGCCCTCGTAGTAGACGGCCATGCCCTCGTTGAACCAGATCGGGATCTGGACGTCGTCACCGACGAACGCGTGGAGATACTGGTGGAACGCCTCGTGATAGACGGTCGGCACGAGCTCGTACATCGGCATCTGCTTGATGACGAGCACCTTCTCGCGGGGGTTGTAGAACCCGGCCGCTCGCGGGTTGCCGCCGACCTGCTCGTAGGTGTTCTGGCTGTCCATGAAGCGGACGCCGAGCTTGTCCTTCGGCTTGAAGCGGAAGAGCTTCTGGTACTGGACGAGGATCTCCTCGAGCTCCTTGCCGATCTTCGCGGCGGTGCTCGACGGCACGGCGGACTCGTGCTCGATGACGTAGTTCTTCGTCTCGTGCTTGGCCCACTCGATCTTGATCTTCTTCTTGTCCCGACCGATGCGGTCCTGGGCGGTGAGCGCGGGCGAGAGCGTGATCGCGAACAGGGCGGCGAGGAGCAGGAAGGGGGTACAGCGCGACATGATTCCTCCGTGAGTACTGTCTCAGGCCCTCCATTGTAGTTGTCGTCCGCGGCGCATGATAGGCTTTCGGCCATGACGTCCGAAGAGCATTCCGATCGACGTCCCAGGGGCCCGGAGGCGGGACCGGCCGCGTCCGGAAAGGGCAGGTCCGGGCTGTGGCTCGCGATCCGTGTTTCGGCCGGGATCTTTCTCGTCTTCGCCGCGGTCTGTTCGGTGATCGTCTGGTCGCTCTTTCGAGACGAGGCGGCGCCGGACGACAGCGACATGGTCGTCGCGCGGCGCCAGCCGGCGGCGGCGGAGAACGGGTTCGAGGATCTGCCGCCAGAGACTCTCTGCGACGACTCTGTCGTGGCGCGGCTCGTCGAGATCTTCTGGCGGGAGCAGGAAGCGACGGCCGACGAGGATGCCGACGAGGTTGACGAGGATTTCGACGAGGATTTCGACGAGGCCGACGAGGACCTCGAGGCATGGGACGACGCCCTCGTCGAGCAGCTCCTCGGCGAGCTCGAGCCGCTGTTCGCGGCGGTGGATCGCGGCCTGGCGAAGCCGGACTTCGTCGTCCCCCAGCTCGCGACGTACGACTGCTGCCCGCAGGAGCTCCGGCGCCTGAGATTGCCGGCGGGAGCGCTCGAGCTACGTCTGGCGTCCCGCGTCCGCGCTGGGGATTCACAGGGCGCGCTCGACGATGCGCTGCGGCTCGTGCGGCTGGGGCAGCGGATCGAGGACGGGCAGGGCTCCCTGGTTCCGTTTCTGATCGGCAACTCCGTCAAGAACATCGGGCTCGCACGCGTCGAGTTCCTGGCGCGTCGCGGGTTTCTGTCGAGGCAGCAATGCCTCGACCTCGTGCCTCGCCTCGCTCGCTTCGAGGTCCGCAAGGAGGCCGTGCAGACGGCCGTGCGCGGGGAGTACGGCATACTCGTCCGATACCTGAACGGCTCGCGCGCCGAATTCGACGGCACCGAGTTCGCGTGGCTGGAGCGCCGCCTCGTCAAGCCGAACGTGACGCGTCGCAGGTTTCTCGCGAGCTACGACGAGCTCATCGAACGTCAGGAGCGACCGTTTCGCGGCGAGGTCGAGCGGCTGGGCAGCGGGGCGGTCGAGTTCAAGGATCTGGCGAACGTCACCGGCGAGATGCTCTGGTTCCTGCACGTTCCGTCGACCGACGCCGCGACCGACCGGCGCTGGCGGGGCAACTTCGCGCTCCACGCGACGCGCGTCCTGCTCGCGCTGCGGGCGTACCACATCGACCGCGGCCGGCTCCCCGATGGCCTCGCTGCGCTCGTTCCGCAGCTCATCGAGGCCGTGCCGCGCGATCCGTTTGACGGCGAGCCGCTGCGCTACTCGCGCGAGGAGCGGCAGATCTGGTCGGTCGGCGACGATGGGTTCGACGACGGCGGCTCGAGCGAGGAAGACCGCGGCGACGCGCTGGACGACCCGTCCGAGCCGACCCTGCGCTGGGTCGAATGGGAGACACCATGAAGAGGATTCTACGCGCACTGTTCAAGACGCCGCGTCGCGCGGCGCTCAGCATCGTCATCATCGCCATGGTTCTGTTGATCGCGGCTGTCCTCGTGCTGCGGCGCGACCTCGGCGCTCCGGACGACAGCGACATGCAGTTCGTGCGGCGGCAGCCAGCGGTCGAGGACAACGGCTTCTTGGATCTCGAGGAATCGGTGACGGAGCTGCCGCTCGAGGCCGGCGCGTACGAGATGGTCGCTCGCGCGTCGTTCGAGACGCCCGAGGAGGCCGAGGCGATGGCCGAGGATCTCTCAGCGGACGGTGAGTGGGACCACGCGCGGGTCGGCGAGTTTCTCGCGACGTGCGAGGACGACTTCGCGCGGTTGGATCGTTGCCTTGCGAGAGCGGACTTCGTGCTGCCGGAAGCGGCGGACTTGAACACTCCGCTCGACTACTTGATGAGCTTCCGCGACGTAGCCGTCCTGCTCGAGCTGCGGGCGCTGTGGCGGTTGCGCGAGGGGGACACCGACGGGAGCATCGAAGACGGGTTGCGCATCGTCCGTCTTGGCCAGCGGATCGAGGATGGCCAGGGAATCCTGGTCACGCTGCTCATCGGGCTCTCGACCAAGGGAATCGGCGTCGGCTGGATCGACTTCGTCGCGCGGCACGGATCGCCATCGCGCGACCGTTGCATCGAGGTCGCTCGCGAGTTGGCGCAGTCCGAGGTGCGCAAGGAGGCCGTGCAGACGGCGGTGCGCGAGGAGTACCGCATGTTCACCGAATTCCTCGACGATTCCGCGTTCGACGTTGGCGTCCAGCGGTGGCTCATCCAGCCGAACCGGACGCGGCGTCTCTTCCTCGCCTCGTTTCGTCGCATCATCGACGCGCTGGAGAAGCCGTTGCGGGGATCTTCCGCGAAGGCCGATCCCGTTGGGAAGAGTTGGCTCAACTACGGCGGCGAGACGATCCACGCGCAGGTCGTGGACGCCATCGTGCGCACGACGGAGGAGTGCTATCGCAGCAGGTTCGTCATTCGTGCGACGCGCGTCCTGCTCGCCCTGCGCGCGTACCACGTCGACCATGGCCGGCTGCCCGCCGATCTCGCCGCGCTCGTGCCGACGTTCCTCGATGCGGTGCCGCGCGATCCGTGGGACGGCGAGCCGCTGCGCTACTCGGCGGCGAAGCGACAGATCTGGGCCGTCGGCGATGACCTCGTCGACGACGGCGGCTCGGAGGAGGAGGACCGCGGCAACGCGCTCTCCGACGAGACGGAGC
>CAYMRB010000649.1:0-4074 GCA_964392615.1 uncultured Planctomycetia bacterium | reverse complement strand
GTTCATGATCGAGGTTAGCTATCCCGATCGCGCCGAAGAGCTCGAGATCGCTCGAACCACGACCGGTGGCGTCATCCCGGAGCTCGAGCACGTCATCGACGGCAAGACGGTCCAGGCATTCCAGGACCTCGTCCGCCGCGTTCCGGTTCCGGAGCACATCTACGAGTTCGCGGTCGACCTGACCCGTCGCACGCGACCTGGCGAGACGGACGCGCCGGACTGGATCAAGCCTCTGATCAGTTGGGGCGCTGGCCCGCGGGCGGTCCAGTATCTCGTGTTGGGAGCGAAGTGCCGCGCCGCGCTGCTCGGCAGCTACATGGCGCGTCAGGAGGACGTGGTCGCGGTCGCCGAGCCCGTCCTGATGCACCGGGTCGTCACGTCCTTCGGCGCGGAGTCCGAAGGCATCAGCAGTCGGCAGATCGTCCGCCGCTTGGTCGACGAGCTCGAGAAAGAAACGTAGAGCGTGTCGAACGAGGGTAACGGCCACCACGCGTTCCTGGACGCGCAGATCCTGTCCCGACTCTGGGGCCTGATGCTGCACGCGCGACTGCCGATGCTCGGCAGCGTGTCGGGCCACCACCGCAGCCCGGTCTGCGGCTCGAGCCTGGAGTTCGCCGAGTACCGCAAGTACGTCCCCGGAGACGATCCCCGACGACTCGATTGGCGGGCCTGGGGCCGCTCGGACCGCTACTACATCAAGGAGTTCGAGGCCGACACGAACCTGCGCCTCTGCCTGATCGTCGACACGAGCGGCTCGCTCAACTACGCGGTGAACGGCACGTCGAAGTTCGACCAGATGAAGTCGCTCGCCGGAACCCTGGCCTACTTGACGTCGCGACAGGGCGACGCGGTCGGGCTGTGCTGCGCCGGCAAGGACTTTCACGCCGAGATCCGCCCGAAGCGCAACGCGACGCACCTGCGCATCGTGCTCGACAAGCTCGCCGAGATCCGCGCCGGAGGTGAAACCGGCCTGGCCACGTCGCTGCACGAAGCTGCCGAGACGATCCGTCAGCGGGCGCTGATCGTCGTCGTGTCCGATCTGTTCATCGAGCCGGAAGTCCTGCGCGACTGCTTCCAGCATCTGCGTTTTCGCAAGCACGACGTCGCGGTGTTCCACCTGCTCGATCAGAGCGAGGTGGACTTCGAGTTCGAGCGCCCGACGCGCTTTCTCGACCTCGAGGGAGGCGCGCCGATCCTGGCCGACCCGAGCCTCATGGGCGAGACGTACCGCACCGCGATCGGCGACTACCTCGGCGAGCTCGGCAGCGTGATGCGCGAGGCGGCGGTCGACTACCACCGCGTCGGCTTGAACGATACGGTCGACCAGGTGCTCGCTCGCTTCCTGATCGGACGAGCTCCGAAGAAGAAATAGGACGGATCGTCCACGTCGACATGAGCTTCCTCGAACCCCTGATCCTCGCCGCACTGCCGCTGATGGCGCTGCCCGTGATCATCCACCTGATCCACCGGCGCCGGCATCGGAACGTCCACTGGGCGGCGATGATGTTCCTGGTGCGCGCTCAGCGCATGAACAAGGGCATGGCGCGTCTGCGCCACATCCTGATCCTGCTGATGCGCACGCTGGCGATCGGCGCGTTGATCTTCGCGATCAGTCGGCCCCTCGCGAGCGGTTGGTTGAGCGGTGCGGCGATGGGGCGACCCGACGCGACGCTGATTCTGCTCGATCGCTCGGCCAGCATGGAGGCGCAGAACCTCCAGACCGGCGAATCGAAACGGAGCACCGCGCTCCGCAAGCTGACGGAGGTCCTCGAGAAGCGCGGCCACGGCGATCAGCTCGTTCTGATCGACAGTGCCGGCGGCGAAGCGCGGTCCGTCGACTCGCCGCGTGACCTGCTCGACCTGCCGCAGACCGCGGCGACGGCCACGAGCGCGGACATCCCGGGGATGCTCGAGACGGGCCTGGCCTATCTCGAGGCGAACGAGTCAGGACGCGCCGACGTCTGGATCTGCTCCGACCTGAGCGCGAACGACTGGGATGCGCAGAGCGGTCGCTGGGCGGCGATTCGTCAGGGGCTCGCAAGCTCCAAGGGGGTGCACGCGTTCCTGCTCTCCTACGCGGAAGGCACCGCGGACAACCTGTCGATCCGCGTAGCGAACGTCCGGCGGCGGCAGAGCGGCAAGCGCGCCGAGCTCGTCCTCGATGTGCTCGTGCGAGCACAGGGACGATCGACCGACTCGGACGGTGTCGCACACCGGGTGCCGATCGAGGTCGAGGTTCACGGTGTCCGCTCGGTCGTCGAGGTCGAGCTCGACTCGGAGGGAGCGTCGCTACAGGGACACCGCATTCCGATCGACGCCCGGCGGCGCTCGGGCTGGGGATCGGTCGCGTTGCCTGCTGACGCGAATCCGCTCGACAACCGCTTCTACTTCGCGTTCTCCGAGCCGCCGGTGCGCAAGACGATCATCGTCAGCGACGACGCGAGAACCGGCGAGGCCTTCCGCCGCGCGGTGGCGATTCCGATGGATCCGACCCTGCAGCACGATGCCGCCGTGATCCCTTCGGCGCGCACGAGCGAGATCGATTGGGAGAGTACCGGGCTCTTGATCTGGCACGCGCCGCTTCCCGGCGGTCTGGTGGCCGAGCAGATCGAGCGCTTCGTCGACTCCGGCCGCGTGGTCGTGTTCTGTCCGCCGGGAGGACGAGACGAGGAGGAGCTCCTCGGCTCGCGCTGGGGCGACTGGAGGGAGACCGCGAAGGAGGCGGGCGAGGTGTCGTGGTGGCGCGGCGATGCGGACCTGCTGGCTCATGTGGGCAGCGGCGACGCCCTGCCGCTCGACGAGTTGCGCGTGTACTGCTACCGCACCATCGAAAGTCGCGGCACGCCGCTGGCGCGGCTCGGGGACGGATCGCCCCTGCTGACGCGAGTGGCGACCGATCGCGGTGGTGTCTACTTCTGCAGCACGTTGCCCACCGCGCAGTTCTCGTCGCTCGAGCGCGACGGCATCGCGTTCTACGCGATGTTGCAGCGGGCGCTCGCCGACGGCACTCGCGCGCTCGACGCGGCCTCCGCGCGCGCCGCGGGACAGGACGCGCTCGGAGATCGCGGCGACTGGGAGCCCGTCGCTCCCGAAGGCGACACGCCGACGCTGTCCCAACGCGGACTGCACGCTGGCGTCTTCCGGTCCGGCGAGTACTGGGCCGCGGTGAACCGCAGCGCGGCCGAGGACGACTCCGCCGCGGCGCCGGTCGCGACCGTGGATGCGCTCTTCGCAGGAACGTCGTACGAGCGCATCGACGACGCCGTCGGCGACACCGCGGCGCTGGTGAGCGAGATCTGGCGCACGTTCCTCCTCGCGATGGCGCTGGCACTGGTCTTGGAGGCGGCGTTGAGCTTGCCGAAGACGACGAGATCCGAGCCGCCGCTTGCCAGCGAGTTCGCGGCCGTCAGCGGCGAGACGAGCCGAGCGGGGGCGGCGTCATGAACGACTACCAGGGCCTCGCGTTCTTCCCGTCCGCAGTCGTCGTCGTCTCTTGCGTCGTGTTGGTGATCGCCGCCGCGGTGTTGTGTGCACTCGCGTGGCACCGCAGCGGATACCGCAGGTCGACCGGTTGCCTGGAGCTGCTGCGCTTCGTGCTGGTCTGTCTCGTCGCGTTGACCTTGAACCAACCGGAGTGGCTCCAAACACGGCCACCGGATCGGCGTCCGACGCTCGCGGTGCTCTGGGACGAATCGAACAGCATGAAGACGCGGGACGTGATCGATGCCCAGAGCCCCGGTCAGCTGACGAGCCGCGCGGAAGCGATCGAGCCGCTCTTGTCCGAGACGGTCTGGACGTCCGCCGCGGGTCCTTCGGACGAATCTGCCGCCGGCAGCTCGGACGACTTGAACGTCGTGTTCGAGCCCTTCTCGTCGCGCCTCGATCCGGCGGCCGAGGCGACCGACCTCGACCACGGTCTATCGCAGGTGCTGGAGAACCACTCGAACCTGCGCGGTGTGGTCGTGCTGTCCGATGGCGACTGGAACGTCGGCAAGTCGCCGGTGGAAGCCGCCACGCGCTATCGCATGAAGGGCGTTCCGGTGTTCGCGGTCGCGGTCGGCAGCAAGGCGCCGC
>CAYMRB010000648.1:1524-4092 GCA_964392615.1 uncultured Planctomycetia bacterium | reverse complement strand
ACAACGAACCGCCACTCGCGTTCTACCTCGATGAGCGGTGCCACCACCACGCGTATCGACGGGTCTTCGTAGTAGAAACCGTGATCGAGGGCGGCGAGGGAGAGGTCCTCGACATCGAGCACGCGACCGGAGAACGGTTTCAGCGGGCTGTCTGGACGAACGAAGAACTGGCCGCGCAGCCCGAGCGATGAGAGCACTACCTCGGTCGCCCCAACGAACTGGTCAGCCGGCACTATGCGCCAGGCACGATGGGCCAAGTGCTCCTTCGCGCTCGGGTACCATGCCGAACAAGCAAGTGCCGCGGTCCGGCAAAACGCGCCAGGCTGCCACGGAAGCTCGGAGACTATGCGTGCGGCGTTGCCGAGGCTACCGTGAAACACCGAGAGCGACGTGCTGAACGTCGGAAACTCGCGGGATGACCACCACTCGTCGTCCCAGGGCACCACGCAGTGTCCGGTTCTCCCGTCCTCCCAAGCACTCCAGGCCAGCAGCGCACACGAATATCACGCGGCAATCCTGAGGATATTCACCTCATGGCCTCTGCCGCAACCGGATTCGTAACTCGACTCGACACTCGCCCTAGCGGTCGACGGTCCCGCTCCGGAGCACGTCTGGCCGGAAAAGCGCTGAAATCGGCTTGGTGCGTGTGTCCGGCGCGAATAGGCTGACAGGAGTCAAAGGGACTCGCTGGACACGCGACGCCGGTGAACTCGCAGGCGGGCTCGTCGGCAAGAGCGGGTGACGATGAAACGGTGCAGGTCAAGGGAAACGAGCTGGTTCACCGAGGCTTGGATCCTCGCGTCATCGTCGCTCCACGGAGATCCGGCCGCATCGCCCCTGTACCATGGGGCCCGCGAGGACTCGAGTGCGACGCGTTTCCACTCTGCGACGAGCCCTCCTTGAGGAGCCTGGCCATGTGCAAGGGAATCGGACTTCCACTCCTCGTCTTGAGCCTCCATTCTGCTGCGCTCGGCGACGTAGAGTTCGAGGACTTCTCGGACACATCGGATCTGGCTCTCTTGCAGGCGGCCGTCGAGGTCGACGGCGTGCTCTTCGTGACGCCGTCGGCGACGGCGCGTATCGGCGCGGCTTGGCTCAACGAGCCGCAGCGCGTCGCGAGTGGGTTCGAGACGGCGCTTCAGTTTAGGATTCGTGATCCTGGTCGGCATTTCGGACACGGGGACGGTATGGCCTTCGTGATCCAGTGCGAGGGAACAGACGCCCTCGGCCACCACTTGCGTTTCGGAGGAAGTGGCCTCGGCTACGCGGGGCTCTACAACTGCCTGGCCGTCGAGTTCGACACGTTTGGACAGGGCACACCCGAGATCGCGATCCAAACGAACGGTACAGGAGAGAACACGAACCACCCAGCGCATACCGTCGGCGCACCTCAGAGAGACAGCGCCATCACCAACGGAAGCACCCACGCCATCCGGGTCGTCTACGAGCCGCCGAATCTCCGCGTCGAGATGAACGGCTCGGAGCGACTGAGCGTTCGAATCGGCCGCCTGTCGGTCGGAGACCCAGTAGGTATTCTCGAGTACCTTTTCGGCTCGGGAGCCGTGGTGTGTGAAGATGCCGCCGACGCGGACGATGACGGCTCTGTAGGAATCACCGACGCGATCGGCATCCTCGGGTATCTGTTTCGAGGAACGCTGGCGCCGAGACCGCCATTCGCGGAATGCGGAGAGGACCCTAGCGACGACGCCCTCGATTGCGAAGGATTCTCGGCGTGCTGATCGCGCGGATCGGGAGCCCCCCCTGACGAGGCATCACCATGAAGCACACGACGCTGGCGCTCCTCCCGCTATTCTTGGCACTCCCGATTTGTGCGACGGACCTGATCGTCAACGGCAGCTTCGAGCAGGGGCCGGACCTCGGCGATCGCGCCAGCCGCACGCTCGGCGCGGGAACAACTTCGATCACCGGTTGGGTCGTGACGCGGGCGGGGATCGCCCGACGTCTCGGCGACGCGTTCTCGAGCAGCGGCGAGCTGCTCGGTACGCGCACGGGACTCGTCGACGGGGCTCGGCTCGTGCGGGCCTGGGCGCGTGAGACCGACCACGAGCTCGCCGTGCTCGCCGAGGAGGCGCCGGCTTGGCGGGCCAGTCTCGGGACGGACGACAACGCGATCGCGCCCAGCCGCGACGCCGTCACGGGGCGCGCCGCACGCACGCAGCACCTGCTGCTGATCGGCATCGGCGTGGCCCGAATCGTCGAAAGCGAGCTCGCCGTTCACGGTGCCCCGTGGGCCGACAGCGCAGACAAGTTGGCGGCCGGCGGGCGTCTCGAGCACGAGGCGAACGGGCTCGCGCGGGACTTCTTGTTCGTCCCGGTCGTTCTGCGCGGCGAGTCTGCCGGCAGTGAAACTGAGCTGAATGCGGCCGACGAGGTGTCGAAGCGCTCGCCGCACGGAGCGGTGGGCCTCGAGGCCGTGCTCGATCGGCTCGAGGAGAAGTGCCGGAAGCTGCGACATCAGCTGAAGCGCGTGTGAGCCGGAGGGGCGCGGCGCCCAGGCGGGACCAGGCCCCCCCCCACACACCCCCCCGGGCCCACCCCGCCACCACC
>CAYMRB010000648.1:0-1514 GCA_964392615.1 uncultured Planctomycetia bacterium | reverse complement strand
GGGGGGTGTTGGGGTGTCTGGGGCGCGGCGGGTGCCCCGCGGCCTGTCCCTGCGCCTCGAACAGGCGGAGACGCACCGGCCTCGCTCGCCGCCCCCGGGCGGCGAGGTTCCGAGAACATGCTCCGCCTCACATGGCGCAGAGTGCCGCGCGTCTGGGCTCTTGTTCCCGACGACACGAATGTGTAGCGTCGTGCACGGCGATCGTGGCGGAGCTCTTGGAAGTCCCCGGGGCGAGTCGCGGTACGAGGCGGCCTGCTCGGCAGGAAGGAGATGGTCGTGGCCGACGCCGACGATCGGAAACCGAAGCGTGAGCGAGTCGAGCTCGCGTCGCTGAAGCGTGGCCCGCTCCGACGGGAGAGCTTGAGCGACGACCAGATGGCTCGGGTTCGCCGATTCCACGCCACCCTCGCGGAGGTCGACGGGTTCACTCTCGAGGAGCGTGTTGACCACTTCAAGCGGGACGTTCACCCGGACGCGGAGATCGAGGTCTGCGAGGCCATCGCGGCCGCGTACGAGCGGTTCTGTTCGTCGCGTGAGCTGAGCGCCGACGCGAAGCGCGACGTCTACGGGTTGCTTCTGCTGCGCTCGATGATGCCGGAAGAGGCGGTCTTGAAGCAGGCGAAGCTGAAGGCACTTACAGAGCAGGACGCGTTGGAGCTACTGCGGGGTTTGGGTTGAGTCCGGAGGCCAGATGCCGATTCCCGACTATCAGGAAGTCATGTTGCCCGTTCTCGAGTGCTTGGCGGACGGCAAGGAGCACTCCCTCGCGGATGTGCGAGAAGCGATCTCGGATCGGTTCGCTCTCACGGAAGAGGAGCGGAACGAGCTGATTCCGAGCGGCAAACAGAGAGTCATCGCAAACCGGGTCGGCTGGGCACGCACGTACATGAAGAAGGCGGGGCTTCTGGCCTACCCAAAGCGAGGGCATCTACTGATTACCGACAGCGGGCTGGACCTCCTGAAGGAGCAGCCTGCCGCCGTCGACGTCAAGCTGCTCAAACGCTACCCCGGGTTCCTCGAGTTCTGGACGAGGAAGCCCGACGACGGAGAAGAGGTGTCTGCCGTCGCCGAGTCGAAGACGCCGGAAGAGGTCCTGCAGGAATCCTACGACGAGATCCGCGCGAACCTCGAAGGCGAGATCCTGCAGCTCGTCCTCTCGTGCACGCCGGGTTACTTCGAGCGAATCGTCGTCGAGTTGCTCGTCAAGATGGGCTATGGCGGCTCGTTGCAGGATGCCGGAGAGGTGCTCGGCAAGAGCGGCGACGAAGGCGTCGATGGCGTCATCAAGGAAGACCGCCTCGGGCTCGACCTGCTGTACGTGCAGGCCAAGCGCTGGGAGAACCAGGTGTCGCGCCCGGAGGTCCAGAAGTTCGCCGGCGCGCTTCAGGGCAAGAAGGCCAAGAAGGGCGTGTTCATCACGACCTCCGGATTCACTAGCGGCGCGCGGGATTTCGCGAGCCAGATCGAGAGTCGATTGGTCCTGATCGACGGACGTGAACTCGCGCAGTTGATGG
>CAYMRB010000647.1:0-4097 GCA_964392615.1 uncultured Planctomycetia bacterium | reverse complement strand
GTCGAGGAAGGACGTCACCGCGCCGTCCAATCGCACGAACGGAACGCCGTCGCGAAACAGGATCCATGCGCCGTAGTCGGGATCAGATCGCCAGCGCAGCTCGACCGCGTGGATGTCTGCCGTGAGCGTACACGAGAACTCCGCTGCCGGCGGCAGACTGAACTCCTCGACGTCGACCACGCACGCGGCCGCATCGCCGTCGGCCCCTCCGTTGCCGTTGACGACCTCGATGACGTGGCGTCCCACCGTGATATCGAGCTCCGCCGAGGCGGAGTGAGGCGGTAGCTCGAGCGCCAGCTCGTCGTCGACGAAGACGTGCAGGCCGTCGTAGAAGTCGCCCGGCCGCCACGCGAGCAGGACGCGCGTCGTGCCGGGGACGACGGCGCAGCGCAGGTCGCGGACCTGGAGCGGGCGCACCTCGATCGTACAGGGGTCGGACCGGACGGAGCCGCCGTTGAAGAACGCCTCGATGAAGTAGGAGCGTGCGCCGCGACCCGCATCGGTGTCGATGAAGTGCTGCACGTCGCCGGGCAGGCGCGGGCTGATCGGCGCTCCGTCTCGGTAGACGCGCAGAGCGTGGAATCCGCGCGGCAGCGACCACGTGAGCCGCACGCGTCCGCCCGGCAGGGTCTCGCAGTGCAGATTGTGCGGAGCAGCGACGGCCTCGTCCACGCCGTGGATCTCGTAGACCGCGCCAACCATGCCGTTCTCCGCGCCGGGGATCGCGAGCGCGGGTGCACCGACGAGCAGGTCGCCGTCGCCATCGCCGTCGCGGTCGGGCAGACCGACGATCGAGTGTCCGAAGCGCGCGGTGAGGTCGCCGTGGTGGAAACGCACGCCGAGCGGCGGCGCCAGGTCGCGGAGAAAGCCCTCGGCCTCGCGGAGGTCGCCGCCGTGAATGGCGTACACGCCGCCGGCGCCGCCGAACTCGCCGGGCGCGCCGATGAGCAGGTCGTCGACGCCGTCGCCGTTGCGATCGGGGAGAACCGCGACCGACGCTCCGGCGTCCGCGTTGCGGCTGCCGCGCAGCACGACCGTCTGGTCGTTCGGGATCGCGATCGGTGCCGCGTTGCGCAGGTCGCCGCCGCCGGGTACGACGAGCGCGAGGCCGGCGGAATCGCGTCCCTGCGGCGCGAGCGGCGCGCCGATCACGAGGTCCGGGATGCCGTCGGCGGTCACGTCGCGGCCTCCGGCGAGAGCCGCGCCCGCACGCGCCGCGCCGAGGTCGGCGGCCTGCAGCACGGTGAAGAACCGACTGGGCGCCGCGGTGATCGAGAGCTCGCCGGCTCCGAGGTGCGCGCCGCCCCAGACGATGACGACCCCGCCGCCGCCCTGAAGTGGCGCACCGACCGCGAAGTCGTCGAAGCCGTCGCTGTCTACATCGCCGAGCCCGCAGATCGCGGCTCCGAACCCGCCGCGCGGCGCGAAGCCGGTGACGACCGAGCCGGAGCCTGCGGCCGGGGATGTCGCGTCGACGACGAACGCGGATCGCGGCCGGCCGAGCTGTACGTAGACGCGCCCGACTTCCTCGCGGCGCCCGTCGATCAACGCGGTTGCGCCAGGGATGCCGAACGCGACGTCCGCGCGTCCGTCGCCGTTGACGTCGCCGATTCCTGCTCCGGTCGTGCCGAGCATCGCTCCCTGTCGTGGCGCGACGAACACCAGGCCCTGGCCGACGAGATCCGCCAATCGGAGCATGCCCTGGAAACGCGGTCGGCCGTAGACGAGGGTCACGATGCCGTCCTGCATCGGCGGCGCCGAGCGCGACGGGATGCCGATGAGCACGTCGTCGAAGCCGTCGGCGTCGAAATCCCCGGCTCCCGCGACGAACGTGCCGAGGCGGTCGATCTGGTTGGTCCCCGAGCGGATCTGCACGCTCAGGGGGCCGAGCTGCGACAGGGCAACCCGAGGCGGCAGCGAGTGGCCGCCCAGCACGATGTACGCGTGTCCCGGCCCGTCGGTGCCGCCGGCGCCGAAGATCAAGTCGCGGTCGCCGTCGCCGTCGACATCTCCCGCGTCGGCCATCGCCGTGCCGAGGCCGAACACGCGGTTCGGACGATCGGGCACGTGAGGCTCGTAGCGAACACCGCGGTGGCGGAGCTGGTGGACCGGCACCCTGGCACCGTCGTCGCCGGCCTGCGCATCGGCCGTGCGCGCCGTCAGGGCCAGCCAGGCCGCGGCGAGCACGATCGCCGCGCGCGACGCGCGTCGGCGCCGGCCGGTGGATCGCTCGAAGGGGCGCGAGCGGGGAGGTGCCATCGTCGATTCAGACCCGATGTCGGTGTTCGCCCGTCCGGGCCGATCCCCTCGCGGGGCGGCGTCAGGCGGAGCAACGGAAAAGGAGATCAGTCCGTTGAGAAAGGGCTCCGAGCGCGAGGGCGAGACATTTCGTTCAGGATCGAGGCGTCAGAACGCAGGCAATGTGGTGCATTGTCGAGTTCTGACAACGAAGAGCCTGGGCGAAATGGCCGCCATCGCGCCGGATCGCCTTTCTCGACGGGCTGAGAACAACGGCCCGGACGCGGCGCGCGCGGCGCCATTCACAGGCCATTCTCCCGGTCGATGCACACGGGGTGCCACGAAAAAAGGCTCTCGGTTCAGAGCGAGAGCCTGGTGTGGGAGGGGTATCGTTTCGCCTGCAGGTTCGGGTCTCGCGGCCCCGCTTTCGGGAGGGTCTTCCGTCGAGCGTGGCGCGCGCCGGGTGTCAGGCGGCAGCTGTTCCGGGCGAGGGAGGCGCAGCGATCGCCCGCCGGCAGCAGGACGGCCATTTCCGGCTGCGGCGCGCGATCCCGTCGGGATTCCGTCGCGGTTTCACGAGTCCAGGAGGCCGTCGAGTCTGGGGAAATCTCCGGCGATCGTCAGACGAGACAAAGCGGTGGGCGGCGATGGACCAAGAAACGTCGGGCCTGTGTCCGTACCGTAAAAGTACCAAGACGATTCCATCGACCGCCCTTCGCTCATCTCTGTCTGCCGCCTGGTTCCCGCGAGCTGCGGCGGGGCCCGGTGGGCACCGCTCGCTCGGGGTTCCGAGCTGCAGGAGACCCCTTACTTCACACGCCGTGCCACCGCGCAAGAACGGAACGAGAGCGGTGCGGAGGCGGACTGGCGGCGAGTCCATGGCGGATTCGACAACGATGTTGTCAATGTCAGGGCGATGCTCGGTGACAAAGGCTTTGTCGATGACAAGAGGCTTGTGTCCGCGGCCGCCGGTTCGAACGACTGACCGCGATCGTCGTGCGAGTTCGTGCTCCAATCGGGTTTCCTCCGCGGCGGTGAGTTGGTATACCTCGAAGCCCCATGGAACCGACACGACGCCGACGCCGACCCATCCGTTTCCTGTTCGAGAACTCGATCTTCCTGATCGCCGGAGCCGCGATCGGATTGTTGTGGGCGAACACGGAGCTCGACAGCTACACCGCCTTCAAGGACACGGTTCTCATCGGAGACGCGCACCACGCGGCTCCCGCTGGGGAGCACGCGGCTCCCGCTGGGGAACACGCGGCTCCCGCGGCAGAGCCTGCCGAGCCTGCGGCCGCTGCCGACGACGCAGCCGCGCACGGGCACGAGGGCGGCGGCCACCACGGGTTCACCATCGCGTTCCTGATCAACGATATCCTCATGGCGTTCTTCTTCGCGATCGCCGGCAAGGAGGTCTGGGAGGCGCTGTTACCCGGCGGGCCGCTGTCGAATCCGCGCAAGGCGGCAACGCCGCTCGTCGCGACGCTTGGCGGCATGGCTGGACCGGCGGGGCTGTACATTCTCGGCTGCTGGCTGACCGGAGAGATGGGGACGCTCGGACGCGGCTGGGCGGTGCCGACCGCGACGGACATCGCGTTCAGCTACCTGGTCGCGCGGCTGATCTTCGGGCCGCGGCACGTCGCGATTCCGTTCCTGTTGCTCCTGGCGATCGCCGACGACGCGGGCGGGCTGATCATCCTCGCGGTGTTCTATCCCCAGGGCGAGCTCGCGCCGGTGTGGCTGCTCGCGACGGTCGGCGCGATCGTCATCGGGCTCGTCATGCGGCGCTACAAGCTCAAGAGCTTCTGGTGGTACCTGGTGATTCCGGGGGCCCTGTCGTGGGTCTCGTTCTGGCAGGC
>CAYMRB010000646.1:0-4105 GCA_964392615.1 uncultured Planctomycetia bacterium | reverse complement strand
CGCCGCCGAGGCTCCTCCGCCTCGGCGACGGCGTGCGAGTCGCCCGCGGCGCCTGCGCCCGTTTCGTCACCCGCTCGTCCAGCGGATGCTGCCGGCCGACGTCGCATTCGTTCCGGAACAGCTCGGGACACTGCGGCTTCTATCGATCCGGTGCGTGACGAAGTTCCTGTACGAGCGACGCCAAGTGCCCGTGTTCGAGCCGTTCCGTCGCCTCTTCCACGTGGCCGACGCGACGTTCGATCCGGCCTGGCAGCCGGGCGACACCACCGCCGGCCCGCCGTCCACACACGACGCCCCGACTCACGCGCGGAACCTGGCCGATCGCTTCGGCTCCGATGCGCTGCGCCTCGTCCTGCTCCAGCTCGGTCCGTGCGGCCGCCGGGCGCGCTTCTGCGCTCGCGATGTGTGGCACATGCGGCGGTTTCTCGATCGCGTGTGGCGCGAGGTCACAACGCGCATGGAAACCGGCAAGTTCGTGTCGATGCGCGTCCTCATCGAGAAGCACACGATGATCTATCGTGTCACTCAGCGCCTCGAGCAGATGAAGTTCCACACGGCCCTCGCCGCCATCCGCGAGTTCGTGAACTTCCTGTCGAGCCCCGAGACGACCAAGGAAGAGACCGACCGCAACAGCCTCGCGATGTTCGTCCTCGTGCTCGCGCCGTTCACGCCCCATCTCGCCGCCGAGCTCTGGGAGCGGTTGGGCATGGAGACGCCTCTCGACGAGGCCTCGTGGCCGGAGTTCTCGGACGAGCTCGTCCACCCCCCGGAACGCGATTTTCCGGTGCTCGTCGACGGCAAGATGGTCGCTCGCATGATGCAGCCCAGCGACCTCGAGCCCGAGAAGCTCGAGTCCCGCGCCCTCGACTTCGACCCGGTGCGCGAGTTGATCGCCGGCCGCGACGTCGCCCGCGTGATCGTCGCTCCGGGCAAACTCGTCTCCATCGTTCTCGAACACCCCGCCGATGAGGCGGACGGGAGCACCGACACCGCCCCCCCGGCGGGCCCCGACGCGGACGCCTGATCGCCGCTCCGACGCGCCCGATTGCCCGTTACCGGCCTGCATCAGGCCCCGTATCGCCCCGTGTTTTTGAGCTGGCCCTCACCCGTTTGCTGGCGCCGTTCGATACATCGTATGCTTCCCAGGTTCCAGCCAGCCGAGAGGGCGCATGAAGAAGCCGAGTCGACGCACGAAGCTCTTTTTCTACGAAGGCACCAAGGTTCTGGTGATCTTCGCGGCTTTCTATCTGCTGCAAGGGCAGATCTTCCACGTCCGCTACGACATCTACGGCCGCACGCGCGGCCTGGCGCACGCTCAGGAACGCACGTCGACGGAGCTCGACGACACACAACGCTTCCTCGAGATGACGATGGACGACGTCGAGGAATCGCACGCCAGCCTGTCTCGCACTCGCCGCACGCTGGAGGCCTCCCTCCAGGCGCTGCGCGAGGAGCGCGAGCGCGTCGTCCAGCTGATCGAAGGGCGCACGAGCGATTTCGAGGAGAAGCTCTCGACGCGCATCAAGCAGGGCTGGCAGGAGGTCGAGGCGGTGCGTGCGGTCGCGGAAGCGAACGCCAGCCGCCTGCAGGTGATCGGGAGCTCCTCCGATAGGAGCCCGCGCGAGATGAAGCGGCGCATGCTGTTCCCCACCGTGCAACTGCGCGGCAACGGCACCGTCGGCAGCGGCGTGTTGATCTACTCGGAACGACAGCCCGCTTTCTCGGATGACGACGTCTACACGACATTCGCGATCACCGCCTACCACGTCGTCGCGGAGGTCATGGCGGAGCGCCTCGAGGGCGTGCTCGACGAAGTGCACGTGATGGTCGACGGCAACTCCGATGCCACGCGTGTGCACTCGGCGCGCTTGATCCTCTTCGACAAGCCCCGCGATGTCGCCCTGCTGCGCCTCGAGACGCAGGAGAGGCTGCCGTTCCTCGCGGAGCTCATGCGCCGAGACAAACTCGGCCGCGTCGACGTTTTCTCGGCCGCCTACGCCGTGGGCTGCCCGCTCGGCAACCGGCCGTTGCCGACCCTCGGCGAGGTCTCGTCGAAGAGCAAGGTCGTCGGCGAACAGACCTTTTGGATGCTCAACGCACCGACCTTCTTCGGCAACTCCGGCGGCGGCATCTACGCCGTGCCGAGCTGCGAGCTCATCGGCGTGTCGAGCATGATCTACACGTACGGCAAGAACCATCCGACGGTCGTCCCCCACATGGGACTGTTCGTGCCGCTCGCGACGATCTACTCCTGGCTCGACGACGAGGGCTACGGCTTCGTCCACCGACGCGAGCCGATCCCGCAGCGCCTGCGCTGGAAGCTCGCCTACCTCGAACGCGACGCCGCAGTCCCGCAGCCGGCCGCGTCCTCGTCCGCGACGGATCCGACTCCCGGCGCCGACGCGACCGGCCCGAGCACCGAGCCGTCGACGGCTCGATAGGGCCTCGCCACGCCCTGACGGGCCCCTGACAGCCCCCGACGTTCGACCTTGCACGCATCCGGACGCCGTGATACAAGTAGCGACCTGGCAAAGGATTACCCCGGCTCGCGATACGACTGCGAATCGCGGGCGCGCGGGGGTACTGTTCTGCGCGTAGGGCCGCCCGCACGGGGGCCTCACGATGCCGCCCCTGCCCCGGGGGCTGTCAGGGGGGCCGACGTTCGTCGCGCCTCACCCGAATCCCGAACCGACGAACCCGCAAGTGGAGTCGACGACGATGTACACCTGGCTCGAGAGACGTTGCGCGGTCGCCTTCGCCGTGATCCTGACCTTCGGCGCTGGCGCCGCGCTGGCACAGGAAAAGAAGGCCGTCGGCCCCCAGGACCCGCCCGGCGATCCCGCGCCAAGCGACGTGGCGCAGGCGCTCGAAGACGCCGCTGCTGGCCTCCAGGGGCTCTCCGACGAGAAGGTCTTCGGCGCCGAGAGCGATCCGCAGGCCGTCGCGGTCGTCGAGAAGTACCTCACGTCGATCGGTGGACGCACGACCCTTGGGGCGATCACCGACCGCAACGCGAAGTTCAAGAACATCAAGTACTCGGCCACCGGACAGACCGAAGCCGAGATCGAGCTCTTCATGAAGAAGGAGCA
The DNA here is from genome assembly GCA_964392615.1 of uncultured Planctomycetia bacterium. Classification (GTDB taxonomy): domain Bacteria; phylum Planctomycetota; class UBA8108; order UBA8108; family UBA8108; genus CAYMRB01. Next base: position 1,016 of record CAYMRB010000646.1, on the reverse strand, counting down.
CCTGTACCGCGAGGAGTGGGAGATCAAGGGCTTCAAGATCAAGGATCTGCCGCTCGCGTTCGTACAGATCTACAACGGCGCGGTGCAGGAAGGCTGGGTGCAGATGCTCGGCACCGTCTCGCCGCTCGAGGGACGCACGCTCAGCGTGTTCGTGTGGGACAAGTACCTCGACGACTTCTTCGTCCAGTGGGAGTCGAACGGCTATAGCCTCCACATGGCCGGCGCCGGCCTCGTCGATGGCGAGATCGAGTGCGACATCGTCAACGTCGTCGACTTCACCGGCCGCCAGCAGATCCGCTACTTCTTCGACAAGGATGGCGGCTGCCTCCTGAAGAAGGAGTGGATCGACACGACCGGCAAGGAAGCCGTCAAGCGCGAGCAGTTCTACAAGCTGTACCGCCCGGTCACGTTCGGCGACGACAAGACCAAGAAGATCCTGTTCCCGCTAAAGCTCGACATCTTCGTCGACGGCGACCTCGACACCGAACGCATCTACACGAAGGTCGCGTACAACAGCGGCCTCAGCGACAAGCTGTTCGGCAAGCCCGAGGGCAAGCCGTTCGGCCCGGGCATCCGCGGCCAGGCCGACATCGAGGCGGCGAAGAAGAAGGCAGCGGACGCCCGCGGAGCCGTCGATACCGCCGTGCCGGGTGGCGACGACGCGAAGGCCGACCCGCACGCCGGCCACGGCCACTCGAAGATCCGATCGCGCGTCCGCGGACGCCGGGATCGCACCACCACCCCGACGCCCACGCCTCCGACGCCCACGCCTCCGACACCGGAAGGCGGTAGCACGGCTCCCCCCGAGGGCAGCAGCCCGAGCAAGACGCCCCCGGCACCGTCGGGCGGCACCGAGGCCGCGGAGAAGAAGGCCGAGTAGGCGAACGCCACTCCCGGCAACGCGACACGGGCCGCGTCAGTTCGAGCTGACGCGGCCCGTGTTGCATCCCGCTCGCGTCCGACACCGAACCCGACTCCGCACCCGCCACCCCCCCCCCCACCCCCCCCCCACCCCC
>CAYMRB010000645.1:0-4135 GCA_964392615.1 uncultured Planctomycetia bacterium | reverse complement strand
CGAGGCGGCGCAGGTCCACGGTGCGGTCGCGGCGGCGATTCGCGCCGGGCTCGTCCTCGCGCGCCATCAGCTCGCGCGTCACGCGGCCGATCGTGTCGGTGAGGAGGTTCTCGTAGACGACGGTTTCGTCGCCCTCCTCGCCGCTCGTCCGGCGGTGCTCGATACGCGACGTCAGCGTCTTGTGACAGCAGTGCTCGCTCCACGTCTGCGCGAGCGACTCGAGCTCGACGTCGGTCGGCGCGCGTCCTTGCGCGGCGAAGTGGTCGCGGATCGTCTGCATCTCGTGGAGGTCGAGGGACAGCTGTCCGACCTCGCTGACCTCGACGAGCTCGTCGTCCGAGAGCCCGGCGAGCTGGACCTCGCTCAGCGCGAACTCGTACGGCGCGGCGGGCGTGAAGGGCGACGGGATGTCGTCGCCGTCCCAGAACACGTCCTCGATGGCCGCGTTGGCGAGCACCTTGTCGGCGACGAGGCGACGCTCGGCGCCATCGAGAGGGGCGCCGACGTGGACGCGGGACGCGAGGCGCACGCTGATCGTCCCGAGGCCGAGGTCGGCCAGGCCGCGCAGGAGCGACTCCTCGACCGGCTCCATGACGCCCGTCTTCTTGCGCACCGTGGCGACGTGGCAGTCTCCAGCGCCTTTGACGTCGCGATCGCTATGACCGGACGCGTCCAGAGGGTGCACCGTGCAGGACTGCGTGACCGAATCGTGCAGCAGGTGCTCGCAGACGGCGCGCAGCGAGGACTCGTCGAGCCCCTCTCCCAGCAGGTAGTACACCTCGCTCAACCGCACGGGAACGGCGTCGCGACCGAGCCAATCGGCCAGCCGCGCGCCCAGCTCGGTCGCGCGGGGATCCAGCCCGCAGGCATCGCGCCACAGGACCTCGACCTCCCACGCGTCAGGGCTCGACATGCTTCACTCCGGCTTCCTGTTTCGAGGAGGGGAAAGCGCGGATTATAGCGACGGTGCGCGGGGGCGTCGAGGGGCTCCCAGCTGGGCGTCAGATCTTCCCGGCCTTCTTGAGCGTCGCGTAGCAGAGAATTCCGACGAATGCGACGCACCAGCCGACCAGGACGGCCAAGAGCACGACGCGCGGGACGCCGGTCGGCATCCAATCACAGATCGCCATCACCGCCGTGAGCGCGATGAAGAACGCCAGGCCACCGTAGAGGAGCCCGCTCAGAATCCTCCTCAGCGTCGCGTCACTGATCTTCGGCATGGTGCGTCAGGATGCACGATCTCCTCAGCTATGGGAACCTCCGCCGGACCCCCAGCCTCCGATGAAGGCCAGGAGGTCGTTGACGATCAGGAACGCGTCCATCCGGACCAGCACGGCCGCGATCTTCTTGCCGATCTCGGTCACCTGGGTCGACCCGGCGGCCGCTCCCAGGCGCCCGGCGACGAGCGCGACGACGATCGTCGTGATCCGCGCCTTCAGATTCAGGTTGCCGGTGAGGATCGCGTCGACGAGCTGCTGGAAGAACGCGATCGCCGCCGCTACGAGCGCCGGATCGAAGCCGCCGTAGGTTACCGCGAGCGTCGATCCGACCCCGATCATGAAGCCCTTGGCAAACGACACCGCCCAGTACGTCCTGGTCGTCGCCGCCGGATTGAACCCGTCGATGATCATCTGGGCGATCGCCTGCAGGAGCCCCATGAAGAGCGCTGCCGGCCCCAGATTGACCGTGAACGCGACGGCCAGCATGGCGACCGCGGCCCCCATGTAGAGGCCGAACTGTACGCCCGCCTTCCAGTCGCCGGCCATGACCGCGACGATGGTCGACAGGATCGCGATAATCGCCACGGTGATCATCACGTTCATCAGCAACGACTCGCCGGACGGATCCCAGTTGTTGACCGGGTCGTTGTGCGTGTAGACGTACTTGTGCAGCGTCGCCGGGTCCGACGTCGAGCCCTCGTAGCTGTCACGGGTCAGGAAGCGACCGTTGTCCTGCGCGTAGTACCGCGCTCGCAGGTAGTAGAAGCCGACGTTCGGGTCGTACTGCTCGCCCGTGTAGCGGTAGAGATTCACCGTCGCGCCGGTCGAGGCGAGGAGCATTCCGAACGCGTCGTAGTCGTACGTATCGACCACCCCGCCGGATTCGTCGCTGAGTTGCCTCGTGGACAGCTGGCCGTCGTAGTGGTAGTAGCGCACGCCGCCCTCGAGCGCGGGACGCGTCATCGAGACGAGGTCATCGCCGTACGTGTAGCTCACGACGTCACCGCCGCTGGCTTCCTCGATGACCTGCGCGAAGCGGCGATTCACATCGAGGAGGAAGCTCGTCGCGTCACCGTCGACGATGCTCTCCACGCGCAGCCCGTCGGCGTCGTAGGCGTACGCCACCGCGCTCGACTCGTCGCCGGTGTTCAGGTCGGCGACGACCAGACGGCGCGCGAAGTCGTACTCGTAGCGATCGGTCGCGTTGCCGTTCGTGCGCGTTAGCGTGCTGCCGTTCGCGTCGTAGCCGTAGATGAAGAACGAGCTCCTCGCGCCTCCGGCGATGCCGCCGTCGAGGCTGCGGCGAAGACCCTGCTCCTCGTTGCCCTCGAGGGCCTGCTCCTTACCGGCGGCTTCCCGCTTCGGATCCAACGCCCCGGCGTCGCGCCCGCCCTCGAACTGTCGCCGCGCCTCCTCCCGCTGGCGGAAGAGCTGACCGTTGCGCGCCAGCGCGAAGAGGTTCTCGTGGCCGATCGCGAAGTTGCAGACGACCATCCACACCGCCGTGTACGTGCACGCCGCCCCGACGAGACGCGGCCACCGCCGCCGCGACCGCGCCGAGCGCAGGAGACGCGCGAGCGTCCACAGGGCCGCGAGCGCCAGAATCGCCGCAAGCAGGAATTTGTACGCCTCGCGCCCCCAGAAGTCCCACGCGCTCGGCGGCAGCGCGCCGATGCGAATGCCGCCACGGCCCTGGCCCATCGCGATGACCTCGACCGACTCTTCGCGCACGAGGCGATCGTTGTCGTCGTAGACGTATTCGGTCGTCGTCGTGCCGCCCGGTGCGTCGACGACGCGTTCCGTGCGGTTGCCGACAGCGTCGTATTCGTATGAGATCGCGAGGTCGCCGTCGTCTCCTAGCGCATCGATCGTCTCGCCGATCAAGCGCGACAGCGCGTCGTACTCGTAGTCGACCGTGCGGGCGTTCGTGCCCGGACCGGTCTCGACGACGCGCGTGCGACGACCGGACGGATCGACCGTGTACGCGTAAGACGCGATGAGCGCGTCTGCCTCGTCCGACGTCGTCACCGAGGTCAGACGGTTGAGCGCGTCATACTCGTGCAGCGTGCGGTTACCGTTCGGATAGGTGACCGTCGCACGATTGCCGGCCGCGTCGTAGCCGTACGTCGTGGTCGCGTCGGCCGGATCACTCACGCTCGCGAGGCGGTTGAGCTCGTCGTAGGCGTACGACGTCGTCCCCGCCGCCGTCGTCAACGCGGTGCGGTTCCCGGCCGCGTCGTACTCGTAGGAGACGAAGCTCCCGGCGGGCTCCGTCTTGCGAACGAGCCGGTCCCGCGCGTCGTACTCGTACGACGTCACTCCGCGACCGTCGCCGACCGTCGCGCGCTCGCCGTCCGGCGTGTAGGTCGTAACGACTTCGGAGCCGTCCGGCCACGTCTCGAGCGTCGGCCGGTTGCGCGCGTCGTACTCGTAGGTGATCGCGTCGCCGTTGAAGTCGATCTTCGAGAGCACATTGCCGACCGCGTCGTACGCATATGTCTCGCGCTGCCCCATCGGCAGGATGCGCGCCGTGCGCCGGCCGAGCCCGTCGTACTCGAAGCGCGTCGTGCGACCGAGCGCGTCGGTCTGGCTCGTCAAGTGGCAGAGCTCGTCGTACTCGTAGCTCATCGTGAAGCCGAGGTCGCCGCGCGCCTCGGTCATGCGCCCTCCAGCGTTGTGCGCGAACTCACGCCGTCTCCCCGCCGGGTCGGCCTCGGCGATCTTGCGCCCGGCGAGGTCGTACTCGACCGTCGCGAACGTGCCGTCGTCGTACGTCGTTCGCACGCGGCGCCCCGCGCCGTCGTACGCCCAGCGCGTCTCGTGGCCGAGCGGATCGACCGTGCGGATCTTGTGGTCCGCGTCGTCGAATTCGTGCACGGTCACGCCGCCCAGCGGATCGGTGATGACCTGCTTGC
>CAYMRB010000644.1:0-4145 GCA_964392615.1 uncultured Planctomycetia bacterium | reverse complement strand
CCGACTCCGACGCCGACTCCGCACTGCTGCCGACGCGAGCGTCGCAGGACCGCGGATGCACCCACAGCTGCCGACACCGGCGCGTTCAATCAGCCCGCACGGACGGCGACGGGGGACGACACGCCCGACGCGCGCGGAGTTTTCTTCGAAGGATCGCCGCCGCTCGCGACAATACACACCTGTCGAGAGACGAGAGATCGAGCCCGCAGCGACCCGCGACTCGTGAACGACGAACTCCACCTCCATCGGCGCATCCTAGCCGGCGACGCGACAGCCTGGCGTACTGTGTACGACGGCTGCTTCGACGCGCTCTGGGCGCACGCGTGCCGGCGCGTCGGCGGCGACCGGCAGCGTGCCGAGGACGTCGTCCAGGAGACGTGGCTCGTCGCGGTCGCCCGCGTGCGACGGTTCGATCCGCGGCGCGGACCGTTCGTGGCCTGGCTGCGCGGCATCGCCGACAACGTCGTGAACAACCGACGGCGGCGCTGGGCTCGTCGCGACGGTGCGACGCGACGCGAGCTCGGCGATCGGCCCGACGCGAGGGCGCGCGATCCGGCCGCGCACCACGAGGCGCGCGAGCTGATCGGCGCGTCGTGGGCCCGGTTGCCGGCGCGCTACCAGGACGTGCTGCGCGCCAAGTACGTCGACGAGCTGTCGGTCGGCGAAATCGCCGCGCTGCGCGGTGAGACCGCGAAGGCGATCGAGTCGCTCCTGTCGCGAGCGCGCGGCGCGTTTCGCAGCGCGTACGTCGCCCTCGACAGCTCGAACGATACGACCGAAACCTGACCGTGACGGCAAGACGATGACTCGAGACACCGATTCTGGCGGCGACGACGCGATCCGCGACGAACTGCGCCGGCTGCACGACGATGACATTCCCGCGCCGCGTCCAGAATTCCGCGACGCCCTGCTCGACGCGACGAGCCGTCGCGTCAGCGCGTTCGCTTGGCGCCGACGACTCGCGGCCGCCGCCGCGATCCTCGCGATCTACGTCGCCGGCGCGGCCAGCGGGTACCTCTGGCGCGAGCCGGAGGTCGCCCCGATCGGCACCCCCGAGCCGGGGGAAGACCCCGGAAGGATCGAGACCCCGACGGGCGATCCGCACGCGCCGCGCGTCGTGACGCCCGAAGACCCGCGCGAGCTCCGCCGCACGCTGCGCCCCGTGATCCCGGCGCGACGCCGTCAGATCCTGCGCGACGCCGGCGACGAGTACCTCGGCGGCGAGCGCTTCGATCCCGAATCCGCGCTCTACTGCTACCAGCAGCTCCTCGACGAGATGCCACAAGACGCGTCCACAGTGCCGGACGCTGACGATTCCTGGCTCCTGAAACACCTCAAGCTCGCGCGCGCCGCGAACTGACGCTCACCAAAGGAGATCCCCGATGCACCGCAAGCTGCTCATCACCGTCGCGACGACGCTGTCGATCGCCGCGCTCTTCGTCCTCGTCGTCGGCCTCCCGATCGGACACGGCCAGGCGGCGCCCGCCGGCCTCGAGAAGGTCCCGCAGTCGCTCGAGGAGATCCTCGCGGGAGCGCTCGACTCGAATCCCGACATCCTCGTCGCTGCCGCGAAGGTCCGCGCCGCGCAGGCCGAGCTCAACCAGGTGCGTCTGCAGGTGACGCAGGAGGTGGTCGGCCTGTTCCACTCGCGGGCCGAGCTGCGCAAGACGCGCGAGTTCCGCGTCAGGAGCCTCAAGTCCCTCGAGACGCGCGTGCAGGCAGGCGTCGTATCACACGCCGATCTCGACGTCGCGATGATCTCTCTCGCCGAGTCCGAAGCGAAGCTCGCTGCCGTCGAGGCCAAGATTCGCTACACGATCGGTGCCGGGGGCTTGTCGCCCAACGCGCTCGACGGCGGCCAACCGTCGACCGACAAGAAAGCCGCGTCCGCCCCGATCCCGGAGAAGTACGCGGAGAAGCTGGACAGCCTGCGCATCAGCGTTCAGTTCGATGAGAAGTCCCTGGACGAGGCGATCAACGCGCTCGTCGAGATCACGGGAATGAACTTCCTGATCGACCCCGACATCGACGCCAAGGAGGTCCAGGTCGGCCTCGCGTTCTCACAGGACGTCTCGCTGCGTCAGCTCCTCACGGCACTGTCGGATACGCAGCCGTTCTACTTCGTCTTCCGCGACTACGGGATCCTCGTCACCGTCCGCGAGAACGTCCCGGACGGAGCGCCGACGATCCCGCAGCCGCGGTAGATCGGCTTCTGGCTCGAGCGCTAGAGCGCGACTTCCTTCCACTCGACGACGCGCTTTTCGTGGATCGCGGTGCGAGCGAGGATCGCCATCAGCGTCGCGTGGCGCCCCGCATCAACGTTGCAGAGCGGCTCCTTGTCGTTGCGGATCGACCACGCGAAGTGCTGGATCGCCTTCTCGGTCGAGTCCGTCAACGGCGGCAGCTTGATGTCGGTGCGCTTGTCTCCCCCGGAGATCGAGAGCTGGTACGTGCCCTCGAGCCGACAGGTCTTGTTCGCGACACCGTGGACCTCCTGGAAGAGGCCGCCGTAGCCGCGTCCGGCGTAGATGCAGTGCGTGTAGTTGATGTGGATGTTCTCGGGGAACTCCCACACAGCGGCGTAGTGGTCCATCATCGTGCGACCTTCCGGCCGCCCGGTGAGAGCCTCGAGCCCGCCGAACCCGCACGCGCGCACCGGGTGCGACTTGAGCATCCAGCAGAAGATGTTCATCTCGTGAACGGCCTGCTCGACGATCAGGTCGCCGGAGAGATCGCGGTTCGGGTACCAGCCGCTCTCGGGGTAGCTGTAGAGATGGCGCATGCCGGTCAAGAACGTCGGCTTGCCGATGGCGCCCGACTGGATCGTGTCGACGAACGCGAGGAAGCCGTCGTGATAGCGCCACTGGAAGCCGACCTGGAACTTGAGCTTCGTGCGCTTGACCGTGTCGTAGATCTGCTTGACGCCCTCGGACGTCGGGCCGAGCGGCTTCTCGCAGTAGCAGTGCTTGCCCGCGTTCAGGACGGCCGTGGCATGCTCCGGGTGCAGGTAGATCGGCGTCGCGACGAAGACGGCGTCGACGTCCTTGCGGCTGATGAGCTCCCGGTAGTCGTGGATGCCGACCGGCTTCATCGCGCCGCACATCTTGATCGCGCGATCGCGGTGCGCCGGGTTGATGTCGCAGATCCCCGTCACCTTGAGCGTCGAGACGGACACGCTGCGCAGCGCGCGGTTCAGGAGCGACGTGCCGCGTCCGCCGACACCGATCCAACCGAGATTGAGGAACTCGTTCGCGTCCTGGACGTTCGCGAGCGAGGCCGCGGGGAGCCCGGCCGCGATCAGCGGGACGCCGGCAGCGGCGCTACTCTTCTGGAGGAACTCGCGACGTGATACGGTCGTCTTCCGCGACGGCATGATTTCGCCTCTGCGACTGTGGCTTGCGGGGAAGGAAAAGGCACCGGTACCGAGCGGTCACTGTACCGGATGCCTCACCGGGGCGAAACGGCCGGACCGGAGGAGGTTTCGAGATGCCGTCAGACGGCGTTGCCGATGCACTCGCCGGTTTCGTCGCAGCGGTCGTTCCGCGTGCGCGGATCGCCGTCGTCACACGGACGGGACGGTCGCGGGATGCGATAGCACTCTCCGGTCGCGGGGTCGCAGTCGCTGCGGTTACACGGGTCGTCGAGCTCGCTGCAATCCTTCGGGCGGCCGCCGCAGACGCCGAGGAAGAAGCGATCCTCCTCGGTGCACGGGTTGCCATCATCGCACGGCGTGCCCTCGGGCGGTCGCACCGACTCGCAACCGTTGTCGTCGATGCCGTCGAGGTTGTAGAACCCGTCCTCGCAGGCCTCGATCCGACACACGCCGTCGGAGCACTTGTACGCGACGACGTTCTCCCAGTCGAGCTGCGTGCAGTCGTTGTCGCACGCGCCGCAACGATCGGCCGACGTCAGGTCGAAGTCCTCGTCGACCTCGCCGTCGCAGTCGTTGTCGAGACCGTCGCAGACTTCGTCCGCTGCAGGAATCGGACACGTCGCGAACGACTCACAGCCCAACCTCGGTGTCGTCGGATCGACCCCGCACTCGTTCGGTGCCGGCAGCCCCTCGCCGCCGGTGAACAGATGGGACAGACTGTAGACGGGGTCTGCGAGACTCAGCTCACCGTCGTCGTTGGTGTCGGCCGCGT
>CAYMRB010000643.1:0-4151 GCA_964392615.1 uncultured Planctomycetia bacterium | reverse complement strand
GGCGCCCTGGAGAGCTCTCAGCCGCGTCGAACGCCTTTCCTGGACGGGCTCCTAGACCTACCGCTCATCCCTCGCTCGGGGGGAGCCCGTCAGTGGTCAGGTACTTGTACGAATGCGCTACCAATGGCGTATCGTCGCGTGGGCTGACCGGATCGGGCGAAGCGGCCGCTCCTGCGCCGGACGGCCCGGAGTGATAGAATGGACGGCCACGCGGTCCCGACCGCGCCATACCGAGACTCCTGGGATGTCCAGCAGCCGCGACACCGCGAAAATCGCCAGCCGCCTGCGCGGAGGCTTCATCGCCGCCGCACCCGTGCCGTTCGATCGCGACGGACACTTCGTCGAAAGCGCTCAGGCGAACTACGCCGCGTACCTGTCGGCCGAGCCGGTCTCCGGAGTCGCGGTCTGGGCGCACACGGGACGCGGACTGCACCTCGACGAGCCCCTGGCGGACGAGGTGCTCGCGTCGTGGCGCAGCGCGCTCACCGGCCGACTCGTGGTCGCGGGCGCCGGCGCGCCGATCGAGAGCGCAGCAGCACTCTCCGACGATCCGAGCGCTGACGACGACTACATCGAGCTCGCCGTACGGATGGCCGAACGCGCCGCGGCCGGCGGCGCCGATGCGATCCTGTGCTACGCTCCGGCGCGATTTCGTGATCGCCCCGGTCCCGATCGACGCCAGCTCATCGTGCGTTACCACGCCGCGCTGGCAGCGGCCGGATTGCCGCTGATCGCGTTCTTCCTCTACGACGCCGCCGGTGGTGTCAGCTACACGATCGACGAGCTGCGCGGGCTCTTCGCGCTTCCTGACGTCTGCGCGCTGAAGATGGCGACGCTCGACTCCGTTTGCACGTTTCAGGACGTCGCGAAGCTCGTGAGCAGCGAGTTCCCCGACAAGGTTCTCGTCAGCGGCGAGGACCGCTTTCTCGGCTACAGCTTCCTGCGCGGAGCAACCGGCGCTCTCGTCGGCCTGGGAGCCGCGTGCTCGGCATTTCAGGTTCGGCTCCTCGAATCGTTGCGCAAGGAGCCGGCGGCGTTCCTCGAGCTGCTCGAGCGGGTCGACCAGCTTGCGGAGTGCACCTTCATCGAGCCGCTGGAGGGCTATATCCAGCGCATGCTTCACGTTCTCGTCGAGCTCGAGATCCTGCCCGCGACGGCCGCGTTCGACCCGTGGTGCGCCGAGATCTCCGCCGCCGAGCGCGACACGATTCGCAGCGTCGTGAACGAGCTGCGCGAGGTCGGGATCGTCTGAGCCCTATCGCGAGGATTCTGGCGCACGCTGGTCGATGCTATAGGCAGAGGAGAGGCAGGCCGGAATTCCCATGCGACCGATAAACTCGATTCGTTCGAACGCCAGCTCGAATCGCTCACGCTCGACGCGTTGCCTTCTCGCGACGATGCTGCTGGCGTCGACGACGCTCGCGCCTCCCGCGCGGTCCCAGATTCGCCCGGAGCAGGTCTGCGTCCTCGTGAACCAGAGCTCCGTCGGCTTTCGCGTCGCGGACATGTACCGACGCCTGCGCGGTGTCCCCGAGGAAAACGAGCTCGTCCTGCGCATGGGGCGAGCGCGCCGCATATCGCGAGAGCAGTACCTGGACAGGATCGCGCGGCGAGTTCGCGAGTGGCTCGAGAAGCGCCCCGACATCACGACCATCGTGGTGACGCATGGCGTGCCCTATGTCGTCACGGCCGACGAGGGAAACGCGCGAGGTCTCGCGGCGTTGGACAGCGAGCTGGCTGCTGTCCTCAGCGATCCGCCGGTGCCGGCCGCGGGCTGGCGTCCGAACCCGCTGTTCGTGAAGACGACGAATCCCGGCGCCATGCGAGACCCACGCCGCTTTGGAATGGTCTTCGTCAGCCGACTCGACGGTCCGGGTCTCGATGTCATCGAACGCATGGTGAGCGACGCGATCGCCACGGAGCAGGCCGGCGGACTCGCCGGAGGCGTGTTCGTCGACACGCGCGGCAAGGAGATGCCGGTCGGCTACGGCCTCGGTGACTCGCTACTGCGCGAGGGGCACGACCGACTCGCCGGCGCCGGCTTTCGTACGACCCTGGATCAGGAGGAGGCGAGCTGGACCGCCGGCCCCGACGGCCGGAACGACCTCGCCGCGAACGCGGCGTACTACGCGGGCTGGTATCGACTGCGCAACTTCCAGGACATCTTCGGTGACCGCGGTCTCGCGCGCGGGGCAATCGCATGGCACCTGGCCAGCTCCGAGGCGGTCGACATCTGGAGTGAGAAGGAGCGCGGCTGGTGCGCGAACCTGTTGCGCCGCGGCGCGGCGGTGACGTGGGGCCCCGCGGCTGAGCCGTACGTGGGTGCGTTCCCGCATACCGACGCGCTCCTCGACCTGATCCTCTCGGGCCGCTCGATCGCCGAAGCGTACTGGCTGAGCGTGCCACATGTCAGCTGGACGATGGTGCTTCTCGGCGACCCTCTCTACCGCCCGTTTCCGTCATCGCGTCCGACGCTCGTCGCGGAGACCTACCGCGTCGTCGACGCGGGTCCGCTCGTGGGCGGCGAGCGCTCGTCGATCGACATCCGCGTGCGGTGCGTCGGCGCGGAGGGGACCTCGACGCCGGCGCTCGAGGGCACGGCAATCGCGGGCAAGGGCGTCGTGCACGCACGCGGCGCCGTCCGTATCCCGCCGTTGACGGCGGGCGATCAGCACACGGTGCGCGTCGACGAAATCGAGGCCTCGAGATCGACGGCCCGGCCCTTTCAGCTCGTCCTCGATCTTCACAACGGCGCACCGCGTACGAATGACGACGGAGTAGAAGGACGCGTCACGGAGCGCAAGGTCGTCCTCGAGGGCCGAACGGGCATGTCGCGCCTGACGGCCTTCGGCGTCCACCAACGAGCGCTGATAGCGAGCGAGTCCGGCGACGCGTTTGTCACGTCGTCGCCCGGCGGAGCGTTCCTGGTGCGGCCGGACGAGTGGCGTGTCGAGAGCATCGCGGTCCCGGCGGGCTCGCGTCTTGCGAACGCGCGATTCTCGCCCGACTCGCGACACCTCGCGGTCACGATCCTCGACAAGAAGACGCGCCGGATCGCCTGCGGCATCACATCGATCGACAGCGGCGCGACGAAACCGCTTCCCGATGGGGCCCTGTTCGTCGACTGGATCGACGGGTCGACGGCGCTGCTCGCAGCGCGCGACGCTGGCCCCGAGACGCCCGAGCGATCCGCGCGGCCGTTCCTGTTCGACGTCGCGACGGACGAGCGCGCGGAAATCGAGATTCCAGACGGCTGGCAGGGTCGCCCGATCCACCGCCGCGACCTTCTCCTGTTGACGGGCAAGAACGGTCGGATCGCGTTTCGCGACGGCGAGGCATCGCCGGTGGTCGTCCTGGCAGACGTCGGGCCGTTCCGGAAGACTTGGATTTCGAAGGATGCGTCGCTCATCGCCGGCCTGACGTCCGACCGCGCGCTCTGGGTGCAGAAGGGCGCGACGGCGGCGCCCGAATGCATCATCGATCGGGCCGGCAGCGCGGTGACTTGGAACCACCAGGCGACGCGAGTCGTCGTCGGAAGCCCGGGGGCGGACTCCGTTCTGCACGACTTCCCTGAGTCGAGAAGCACGTTGCTCGACGACTGCCGCGGCGGCTGGTGGAGCCCGGACGGCACGGTCTTCCTCTTCGTCCAGCGTCACGGCCGCCGAGGCATTCTTTCGATCTGGAACGACGGTCGCGTCCGACCGGCAGGCAACGCCGAGCTGATCGGCGACATCCGCCACGCGCAGATCGCAGCGGACAACCGCAGCGCCACGATCCTGGCGTCGGCCGACGTCGAATACGACGTGTGGGAGCTGGCGCTGCCGGTGCGACGCTGAGGTCGACGGCCTCCGCACCGTCCCGCCGGCATCCCGCAGCCTCCCCCGGTGCATGTCGAACCGCGGATCGTCCATGCTCCCCTCCTCGCTGTCCCCGGACGGACTCTGGCCCGTCATCCTGCACGAGGTTGCCCCTCCCACCGAGCGTCCGTAGACTGAATCGTACTCGGACGCTCGATACCAGAGACGACACGAAGGGAGGAACGATGCGATCGAGACGATGGGCCGTCGCCGCGCTGTTGGCGGCGGTGGCGTTGCCGGCGTACGGCGCCGATGACAAGCCGAAGAAGAAGAAGGTCGAGAAGAAGCCACCGC
>CAYMRB010000642.1:0-4157 GCA_964392615.1 uncultured Planctomycetia bacterium | reverse complement strand
GGGCGCATCCACTTCCTTTCCTGGGTTCCTGGGTTCCTTAGAGTTCTTTCCTCTCTGTGGTGAATCCTCTTTTCCGACTCCGGCGCGCTCCTTGCATCCATCCGCGTATTCCCTCCTCTCTCGGAGTCCGCACCCGATGCCCGCGATACCGCGTCGCTCCCCGCTTCCCGTCGTCCCGCGACATCCGAGCCCGCTCGTGACGAGTTTGTCGCGTGCGATCGCCCGGCTCCTGCCCGCCATCGTCGCGGTGTGGATCGGCGTCGGTACCGCTTGGCTCTGGAGCCAGACCTATCCGGGGCTCGCGCGGCGCTACGGCGTCGGCGCGGAGTCCGCCGAGGTGTTCTCGCATCGCCTCGAGTCCACGCTGCGCCTCTCGCTGCCCGACTGAACCGAGCCGCGTCCCTCGGACGTTCGTTCTTTCCTTCGCTCCGTCGCGCGGGAGAATGGTGGCATGGGCTGACCAGCGCGTCGGCGCCGTGGCCCTCGACGTCGTCTGGTCGGCAGCCCATGCCTGCGGAGTTGGAGGCTGGCCGCTTCGCGGCAGCTCAACTCCGCGCGGATCGCGATCGCGGTCCGCGTCGTACGGTATCCGAGGAGGGCGAGCGGTTGAGCAATCTCTACACCCCGTTGAATAAGGCAATTCGGCGCGATGGCGGCCGTTTCGCCCAGGCTCTTCGTTGTCAGAACTCGACAATGCACCACATTGCCTGCGTTCTGACGCCTCGATCTTGGACGAAACGACTCACCCTCGCGCTCGAAGCCCTTCTTCAACGGGCTGTTTGCTTGCTGACGGCGGCGGTCGTGCTGCCGTCCGTCATGGCGAACGGTCCGGATGGCGACGAGGCGGTCTTGAAGCCCGGCGCCGTGCTCGAACGGCGGCTCGAGTGGGCAGAGGAGCAGGAGGTGCTCGACGTGTGGACGGGCGCATCTCGCGCGTCGCGTCGTGTGCGCCTGTCGGCCGACGTTCGCTGGCGCGTCTTGCGTGCGGGCGAGCGCGAGGTCGTGCTCGCGGGGCAGGTGTTGACGGGCACGCACGAGCTGTCCGTGCGCGGGTTCCTGGAGCTCGAGGACGTCTACGGCGTGCCCCTGGACGGGCTCGTGTTCCGGATCGCGATCTCGCCGCGCGCTGTGCGACTCGAGCCAGGCGGCGCGAGCTGGAAGCGCGTTCGCGCGGAGTTCGAAGCGATTCAGAAGGAGCGTCGACTGCCGCAGTCCGTGCGCGACGAGGTCACGACGGGATTGTTGCGTCACCTCGAACGCGCGCACGCGACATCGCTGTGGCCGCTCATCGGATTGAAGGACGATCGCGGCGGCATCACGACGCGCCTCGATCTGCCGCTCCTGCGTAAGAACGGCAGCGCGTCCGGAACGCTGCGACTCGTGCCGTTGCCAAACCGCGCGCGGTACTTCGCGGACACGCGCGGTCAGGAGATTCCCGTGCGGCGATGGCATCGGTCGTCGACTGCGCGCCGCTCCGCTCCCCTCGCGGTGCTCGACGAGCCCGGCACTCTCGCGTGGCGCCTCGACGACTCCCGGCAGCTCGAGTCCTGTCGTCTCCGCGCCATCGGGTTCTATCGCGATACCGAGGAGCTCGAGGAGTTCGTCGAGTATCCGGGTCAGTACTGGCAGCGGCATCGGTTGGACCTCTGGCTGGGCGCGCGCGGCTCCGAGGCGCCGAGCATCGAGCGTTATCACGAGTTGCCGCCGCGCCGGGAGCCGCCGGATCCTCGCGATGCGGTCGTCCGTCGAGAGGAGAGACGGGAGCTCGCCCGCCTCGTCGAAGAGGCCGCAGCCGGACCGCAGGCTCTCGCTCGGGCGCTCGACGAGTACGCGACTTTCGAGCGGACGGCGAAGGGAAGCGCCGCGTTGCGCGCTGCGATCCACTTCGCGCTCGCGGAGGTCGTCGCGCGTCGCGCGTTCGGTCGAGTCGATGGTGGCGCGCCGGACGGCGGCATCGACGTCGCCCGACTGCTCGCATCGGATGACCGTCTGCCCCTTGTCGTGCTGTGTCTCCGCGCGGTGTCCCACTCGTTCGCGAAGCTCGGCGATGCGGAACGCGTGCGGTACTGTCGAGCGGTTCTTGCGCGCGACGACGTCGCGTTCGCTCGCTGGGGCGCGCGCATGCTCGCTCACGGCGGCTGGGGCGGCTCGTTGCACGCGCTCATCGACGCGCTGGCGCGCGAGGAGGAGATCGACGGCGTCGGGCCTCTCGAGCGATCGCTGCGGCTCGACCTGCAGCGTCGACTCGGCATCGACGCGCGCGCGCGTCGAGCGGGAGAGCTGCGCGCGCTCGCTGCCGAGGCCGTCGCTCGGCGGCAGGACCGGCCGCACACGTTTCCGGGCGCGCTGCCGATCGGCGCGAAGTCGACGTGGTTCGCGGAGGCGGTCGGCAGCGGGACCGTCTTCCTTATCGATGTGTCCGGACGGCGGCGTACGACGCCGATCTCGCGCCCATCGCGACGCGAGATCCCGCTGTGGATCGTGAAGGCGCATCGCGCCGTGAACCAGGGGCTCGCGAAGATGGCCCCGACGGACCGTTTCGGGCTGGTCACGTTTCACGACAGCCCGCGGGTATTCGGACGGGGGCTCGTCGAGGCAAGCCCCGCGCAGAAGAAGGCGGCGCTGCAGTTCATCGGGAAATCGAGCACGAGCCCGCGTTCGCGACTCGCGAAGGGGCTCGAGGCCGCGCTCACGATTCCGGGGTGCGACACGATCGTGTTGTGGACGGACGCCCACCGTCCTGCGTCGAGCTCGCTCGAGATGGAGCTCCTCATCGGCAACTACCTCCGCGGCATCCGCGTCATCACCTACGGACACGGCATGCGGACGGCGCCGTCGCGCGGCGAGCCCCTGACGTTTCTCGAACGGATCGCCGACGCCCACTTCGGTTGGTGTCGGCTGCTCCCCTGATCCCCCTACGCCGGAAAAAGCGTCGAATTGCCTTTTTCCACCCGCTCGCGGCCTGTGCTACCTTCGGCGCGAGATTCGGTGCTTGGAAGGGACGGTAGCAAACTCGAGTCATAGGAGCGCTTCGGCGACATGAGTGCGAAGATCGGCTTCATCGGCATGGGCATCATGGGGCGCCCCATGACCAAGAATCTGCTGGCGGCGGGGCACGAGGTCACGGTGTACAACCGCACGGCGTCCCGGGCGCAGGAAGTCGTCGAGGCGGGCGCAACCCTGGCGGCGACGCCGCGCGAGTGTGCGCAAGCGTGCGAGATCGTCATCTCGTGCGTCACCGACTCTCCGGATGTCGAGGCCGTCCTGTTCGGCGACGACGGCGCTGCGGCGGGCGCGGCTCCCGGCACGATCTTCGTCGACATGAGCACGATTTCGCCCGACGTGACCAAGAGCATCGCTGCGCGGCTCGAGGCGGAGGGCTTGCCGTTTCTCGACGCGCCGGTCAGCGGCGGCGACATCGGGGCGAAGAAGGGCACGCTGACGATCATGGTCGGCGGCGAGCAGGACGTGTTCGACCGCGTCGTGCCGGTTTTCGAGGCGATGGGCTCGCGGATCACGCTCGTCGGCGGTACCGGCGCGGGACAGGTCACGAAAGCGTGCAATCAGATCCTCTGCGCGGTCAACATGATGGCGGCGTGCGAGGCGATCGCGCTGGCGAAGCGCTCCGGGATCGACCTGAGCAAGATGCACCGCGTGGTCACCGGTGGGGCGGGGGCGTCGTGGGCTCTCGAGAACCTCGGCGGCGCGATCATCGAGAATAACTACGATCCGGGCTTCATGGTGCGACTCATCCAGAAGGACCTGGGCATCTCTCTCGACGCCGGCAAGGCGCTCGATTTGCCGCTGCCCGGGACGGCGCTGGCCCAGCAGATGTTCCGTTCGTGTCGCGCGCACGGCGAGGGCGATCTGGGCACGCAGGCGATGTTCAAGGCGTTCGAACGCCTCGGCAACTTCCGGGTTCACGAGGGCTGATCGATGCGCAGCGGATTCCGGTCACAGGGCGCGAGTACAGGCGGCGTGTTGCGCATGCTCGTCTTTCTCGTGTCGTGTGCTGCGGTGCTCGTCCACGCGAATGATGCGGGGAAGAAGGAGCGGAAGGCGAACCGGCTCCTCGCGGAGAAGAGTCCGTACCTCCAGCAGCACGCGCACAACCCCGTCGACTGGTATCCGTGGGGCGACGAGGCGTTCGCGAAGGC
>CAYMRB010000641.1:2463-4169 GCA_964392615.1 uncultured Planctomycetia bacterium | reverse complement strand
GATGCCGACGGCGACGAGGGCGTTGGCGTCGAGATCGTCCGCAAGGCGATCGACGCGCCGATCCGCCAGATCGCCGAGAACGCCGGCATCGACGGCGCGATCATCTGCGACAAGGTCAAGGCCGCCTCGGGCGCGAATGGCTACAACGCGCTGACCGGCGACTACGTCGACCTGGTCAAGCAAGGCGTCATCGACCCGACCAAGGTCACGCGCACGGCGCTCGAGAACGCCGCGAGCATCGCCGGCCTCCTCCTGACCACCGAGGCTCTCATCAGCGAGATCCCGGAGAAGAAGGAAGCCGCGCCTCCGGGCGGCGGCATGGGCGGCGGCGGGATGTACTGATCCGCCCGGCCTCTGCCGCGCTCGCCTCGTGACACCGGCCGCTCGTTGCTTCTCGAAGCAGCGGGCGGCCGGTTTCTTTTCGACGCTGAAGGATCGGGATCGGGATCGGGCTGTCGGGGCGCGTCAGGGGATTCGCGCTTCGACTCTCTCGCGGAAGTACGCGACCGTCTTCTCGAGCCCTTCCTCGAGCGGCACGGCAGGGTTCCAGCCGAGCGTGTTCTGCGCACGCGTGATGTCCGGCCGCCGCTGCTTCGGGTCGTCTCCCGGCAGCTCGCGCAGGACGATCTCCGATGACGATCCGGTGAGCTCGATCACGCGCTCGGCGAGCTCGCGCACGGAGATCTCGTGCGGGTTGCCGATGTTGATGGGCCCGGTCGTCTCGTCCTGATCCATCATGCGGACGAAGCCCTCGATCAGGTCGTCGACATAGCAGAACGAGCGCGTCTGGCTGCCGTCGCCGTAGAGCGTCAGCGGTTCACCGGCGAGCGCCTGCACGATGAAGTTCGACACGACGCGCCCGTCGTCGAGCGCCATGCGCGGGCCATACGTGTTGAAGATGCGGACGATCCGGATCTCCAGCTCGTGCTGGCGGTGATAGTCCATGCAGAGCGCCTCGGCGACGCGCTTGCCCTCGTCGTAGCAGCTGCGCGGACCGATCGTGTTGACGCTGCCGCGGTATTCCTCGGGCTGCGGATGCACGTCGGGGTCGCCGTAGACCTCGGAGGTCGACGCCTGCAGCAACCGCGCGCCGGTCCGCTTCGCGAGCCCCAGCATGTTCACCATGCCGACCGTCGACGTCTTGATCGTCTTGATCGGATTGTACTGGTAGTGCACGGGCGACGCCGGGCACGCGAGGTTGAAGATCCGATCGACCTCCACGAAGAGCTCGTGAACGATGTCGTGTCGGATCACCTCGAAGCGCGACGAGTCGAGGAGGTGGCGGATGTTGCGCTTCGAGCCGGTGAAGAAGTTGTCGACGCAGATGACCTCATGGCCGTCCGCGAGAAGCCGATCGCAGAGGTGACTGCCGAGGAAGCCAGCCCCGCCGGTGACGAGCACGGTTTTCATGTCCGGCGACTCTACAGAAACGCCTCGAGGGTGTCAAAAAGTCACCGTACGCAGAAGATCGCGACGTGATAGGCGAGCAGCGCGCAGTACGAGATCGCGAGAATCCGCAGCCCCTTGAACCCGAGCCCGAAGAGCTGGTGGGCCGCCAGAAACCAGGCGCCGAACGCGGTGACGCCGACTTTCGCCGCCAGGAAGTAGCCGACCCCGTGGTCGAGGGCGAGCTGCATCACCGGGTTGGCCTCCGTCGCGCCG
Source organism: uncultured Planctomycetia bacterium (assembly GCA_964392615.1). GTDB lineage: Bacteria > Planctomycetota > UBA8108 > UBA8108 > UBA8108 > CAYMRB01. Next base: position 2,507 of record CAYMRB010000641.1, on the reverse strand, counting down.
CCCTGCAGGTGCACCAGGGTGAATAGCGCGTCGAGTCCGGAGGC
>CAYMRB010000641.1:0-2453 GCA_964392615.1 uncultured Planctomycetia bacterium | reverse complement strand
CAGCGCGCTCGTCGGGATGAGGGCGCAGTCGACATAGGTGGCGGACTCCCCGTCGCGGCGCGGGCCACGACGTTGTCCTCCCCAGCGGAGAATGCTCAGAAGTGTCGTCGGCCGACGACGTCGGTCGGTCTGGCTTCTGCGGTCCACCTTGGTTCCTCCTCTCATGCGACTACCGGGACTGTCGCAAGGGGCGGGCCGGCTGCCGGACGCGCCGATAAGTCGGCGCCCCGAATGCGGTTCGCGACGGCGGGTGGGGCGGCGAGAGACGGTTTCTGTCCCGAACGTGGACGGCCGCTGTTTCGAATCGGAACCCCCGCGTCGCGCCGCGAGAGGGAGCAAGGCGCCGCTTTCCACAAGCCGTCGTGCGTATCGCCGGAGTCTTCGCGCGCTGGCCTCGTTGCGCTCAGTCGACGGTCGGCTGCCGGCGGGCCGGCTGGGCGTCGATCCAGCGGGCGAGGTCCCGCGACAGCTTGGTGCTGCCCTGCGGGCTGAAGTGGTGGTCGTCGGCGAAGTCGGCGAGCTCGTAGCCGGACGGCTCGAACACGTCGATTCCGAGGCGCGGATAGCGCTGCTCGAGTTCGGCGACGAGCGCGTCGAAAGCGGCGCGAAATCCATCGCGCTCGCGCTCCGCGGCGACGAATGGCGGCACGGGCGGCTGCAGAAGTCGCACCTGGATGCCGCGACGGTCGCAGAGGTCGAGAATGCGGTGCAGCCAGATCTCGCCGGCGTGGGTCTGGAGCCACGGTCGCGACTGGGCGGGCGGGAGATCCGCTTTCGTCATGCCGTGGTCGAACCCTCCGGGGCTGAAGCCGAGGTGCTCCGCCATCTCGGTCGAGATCTGCCGATTGCGGTCGCGGTACGTCGTGTCCGGCCCGCGCGAGCGAGCGCTCGCGAACACCCAATTGTCGAGCGCTCGGCGATACGAGAACGACGTCAGCGCGCGGTTCGCGGCGAACGGAACCGCCAGCGACGGCTCGAACGCGAGGCCGCGGCTCGACGCGAACTCGGGCCACGTAGCCCAGTCGCGCCAGAACGGACCGCTGACCCAGCGCTCGCGTTCGACATCAACGCGGGACAGCTCGAGGAAGACGGTGTCGGGAAGATTGCCGGCGTCGAGGTAGCGCTTCAACAGGTGGTACTGCCCGTTGAGCTGCATGCCGTTGAGCGCGAGGTTGACCACGCGGCGCGGCGACTGCGTCTGCGCGTTGAGCGCGACTGGATCGACGCTGTGAAACAGCACGCTCGTTCCGATGATCGCGATGTCGCCCTCGAGCGCGCCGCTCTCGACCAGCTCGCTCTTCGTGTGCCACTGCCATGCGGCCCGGTCCGCGAACCACTCACGGTACGACGGCAGGCTGGTCTCGATGCAGCAGATGACCGCGAGCGCGCCGATCGCGGCCGCCGGTACCCGACCGATACGAGCGCGCTCGAGCTTGCTGAACTGGCGCTCTGGTACCGGCTCGACCTCGACGGGGCGGACGGATGGTCTGACGATCGTCTCAGAACTGGAAGTAGATGAACTCGATGACATCGAACGCTCCGAAGACGGTCGTCAGATAGAACAGGACCACCACGTACCCCAGACGCAGGGACCAGCGCCACGTCAGCGGCACGAGCAGGTTGCGCGATCGAACTTGGAAGTACTGCACGATGATGAGCGGCCAGGTGAACCACGCGATGCGAGCCAGCACGTCGATGTGTTCGCCGATCTGGAGCCAGCCGGTGGCCAGCGCGGTCGTCATGCTCCACAGCTGCTGGTTCGTCTCGACGCGGAACAGGAGCCAGCCGTAGCACACGAGGTGGAAGAACACGAACCAGGACGCGAATCGGAACACGCGCTTGCCGCGTGGCGTCGCGGGCTCGAGTCTCTTCAGGAACGGCTCGACTGCGCGGTGGATGCACAGGAGCCCGCCCTGATAGATACCCCACCACACGAAGTTCGCGCGGGCGCCGTGCCACAGTCCGCCGAGCACCATCGTCAACATCAGGTTGCGGTACACCAGCCACGCCTTGCCGCGGTTGCCGCCGAGCGACACGTAGAGGTAGTCGCGCAGCCACGTGCTCAGGCTGATGTGCCACCGGCGCCAGAAGTCCCGCGGGTTCTTCGCGGCGTACGGCACGTTGAAGTTGACCATCAGCTCGATGCCCATCATGCGGCTGATGCCGCGCGCGATATCGGTATAGCCGCTGAAGTCGCAGTAGATCTGGAACGCGAACGCGTAGGTCGCGAAGAGAACCGCTGGACCGGTGGGATCACCGCCGCCCTCGTAGACCGCGTTCACGAAGCGCGCGAGGTTGTCGGCGATGAAGATCTTCTTGAACAATCCCCAGCCGACGAGATACGCCCCGGCCTGAGCGCCCTCCCAATCGAGCTTGCGCGCCCGTTGGAGCTGCGGCAAGAGCACCCGGGCCCGCTCGATCGGGCCAGCCACGAGTTGCGGGAAGAACGCGAC
>CAYMRB010000640.1:0-4201 GCA_964392615.1 uncultured Planctomycetia bacterium | reverse complement strand
TCCGCTGGTTCTTCCTAGCCTAGGACCTAGCAGACTCCCTCGCCGCCGACTCCGACGCCGACACCGACTCCGACTCCGACTCCGACTCCGACTCCAGCTCCACTCGTCGAAGTATCCTGTGACCACTCGTTGCGATTACGATAGCGCTGACGATTCACCCCGACCGAGGCTTCCCGACGACGATCATGAGAACACTGACGCTCGTTCTGACTCTCACCGCCGCGGCGACTGCGGCCATCGATGCGGCGGATCGACCCAACATCGTCCTCGTCATGGCGGACGACCAGGGCTGGGGCGATATGGCCTACAACGGCCATCCGGTCCTGAAGACGCCGAACTTCGACAAGGCGGCGGCCGCCGGGCTGCGCTTCGATCGGTTCTACGCCGCGGCGCCGGTCTGCTCGCCGACTCGCGCCAGTGTGATGACCGGTCGCCACCCGAATCGCATGGGCGTGTTCAAGTGGGGCTATCCGATGCGGCCGCAGGAGATCACCGTCGCCGAAGCCCTGAAGACCGCCGGCTACGCGACCGGCCACTTCGGCAAATGGCACCTGGGTTCCGTGCGCAAGGACAGCCCCGCCCATCCGGGGAACAACGGCTTCGACGAGTGGCTCAGCGCGCCCAACTTCTTCGACAACGACCCGATCCTCAGTCGACGCGGTCAGGCCGTGCAGACGAAGGGCGAGAGCTCGATGGTGACGGTCGACGCCGCTCTCGAGTGGATTCGCGCTCGCGCGGCCGGCGATCGCCCGTTTCTGGCGGTCGTCTGGTTCGGCTCGCCCCACGGCCCCCACCGTGCGATCGAAGCGGACCGCGCGATCTACGACGGCGAGCCGAGGAAGCGCCAGCACTTCTACGGCGAGATCACCGGCATGGATCGCGCGTTCGGCAAGCTCCGCAACGCGCTCGGCTCGCTCGGCATCCGCGAGAAGACCGTGCTCTGGTACACCAGCGACAACGGTGCATTGCCCGGCGTCGGATCGACCGGCGGCCATCGCGGCAACAAGGGCAAGGTCTGGGACGGCGGCCTCCTCGTCCCCGCGATCCTCGAGTGGCCCGTTCGCATCCCGAAGCCGAGGGTGACGAAGGCGCGCTGCAATACGAGCGACATCTACCCGACGCTGCTCGAGCTCGCCGGCGCCCGCCCGCAGAAGCAGCCACGACTCGACGGAGTCAGCCTCGTCCCGTTGATCGACGGACGCATGACGCGACGCCCGCAGCCGATGGGGTTCTGGGACACGAGCGCGCGGGGGATCGGCACGCCATCAGCGAAGTGGATGAAGGAGCTCCTCGATGCCCAGCAAGGAGGCGGCGACCTTCCCCCGCACGAGTCGAGTCGCGACGCGGCGCGCTTGCCAAATCCAGCGTACCCTCTCGATCGTTTCCCCGGCCACGCAGCATGGATCGACGGCGACTGGAAGCTGCATCGAATCGTCACCAAGAAGGGCGCGGTATCCTGGGAGCTCTACAACCTGGCGGCCGACCCACGAGAGACGAACGATCTGGCCGACGCCGAGGTGGCCCGCGTCACCGCGATGCGTTCCGCCCTGCGCGCGTGGCTCGAGTCGGTCGTACAAAGCCTCAACGGCGCGGACTACTGAGAGGAGACGATATGAGAACGCCAACGCTTTCCCTGATCCTCCTCGCCTTCTGCTTCCCCGGCGAACCCGTCGCGGCGGCTTCCCCGAACGTCATCGTCGTGCTCGCGGACGACGCGGGGTTCGCCGACTTCGGCTGCTACGGCGGCAAGGAGATCCCGACGCCACACATCGATCGCCTCGCCGCGGCCGGAGTCCGATGCACGCAGGCGTACGTCACCGCATCGGTGTGCTGCCCGTCGCGCGCGGGACTGCTGACCGGCCGCTACCAGCAGCGTTTCGGACACGAATGCAACGGCCCGACGCGGCCCGAACCGGGCTATTCGCAGTCCGACATGGGCCTCGATCCGTCGGAGGCGACGATCGGTGATGTACTGCAGGCTCGAGGCTATCGAACGATGGCCGTCGGCAAGTGGCACATGGGAAACCAGCCGCAGTTCGAGCCCCAGAATCGCGGCTTCCACGAGTTCTACGGCTTCTGGGGCGGCTCCCGCAGCTTCTGGCCGATCGCGAAACCGAGCAAGAACGCTGCCATGCGCCGCGGCAGGACAGCGATCGACGAGAAGAAGGAGATCTCATATCTGACCGACGACCTCACGGACGCCGCGATCGAGTTCATCGGACGACACCGCGCGCGACCGTTCTTCGTGTACCTCTCCTACAACGCTGTTCACACTCCGATGCACGCGAAGCCGGCCGACCTGGCCGCGTTCGCGCACATCGAAAACCAGCGCCGACGCACCTATGCAGCGATGACGAAATCGCTCGACGACAACGTCGGCCGGCTCACGTCGAAGCTGCGCGAGTGGGACCTCGAGAAGGACACGCTCGTCTTGTTCGTCAACGACAACGGCGGCGCCACGAACAACGGTTCCGACAACGGCCCCCTGCGCGGAATGAAGGGATCGAAGTGGGAAGGCGGTGTGCGCGTGCCGCTCATCGCCAAATGGCCGGCCGGGCTCCCTGCGGGGAAGGTCTACGCGCAGCCGGTGAGCCTGCTCGACATCCTGCCGACGTCGCTCGCAGCGGCCGGCGGCGCACCGAAGAGCGCGGCCAAGCCGCTCGACGGAGTCGACCTGCTGCCGTTTCTGCGGGGCGAGACCGAGAAACCCCCGCACGAGGCGCTGTTCTGGCGCCGCTCAGCAGCTGCCGCCGTCCGGCAAGGCAGGTGGAAGCTGCTCCGCGTCCGGGACAACCCGGTCGTCCTGATCGATCTCGCCAGCGACCCTGCCGAGACTCGCAACGTCGCGACTCAGCACCCGGATCGGGTGAAGTCCCTCCTCGCCGAGCTCGCCGCGTGGGAGAAGGGACTGAGTCCTCGCAAGTGGAAAGAAGGGGATCGCTGGGAGCAGAACCAAATCCACAAGCACCGCATGGACGTCATCGGGCGCGAAGCCGAGAGGCGCTTTCCCTGATACGGATCGCTACTCGGTCGGCGTCACCTTCATGTTGCGGATGTGGATCACGCCACCCTCCGACTGCACGCCGATCGGCCCCGCGACGACCTCGCAGTCGTGGGCCTCGTTGACGAGCTGACCGTTGACCTCGACCTTGAGGTCGCCTCCCGACAACGTGATCGCGTACTTGTTCCACTCGCCGGCGGGGTTCTCGGCGGCCTTGATCTTGGTCACGCCGGTGAAGTCGCCGATCAGATCCTTCAGTGTCGCGTGATCGACCGTGCGCTTCGTGCGGTCCTCTGCGCCGTCGATCGCCATATCGTGGAAGCCGTACAGATCGCCGGCCGAGCCGCTCTTGAGCTGCGCCTCGATACACCGCGGAATCGCCCGCGGGTCGCCATTGATGCGCAGGAGCACGCCGTTGTTCCCCGGCTCGCCTTCCCAGCGCCACTCGAGCTCCATGCGGAACGACGTGTACTTCGCCTTGGTGTAAAGACAGCCGAGCGGCTCGCCCTTGCAGACGAGAACGCCGTCCTGGAGGCTCCAGACGTCCTCCTTCTTCTTGCCCTCTTCGAGGAACGCGTCCCAGCCGTCGAGTCCCTGAGCGAGTAGATCGACCGTCTTGGTGTCGGTCGCCTGCGGTGTGCAGGACACCACCGCCACGCAAACTGTCAGGGCCAGCAGAATGCTCATCGCCGCGCGCATCGCGTCACCTCTCGGGAGTCGGTTCGTTGTCAGGCCCCTGCCGGGCGGCGGGGCCGCCGGCATTCTACACGAACCGGACGCGAATGTTCACGGGGTGCGGCGCCGATCGCGACGACCGCGTCACGCCGATCGCGCGAGCAGCACCTCCTCTCGCGGAAGCCAGAAGTTCACGGCGGCTTGCAGAGCGATCTCCCGGTCGCCGTCACTGAAGAGGTCCGCCCGTGTCGCCGGCACCAGCTCCAGGTACTCGAGGATGACCCCGACCTCGTCCAGCGTGAATACGGACATCCTGTCCGCCGCGGCGTCGAACCACGTGCGACCGCTGACCCACGGTGACGGGTAGGGCTCGACCGACGAGCGATCGTCGAAGCCGTGAGTGAGATGAAAGAAGGGATCGGCATGCGCCAACTCGCCGCGTACGCCGTGGCCGCGATCGCATCCACCTGTGGAACATCGCCTCCGGCAGCGCCGACGAAGTCCGCTCCGGCCTCGTCCTGTCCG
>CAYMRB010000639.1:0-4205 GCA_964392615.1 uncultured Planctomycetia bacterium | reverse complement strand
GGATTGACCTCGACCTGCTTCATGCCGAGCGAGATCTCCTGCTTCTCCTTCTTGATCTCGAGGACGACGACCTCGATCTCGTCGCCGATCGACACGACCTGGTTCGGATGGTTGATGCGCTTGGTCCACGACATCTCGGAGATGTGCACCAGGCCCTCGACGCCGGGCTCGAGCTGGACGAACGCGCCGTACGACAGCACGTTGACCACCTTGCCCGATACGCGCGAGCCGACCGGGTACTTCATCTCGATGTTGGTCCAGGGGCTCTCTTCCTTCTGCTTCAGGCCGAGGGAGATGCGCTCCTTGTCCTTGTCGACCTTGAGGACCTTGACGTCGATCTCCTGGTCGATCTTGAGCATCTCCGACGGGTGGCTGATGCGGCCCCAGCTCATGTCGGTGATGTGCAGGAGTCCGTCGAGGCCGCCGAGGTCGACGAACGCGCCGAAGTCGGTGATGTTCTTGACCTGGCCGCGACGGATCTGGCCGATCTCGATGTTGTCGAGCAGCTGGCGCTTCTGCTCCTCGCGCTCCTCCTCGATCAGGCGGCGGCGCGAGACGACGATGTTCATCCGCGCCTCGTCGATCTTGATGATCTTGCAGCGCATCTCCTGGCCGATGAACTCGGAGATGTCGCCCGTGCGACGGATGCTGATCTGCGACGCGGGCAGGAAGACCGGCACCCCGATCTCGACGAGGAGTCCGCCCTTGATCTTGCGGGTCACCTTGCCGGTGACGTCGTCGCCTTCCTTGTAGGTGGCGATCACGCGTTCCCAGCCGCGCTGGCGGTCGGCCTTGCGCTTCGACAGGCCGACGAGGCCTTCGTTGTCCTCGACGGTCTCGAGGAGCACCTCGACCTCGGAACCCTCGACGATCTCCTCGGGGTTCTCGAACTGCTCGAGGGGTACGAGGCCTTCCGACTTGTACCCGACGTCGATGATCGCGTCGCCTCCGATGATGTTGATCACCCTGCCCTTGATGATCTTGTCCTGCTCGAAGCTGCGGACGGAGTCCTCGCACTTGTCGTGGACTGCCGACGTGTCGAGGCCGGACATGGCCTCGGCGACTTGCTTCTCGAGATCTTCAGCGGAGAGTTCGAACTTCTTGACGACGGGGTTGACGGCCATCGGAAACCTGTACCATGACGCGCCGGAGGCGGCGGGGTCTCGAAGGGATTCGTCGCTGGGCGGATCGACACCGAGCGGCGGCTGCGAAGCCCCGGGCGTCCGGAGACGTCCCGAAAAAGGGTTGTAGACGGGAACACGTAGCGCGGCGGAACACCCGCCGTACGACCCCGGTTTCCCGGTCCGAGGTCCGCTACCGAAAACCGCCCAGGATCGCCTGCCGGGCGGGGTTTGTCACTCACATTTTCGGCAGGATGAGCGGTTTTCCGCCACCGAGTCGCGCGAGAATCGGCCGCTCGGAGCGACTCAGGAGCGCCCTTCGACGCGCTCGAGAACGCGCGCAACAACCGCCGGGATGTCGAGCCCGTCCGTCATGACGACGACGCCGTCGGCGGCCGGCACGAGCGGGCAGTGCTCGCGGTCGCGGTCGTGGGAGTCCCGCTGGCGGATTTCGGCGAGGACCGCGTCGTAATCCGACTCGTGGCCGGCCGCGACCAGCTCGTCGTGCCGCCGCCGGGCGCGCTCCTCGGGCGAGGCATCGAGGAAGACCTTCGCCTCGGCGTCCGGAAAGATCACGGTGCCCATATCGCGCCCCTCCGCGACGACTCCGTCGGGCTCGGCGCACGCGCGCTGGGTCGCGCGGAGCGCGTCGCGGTACTCGGGGACGTTCGCGATGCGCCAGATCTCCCGGGTGACCTCCGGCGTGGTCAGGAGCGCCGTGAGTTCGCGCTCGCCGTCAAAGACGCGCGTTCGGAGCTCCTCGCTGCCGTCCTCGGCCGTCACGGCCTCGTCTCGAAAGCGGAACTCGAGCCCGGCGATGAGACCGAGGACCGCCAGCAGGTCGGCAAATCCGGCGAGTGGATCGGCCGGTGTGCCGCGTTCGAGGACGAGCGCGGTCACCGCTCGGTAGATGAAGCCCGAGTTCAAATACGGCAACTCGAGCCGCTGCGCGACACGTCGCGCGACGGTGCTCTTACCGGCGCCTGCGGGTCCGTCGATGGTCACGATCATGGCGGGAACGTATCATTCGGCGACGGGGGATGCCACCGGATCCTCCCGCTACTCGTCGCGACGCCGCGGCGGATCCAGCCGCACAAGATCCGGCTGACCTGCCGCCACTCCGCCTCCACCGTCCGCCAGCGCCGCGTTCAGGCTGCCCGATCGGAAGCCCTCGAGGTCGACCGTAACGAACAGGAACCCCGCCGCCTTGACGCCATCGATGGCGCTCGCGAGGGTCTCGGCGTCGAACAGGTCGCCGAAGCGTTCGGGCGGCACCTCGATGCGCGCGACCGCGCCGTGGTGGCGCACGCGCACGATCGGGAAGCCGAGACGGCGCAGCGCGGCCTCGCCCGCCTCGATCTGCCGCAGCTTCTCCTGCGACACTTCCGAGCCGTACGGTATGCGCGATGCCAGGCACGGCGCGGCAGGCTTGTCCCACGTCGGCAGGCCGAGCTCGCGCGAAAAACGGCGGATGCCGTCCTTGTCGATGCCGGCCTCCATGAGGGGGCTGCGCACCGACTGCTCGTCGCGCGCCCGCAGCCCCGGCCGGTAGTCGCCGCGATCGCCGGCGTGGCTCCCGTCGAGAACCCACGGAATCCCCTCGCGCTCCGCGAATCGCTGCACCTCGCGGAAGAGCTCCGTCTTGCAGTGGTAGCAGCGGTTCCCGTCGTTGCGCAGGTACTCCGGGTTCTCGCCTTCGCGCGTCACGATCGTTCGAATCGGCAGCCCCTGCTCGGCGGCCAGACGTTCGGCCGCGGCGAGCTCGTTGCGGTCGAGACTGTCCGAGACCGCGAGAACACCGATCGCGTCGTCACCGAGGACGTCCCGCGCGACGCGTAGCAGGAACGCGCTGTCGACGCCGCCCGAATACGCGACGGCGACGCGACCCATCGAGCGCAGCAGCCGCACGAGCTCGGCGCCACAAGGGTCGTCGAGGAGAGGCACGAGGGGATCGATGTCCGGAGACGCAGACGAAGACTGTGGCATGCCCGCCATGGTAACACGACGGTGGAGGTTCGCGGAGTCGGCGTCGGGCTCGAGTCGGGCTCGGTGTCGACGTCGGAACCTCCGGGGCGCTCCCGGTCGGCCTACCGTATCCAGTTGCCCAGGCTCTCGGTCCACTCCGGCGGCGCGTCGTGCGGAACGTCGACGACCTGCATGCCGAGCCGGTCGACGACGAGCAGGCGCGCGCCGCCGCCCTGGAACTCCACGGCGAGCACCGCGTTGTCGGTGCCGCGCCGCGCGATGCCGAGCTGCTTCGTCGGCTTGCGATCGAGGAGCAGCATCCGCGTCAGCAGACGCGCTGCGTACTCCGCGCGCCGAGCACCGGGCCAGTCGAACTCGTAGTTCTCCGGCGTCTCGCGGAAGACTTCGGCGAGCAGTTCCGCGTCGCCCGGCAGCTCCATCTCCTCGGCGCCGAAGAGGCCGAGTTCCTTGCGCATGAGCAGGCCGACGAGCCCCGGCCGGAACGTCTTCACGAGGACCTCACCCGCCTTCATGCGCACGCGAAGCGCGGTGTCGAGGCTCTCGATCTCGAGGATCGGTCCCGGCGGCACGCGCGTCGAGCCGGCCTTCTCCTCGATCAGGTCCCAGGTCGACTCCGCGACCTCACCGCGGTCCTCCGGCACATTCCACAGCACCGCGCGCGCGTCAGGATCCTCGCCCTGCGCGAGGATGACGTTCTGGAACTGCCACCAGAAGGACACCTTCGGAACCCACGTCGCCCCGACGATCAGGACGGCTCCGACGACGACGATCACGACACAGCGGACGATCGACGACCGAGAATCCGACGAACGGGCGGACGTCTGGGAGGAACTCAGCATGCGCGACTCTCGGTTCCGGAAACGGACACGGGAAGTTCAGGAACAGCCCCACCGCACGGCGAACTCCGTACAGCGCCGGATGGCGAGGCCCTGCGAGGATCATCGGCACGCTGCGCCACGCACTATAGCGTCGATCGAAGACCGAGCGGGAAACCCACACCGACACCGACTCCGACTCCGACGCCGACTCCGACGCCGACTCCGACGCCGACTCCGCCCCCGACTCCGCCCCCCCGACTCCGATTCCGACACCGGACTC
>CAYMRB010000638.1:0-4209 GCA_964392615.1 uncultured Planctomycetia bacterium | reverse complement strand
CACTACTGCCGACGCGGGAATCGCAGGACCGCGGGTGCACCCGCCCGGCGTCAGAACGGGTAGCCGAGCCCGAAATGGAATACGAAGAGGTCCTCGCCGCGGTCGCGATCGGGGTTGAACGCCAGGTCGACCCGCATCGGCCCGACGGGCGTGGCGTATCGCAACCCCGCGCCGACGCCGAAGTAGTAACGCCCGCCGGCCCAGTCCTCGTACCGCTCGACGACGGATCCAGCGTCGAAGAACGCCGCGCCCTCGAGCCCGGCCAGCAGGCGAATCGGATCGATCGGCACGCGCAGCTCGAAGCTCCCGGTCAGGAACGCCTCGCCACCGATCAGCTCGCCCGCCAGACGCGGGCTGGCCTCGTCCTGCGCGAACGAGCGAATGGACGAGTCGCCGCCAGCGAAGAAGCGCTCCTGGATGGGGATCGTCTTCGTGTCGCGCAGCGGGACGATCAAGCCCGTGCGCAGGCTCGACACCAGCTTGAGCCGCGAGATGACGGGCACGTACCACGTCGCGGCGAACGTCGGGCGCAGAAAGTCGAGCTCGCTGCCGATCTCGTCGCCGGCGTACTCCAGTCGCAGGCGATGGCTCGCGCCGCTGACGGGGTTCTGCAGGCTGTCGCGCGTGTCGTGGACGAGGCCGACGCCGAACATGCTCAGGAACGCATCTTCCTCGAGCTCGCTCGGTACGAGCCCGGTGACGCCGGAGACGATGCTGTCGCTCATGCGGTGGAACACCTGGCCGTGGACCTGCTCGGTGATCCGATAGCTCCACCCTGTCTCGACACTCGTCTCGTCGTCGGTGAAGCTCGGATGCTCGCGGCGCTCCCACGAAGCGACCATGTGCTGCGACACGTCCTCGTGGAAGAAGAACGGGTTGCGATACTGGCCTTCCACGCGCGCGTGCCGGAACGACCCGCTGCCGCCGAGCTCGACGTGGTGCCCGCTGCCGAGGAGATTCGTGTTCTCGACGACCAGACCGCCGCGCAGCTGCTCCCACGATCCGTACCCGCCGAGCAAGGTCGCACGGTAGCGGGCCTTCTCGTCGACGATGACGTGCAGATCGACCTGATCGTCGGCGCCCGGGACGCGCTTCTTCTCGACGCGGACGAACTCGAACAGCCCGGCCCGTAGCAAGCCGGCGGCGCTTTCGCGCACGGCACGCTCGTCCCATGTATCGCCTTCGTCGAGCCGCACGTAACGTCGAACGACCCGGCTCCACGTGTGTTCGTTGCCGAAGATGTCGACGCGGCGGACGGTCGCGCGACGTCCCTCGTCCACGCGCAGCGCGATGCTCGCCGTCGCCGACTCGCGACGTACGTCCGCTCGAGCGTGCACCTCGACCCATGGAAAACCGCGCGTGCGGTAGAAGTCGAGTACGCGCCCCTCGAGTACGAGCGGCAATCGCGGCACGTACCAATCGGCGTCGCCGAGCGTCAGTTCCGCATGGACCTCCGCGGCCTCGAACGACCGCACACCCTCGAGCCGGACCGGAGTCTCGAGCGCGATCCGCGGGCCTTCGTCGACGACGACGCGCACGCGAACGACGCCGGGCTCCGTATCGTCCGTGCTCGCGGTCGCCGTGGCGAAGAGGTATCCGTCAACGCGGTGGAGTTCCTCGACGCAGCTCAACGCAGCGCCGAGTGCGCGCTCGCTGAAGACGTCCGTCCCAAGCCCGAGCAGCTCACCGCCGACGCCGAAGACGTGCGTCGCGAAGCTGCCGAGCGCCGCCGAGCGCCCCCACGAGAAGCAACCCGCGAGGCGATCGTGCGCGAGGTGCTCGTTGCCCTCGATCACGAGCTCGCCGACATACGTGCGGCGCCCCTCGTCGATGCGCAGCCGTACTTCCCACGCGTCGTCACTGCCGTCCCATTCTGCGGCGATGACCGGATCGAGGAAGCCGTTGTCGGAGTAGAACCTCTCGAGCTCCCAGACGATGTCATCGACGCCGGATCGATCGAGCGGCGCGCGCCGCAGGTCGGTCAGCAGCGGCCCGATCGCGGCTTCGAGATCGAACCGCGTGAACGTTTCGTTTCCATCGAAGTGCAGCTCGATGTCGACGGCCGGCGCCGCGGCCTCGGGCGAGTCGTCCGCTCGCGACACGGACGACGCGGCGGAATCCGGACGCGCGGCGAGCTCGACGTCCGACGTCGTGCCGCAGCCGCTGCCGAGCGCGGCGAGCGTCAAGGCCGCCGAAATCGCGAGGCGGCGTCGGATCGATGCGGTGGGCTCGTTCACTCGATCTCGACCCGGATCCCGAGGTTGAAGTTGTAGTTGCCGTACGCGTCCCGCTCCGTCTGCAGGAACAACTGGTCGCCGTCGATGAGGAGATCGTCGTGGACGCGGTACTCCAGGCGATAGCTATCGTCGAGATACGCCTCGCGGGCCGCCTCGGTCTCGAACGCGAGGCGGCTCAGGAAACCGGTCTCCTCGGGCTCTCCCCGCATGAAGTAGCCGGCGACGCGCCGTCCGAAATAGGCCGCGAGACGCGTCGCAGCGACGTTTCCCGCGCCTTCCGTGCGCAGCTCGTTCACGGTGTAGCCGGTCGTCAACAGGAGCAGCAGGTCGTCGTACTCGAGCGGCGGAGAAGACGACAGGAGGACCTCGGGCTCCTCCATCGTCCCCGCGATCGTCACGGTCACGCGGTAGCCGCGGAGGTCCTCGGAGAAGACCATCTGCAGCGTCGGATCATACGGATCGCGCTCCTCGAACGAGATCATGGCCGACTCCAGCACGAGCTTGGACGCCGCGATCGTGACGCTGCCCTCATCGGTCGAGATCGTCCCCGTCAGCCGCGGCTCCTTGCCCGTCCCGCCGAGATGGAGGTCAAGGCTCGCTCTCGTGTTCGCGACGTTGTTGGCGAGCGAGAAGCCCTTGCTGGACTGAACAGCGACATCGAATCGCATACGGTCCCACGGCGGCGCGTCGAGGCGGAAGAGATCGAACGAGCGCGCCCGCCGGCGCAGCGACAGCTCCACGTCGCGACGGTAGTACGAGCGCAGAATTCGCACATTTCCGGAGAGGGTCGAGTCGAGCCAATCGCCGCGCCAGCGCAGATCGACGTCGCCGCGCACGCGCAGCTGGGGCTCGCGGACGAGCAGGACGCGATGTCCTACGAGGCGCAAGTCGACGGCGGCGAAGGGGCCTTCATCGCGCTGCGCTCTCGCGGAGTCGGCGAGCACGACGTGCCCTTGAACGACGACCGGTTCGTGCGCCAACGTCGCGGCGAGCCGTCGCACGTCGACGCGATCGCCGTCGTGGACGAAGTCGCCCGTGATGCCCTCGAGGGACGGGATCGCGCCGCGCATCTTCAGCGTCGCGGCCGCGAGCGTGCCCCGCGACGACCAGTGCAATCGGTCGAGAGGACCGTCGACGCATACGTCGACCGCGGCAGAACCGGCGAGCTCGCGGATCGCCGATTCGGGAACCGGCCACCGCGCGAGGTCGGGCACGTCGACGACCAGCTCGAAGTCGGCCGGAGCGTCTGCGGGCAGCGCCGACAACGGATCGCCGTCGAGATCGATCAAGCCCCGCGCCGCGACCGTCCCGACCGACGACCGGGCATCCAGTCGCCTGACCCGAACCGCGCGCTCATCCGCCGCGACCTCGAGCTCGGCCTCGACCTCGTCGACGAGCCGCCCGGCCGTCACGAACGATCCCGACCGCACGCCCACGCGCGCATCGAAGCGAGTCGGTGCCAGCCTGCCGTCGGTGGCGCCGGTGTCGAGCGTCACGCCGAGACCGAGAGACACGACGCCACGCGGCTCGAGCTTGACGACGGCGGGCGGCAGGACGTCCGCGAGCCGCCCGAGCGCGTCGGAATCCACGACCACGTCGCCGGCATCGATCCTCACGCCGTGCGGCCCGGCAAAAGACCCCGCCGCGGCCACCGTGCAGGTGCCGCCGAGCAGGGACAGCGCCGTCGGCATCAGCTCGTAGCGCCCGCCGCCGGCCCCTCCGGCCGCGACCGTCAGCTCGGGAAGCTCGGAGCAGACGAGAGGTTGCTCGCACACCCGCCCATCGAACCGCCAGAAGCGAACGCGGCTGTCAGCCAGCCCGTCCGCGGACGCGGCCAGTCGAACGAAGTCGCCGCCGCGACGCACCACGCAGTCGGGGATGTCGACGCCGCAGGGCCCGACGCGCACGAGAAGCGTCACGTCGAGCGGATCCGACTCCGACTCCGACTCCGACCCCGACTCCGACTCCGACC
>CAYMRB010000637.1:0-4222 GCA_964392615.1 uncultured Planctomycetia bacterium | reverse complement strand
CGCAGACGCTGGCGCATCGTCGCATACGCTCGCGACAGGTACTTCGTCACGGTGCCGAGCGGCTTCTCGAGCCGCGTCGCGATCTCCTCGCACGTGAGGCCGCCGAATTAGCGCAACAGTACGATGTGGCGCTGGGCGTCCGGAAGTGCGTCGATCGACCGCCAGAGCCGCTCGTCGACAGCGGCCGTCTGCAGAGCCGCCGTGCCGCCGGCGTCGCAGGTCGCGAAAGTCGCTTTCTCGATCGCCGCGTCGATCTCTCGCTCGGCACGTCGCCTCGCGCGTCGATGCTCCTTCGCCGCGCGCGACGCGATGCCGACGAGGAACGCGAAGTACGACGCGGGTTTCTTCAGACGCCGCAGGCCGAGGTACGCGCGCACGAACGCCTCCTGCGCCACCTCCTCCGCGGCGACGCGATCGCCTCCGAGGAGGCCGAGCAGGTAGCGAAGGAGCACGGCTTCGTACCGGGCGACGAGGTGCCGATAGTCGTCGCGGTGCCCGTCGAGGCAGCGCGCCACGCAGCTCCTGTCGCTCGGTTCGGGCCCTGTCGGGGGCAACGTCTGCTCCTCGGTCTGCTCCGGTCAGTCTCCCGTCGCGGGGTGTCCAGCCAGTAGTGACAGAACGTGCGATCGTGCGACAGGAAAATCCGGCGTCCGTTCTCGCGGCCCGCCTCGTTACTTCACTGAGGCCCGTCTCCGCGAGGCGACTCCTTTGCACCCCAGCGACGATTCGATTACGCTTCGCGCCAGTGGCGCCAGAGTCCACTGTCGAGAAGTCAGCGAAGAGGACGACGATCATGCCGACGCAAGGGCCGGCTGGCTCCGGGGACTACGTCGTTTGCGACGGCGATTGCATCGCGTCGATCGCCAGCGCGCACGGGCACTTCTGGGAAACGGTTTGGAACGACTCCGCCAATGCCGAGCTCAAGGAGGCGCGCGGCGACCCGAACGTTCTTCTGCCCGGCGATCGCGTCACGGTTCCGCCGTTGCGTGAGAAGGAGGAGTCCTGCGGCACCGAGGCGACCCACGCGTTTCGCCGCAAGGGCGTGCCGGCGAAGTTCCGCATGCGGCTCCTCGAGGAACCCGACGCCGAGGAGGTCGACGACGACCCCGACGCGGGCACGCCGCGCCACGAGAACGGCGAGATCGTCAGCGAGGACCCAGAGGAGCCGGACCGCGACAGCGAGCCCCAGCCGCGGGCGAACGTCGACTTCATCCTGACGATCGACGGCAAGATCACCGAGGGACAGACCGACGGCGACGGCTACCTCGAGGTCTCGATTCCGCCGGGAGCTCGCAGCGGCAAGCTGACGATCGCTCCCGCAACGGAGCGCGCCGAGGAGATCGAGGTCCAGCTCGGCCATCTCGCGCCGCTCGATAGCGTGCTCGGCGTGAAACAACGGCTGGCGAACCTCGGCTTCGACTGCGGAGATCGATCGGACGAGCTGACCGAAGACCTGCACGAGGCCATCGCCGCGTTCCAGGACCTGCACGATCTCGAGGCGACCGGTGAGCTCGACGACACCGTCCGCGCGAAGATCGAGGAAAGTCACGGCAGTTGACCCGACCGGAACGGCAACAGGAGAACGCCACCCGTGCCCGCTGACGAACGTATCAAGGTGATCTTCAAGCGCGTCACCGTGCGCAATGACGCCGACACATTCGGGTCGGGCGAGTTCTACTTCGAGGCCCGCGTCGGGACCGTCTCGGTCGGCAATCCGAATCGCATCTTCGATGCGGTCGAAGGTCAGACCATCGATCTGCCGGAGGATGAGTGGTCGGAGGTCGTCAACGTCCGCCACCTCCGAGATGTCGTCGTCACGTTCGTGGGCAAGGACGAGGACGTCTTCGTCGACGACACTCTCGGCGAGCCGCTCCGCCACACGCTGCGCCGGCCGTACCGCCAGCGGGTCCACTACCACTCGACCTCGTACTATCTGCTCGAGTGGCACGTCGAGCTCGTCGTCGGTGGGCGTTTTGGACGTCACCCTGCGGATAGCGTGTTCGCGTGTCGCCAGGCGCCCGGCAGCGTCACCTGCACGACCGTCTCCGGCGGCACGGTCCGCTCGCGCATGGAGTTTCACCCGGTGCGTCCGGTGCCGACGACACCGCCCGCCTCGTCGTTGCCGAACCGGCCGGCGATCGCGGGGGCGGCCGCGACCAACGGCGGCAACACGACGGCCCGCGCGAACTCGCCGATGAACGTGATTCCCAACCCGGCGGTGATTCCGATCCTCGGTCCGCCGAACGCGGCGCCGACCGGGCCGCACACGCCGGCACAGCTCGACGAGGCCAATTGGGCCAATCCGCGCAATGTCGCGCGCATCGAGTACACGTACTACCAGCCGGCGACCTTGAACTTCACCGACGACGATCCGCGGCTCGAGTGGAGCTTCGTCGGGATCGCAGGCGGCGCGACGGTGCAGTTTCTGCGCAGCGACGGCACCGTCGGCGCTACAGACCACGGACGTCGTGTGATGGTCTACGGCACGAGGGCCGGCGAGGTGCGCCTGCAGGTGCGCTTCCAGGGCGCGATCTTCGCGACGTATCGCGCGCTCGTTCAGGAAATCCGTCAGGTGCCGTGTCGTATTCAGATCCTCAACGGACCGCGCGGAGCGCAGCCCCGCGCGACTCCGGCCGACGCGAAGAACCACCTCGACATCAGCAATCGATTCCTGCGCCAGATCGGCCTCCAGCTGACCCTCGACACGAACGCGAGACGACGCAACGGCGCGCGCGCGACCGGCATCCCGGGGATCTTCCGCATTCGCGTGTCGCGAGGTCGAACGCGCAACGTTCGTAACACGAACCGCGCAACGATCCTGAACTACCGTCCGGGCGTGATGAACTTCGCCTACATTCACTCGGATCGCTCCGGCAACCTCGGTGCGGCGACGGACTTTCCGGCGAGCAACGCCGGCGCGTCGATCACCGATCCGCCGACCGGCACGGCCGGGACCGTCGCGACGCCGAGCACGTCGTGGATCCGGCCGACCGGCGTCGGTGTCGGCGCCGACGCGACGACGGCCACCGTGACGATGAACCTGATCGCGGCGCGGCAGCGAGCGCGGCACGCGCAGCTCTTCGCGATGTACGTCACGGATAGCAACGGCGGCGCGAATCACCGCGCGCTCGCGAGTCAGCAGCTATTCGCCTGCACGATGGCGCACGAGTTCGGCCACATCCTGAATCTCGGCCACCGCGTCGAGGGCGTTCCTGGACCGCCGCGGCGCGACATGACCGCCGCCGATCCGCTCGCGAGCCTGGTCGCTGGCGGCATCTTCTGGGACGGCCTTCTGCATCCGCCGCACGAGAACGTCATGCAGTGGTGGGATCCGTCGACCATCGCGCAGGACTTCGACATCATCCAGGCGCGCGCCGTGCAGCAGAGTCCGCTCGTTGCCGGAGCGCCGACGATGGCGCCCGCCGTGGCGGGACGGGGCGGTGGAGGCGGAGGACCTTGATGCGACGTCTCCCTTCCGTTCTGTTCGTCGTGTGGGCGCTCGCCTGCGGGTGCTCCGAGCGCGAGACGAACAATGATGTGCCGGAGGCGATCACGCCGCCGCAGGCCCCACGAGTCCCGAGAGCCGAGTCCGACGAGCCGTCGCACGAGACGACAGAAGCGCCGAATGGCATCCCGCAAGCGTCGCCGAGGAGGGCGCCGATGAACGAATCCGCAGTTCAGATCCTGCAGACGTCCGACGACCCGAAGGCGCTCGGCAAAGCAGCCGTCGAGTTGGCGCACAGTGGTGCCGCCGACGATCACGACGCGCTGTGCGGGTCGCTTCGATCTCCCGGTTTCCTCGCGCGCCTCCACACCGAGGCCGAGTACGAGGGCCCAGCGCGGCGTCTTCGCTTGCGGCGCGTGATGGAGGAGCTCGTCAAGAACAGCGCCCCGAGCGCGCGCGCGGTTCTCATCGAGCTGACCGCGAGCGCCGAGTTCAACGCCGAGGGGAGTCGCACGGAGTGCCTGATTCCGGCGACGGCCTCGATCGAGTCACCGCCGGCGGAGCTCCTGGCCTTCTGGGAGACCTACTCGCAGCCCGACGATGGCTTCACGCCGCTGACCATCACCGCGCTGCTGGACAACGCGAGCCGGTCGGCGCTCGATCTCTTCGAGACGAAGCTCCTGGACGCCGAGCACGACATCGAGGAGCGCATCGCGTGGCTGCGTTTCGACGTCTTCACGCACCGTCACGTGGCGCCGGTGATCGAGACGCAGCCAC
>CAYMRB010000636.1:0-4223 GCA_964392615.1 uncultured Planctomycetia bacterium | reverse complement strand
GGCTTCTCCATCGAACGAGACAGGCTGCAGGGCTCGACATTCCGGCTCGTGCAGCATGAGCCGACACGTCGGGAGGTGTGTTCCGGACCGCTCGATCGATGCGAGTCGCGCCTGCTCGAGGAGCTCGAGAAGAAGCACGGCACGGGAAACGTCAACGTGCCGTTCCGCACGTTCGGTGGCAAGCAGTTCTGGGCCGATCGCTTCGTGTTCGCTGGCTGGCGCGTGCAGGAAAGCGTCTACACCGGTCATTGTCGACTTCTGGACGACGGTGACGTCCGCCGAGCGTGGGGCACGTACGAGGCGTGTCGCGTCGCGTTCGAGAAGGAGCGGCGGAAACGGTCGCTGAGCAGAACCAGCTCTCACCTCGTCGTGGTGCTTCACGGCTTGATTCGATCGAAGGACTCCGTCGAGGAGTTGGCGAAGGATCTGCGCGAGGCCGGCTACGAGGTCGCCGACGTGAACTACCCGAGCACGCGGCGCAGTCTGCGCGAGCACTCGGAGCAGCTCGAGGAGGTGCTGGAGTCGACCGACGGCATCGAGAGCGTGTCGTTCGTCACGCACAGTCTCGGCGGCATCGTGACGCGCGACCTGCTGGGTCGTGACGCGCCGTGGAGGAAGAGGATTCGCGTGCATCGATTCGTCATGCTCGCGCCGCCGAATCGAGGCAGTATCGCTGCCGATGCCGTCAGGGATTGGATGCCCTATCGCTGGCTGATGGGAGCCGTCGGGCAGGAGGTGACGACGGCGGAGATCGCGAAGGTGCCGATACCGCAGTGCGAGTTCGGAATCATCGCGGGCGGGAAGGGAAAGGCCGGGTACAACCCCTTGCTTCCGGGAGACGACGACGGTGTGGTGACCGTCGAGAACACGAAGCTCGAGGGCGCGCGTGACTTCCTGCGCGTCCAATCGTCGCACACGTTCATCATGAATCACGCCGAGACGAGGCGGGCGGTGCTGCGCTTCCTGAAAAGCGGCAGCTTCGCGCCTCGCGACCCGCAGGCGGATTCGGCCCCGAACGGTTCCGAATAGCGAAAGCCCGAATACGCGGAACGAGCGCCCTATCGGAGTCCGCTCGCAGGTTCTCGGAAGACCGCGCGACTCGATGGCGTCGTGGAGTGCCCGTATGGCCGCGCCGTGTCGGCGCGAAATGACAAGTCTCGGTGTCGGGGCTATTCTTCGTTACGCCGCGGCCTGCGAACGGGATGGTAATGACGTGACGACGGGCAACTCTGACGATAGCAGTCGCTTTTCTCCGAAGATTCTGCGCGACGTCCTGCAACGATTGGCGGACCAAGCGGCCATCTTCACGCTGTACGTCAACGATGGTCCGTGCGAGCGGATCATCTACTTCGTCGGAGGTGGCATTCGTCTCCTGTCGACGGGCGACCGCGGCAATGCCGGCATCGCCGACTACCTCCTCGAGAAGGGCTTTCTGCCGGTCGAAGCCGTTCACGAAGTGCTCGAGGCTGTCCGCCGGACAGGGCGGAGTATCCGGGAGGTCCTTCTTGAGAAGAAGCTCCTGACGCGAGACGACGTCGTCGCGCTGACGAACAAGCTCATTCGCGACGAGATTATGGATCTGGTGTTCTGGGACAGAGCAGAGTTCCAGTTGTTCACCGGCTCGCCGCCCGAGGAACTCTACAATCCAGAGCGCCAGCCTCTGGTCGGCAGCATGGACCTCCAGAGCCTGAGCGTGGATGCCTGCGAGTGGGCGTGCAGGTGGGAGGAGTTGCGGCCCAAGCTACTGTCGGATCGCGCCGTCCTCGAGTTGACGGAGGAGGGAGAGAGGGTCGCGAGCGATCCGTCCGCCTCCTCGCACGATCTGTGCGCGAAGATCGAGGCGGGCACGACGCTGCGCGGGCTCGCGCGCGCGCTCGGCATCGAGATTCCCGGGGTGTGTGATCTCGCGATCGACCTCGTGGAACGGGAGTTGATTCGCGTATCACTCTCTCCACCGCCGACCGGCGCCGAGGGACTGCAGGCCGAGATCGAGCGGCTCGAGGCGGCGATCCCGACGGCGATCTTGCCCGACCGTCTGCACGCGCAGCTCGCCGACATGTGTGAGCGAGCGCGCCAACCGCAGAAGGCGGCGGTCCACCTGGCGGCGATGGCGGACGTCCTCGCTCGGCAGGGATCGTGGCCGGCGGCGGTCGAGCATCTGAAGAAGGCGCTGACGCTCGATCCGGCCGACACCGCGTTGTTCGCGAAGATCGCGACGATCCAATCGGATCACGGCCTTGTCGACGATGTCGTCAAGCTTGCGTCGCGGCACACGACGGCGCTCGTGGAATCGGGTCAGCCCGAGGCGGCGGCCGCGATCGCGAAGGAGCTCGCGCGCGTCACGGGGGATCGGTCGAGGTCGGACGAGATCCTCTCCCAGGCGATGAGCCAGACGGGTCGAGTCGGATCCACGCTGGAGCAATTCCTCGAGCTCGCTTCGGAACACGAGCGGAACGGAGATCTGTCGAAGGCGGCGGAGCTCCTGAAGCAGGCGCTCGCGCTCCACCCGGACAACGAGGAAGTCAGGGAGCGGCTGGAGCATCTCGATCGCGCCTGGCTCAAAAGCCGCGACCACAAAGTTCGCCGCAAGGGCCTGTCGCGTGGAGGAAGACCGCGAAAGGCGAGCGCGGCGAAGATCTCGATGCGCATCATCGTGAGCTGCGTCCTCCTGATCGTCGTCGGCGTGCTCGTCGCGAAGTACTACCCGAGAATCGGCCGCTGGGTGACGTCGGCGGCGAGCGCCTTGAGCCACTCGGATTCCGACGCCAACGACGCCAACAACGCCAACAACGCCAACAACTCCAACGACGCCGACAGTGCTGGCGGGACCGAGGCCGTTCGAGACGGCGATGGCAGCCGCGGCGGGATCAGCCTGCCACACGTGGGGTCCGTCGATCCGCGATCGGGTCAGACGGAGCGCGATGGAGACCCTCACGGGTGGCTCGACTTCTTGACAGAGGCGGCGCAGGGGACGCAGGGAGCAGGGGACGCGCAGAAGACTCGCGGGAGGCAGGATCGACACGGGGCGCGTGGGGCGCATGGGGCGTCAGGCGCGTCGTCGGCCGCCGCAGGATCCGATAGCGATCGTGGAGCCGTGGCAGCCCGGGCGATCGGGGGGCCGAGCGGCGCAGCGGCGACGAGCCGAGAGAAGGCAGTACCAGCGACGAGGCACCTCGATCGAGGGCGGCGCGCGGTGTTCCGTCATGGCGGCGCGCTCGAGGTATTCGATCGACAGTCCCGCGAGCCGCTGTTCCGCTTGACCGGTCGAGCGGGAAGTCGCTGGGCGATCGGCTATCGGGGCGAGAAGATCTGCCGGTGGCGGCCGGGGCAGCGTTGCCAGCTGTTCCATGAGAAGACGCGTGAGCTCACGACGACGCCATGGGCGTTACCGAAGAACACGGATGCTATCGCCGTCGGTTCGCACGCGATCGCGCTGCGCACGGGAGATCGGACCGGAGTCTACGACTTGGACGGCAACCCCATCGTTGGGGCGATCCTGCCGGAGTGGGTCGACGGCTTCTTCACGAGGGACGGTCTCGTCCTGTATCGGCCGAAGTCGGTCGGGGGGAAGCGCGCGACCGTGTGGGTCGTCGATCCCGCGACGCTCACGATCCGCTGGCGCTTCGAGGCGACCAGCGGCGACCTGGTCGCGTGGTAGCCACGAGCTCCACTGTTGCACCGCCGCCGAAATCGGGCTCTCCGCGACGGTGGGTAGACAGCCGCACGCGGACGGGCATAATGAACGCGCGTGCCGACGAGGCCTGCTATTCGGGGGCGAACTGGATTCGACCGGATGCAGGAAGCGTGGGTGGCAGGATGAGGTTGCCAGGAGGCCTCATTAAACACCTGGTACACACTTAGTTGGCAACAACCGACTAGCTATGGCTGCCTAAAGGCGGCCCCTGCACCGTTCCCCTCGCCCCTCGGGGAACGAATGTGGGCCACAATGAGGGGCTGGTTCCGGATCCACGTCTTCGGGTGAAGGAACGAGAACTCAGAAGACTGGTCGAGACGGATCCTGTCCCCCGGAGCCGCCGAGACGAGATTCAATAGAGGGACTATTCCTGTAGAAGCTCACGCGGAATCATCTCGGGACGGGGGTTCGATTCCCCCCGCCTCCACCACTCAGACTTTTCGAAACGCTCTCTGTCGCCCCGGTGGTCCAGCCGCCGGGGCGGCGTGCGTTCGGGGCTGGGGGCGCTTGGGGGCAGGGTTTGCGACGT
>CAYMRB010000635.1:0-4227 GCA_964392615.1 uncultured Planctomycetia bacterium | reverse complement strand
CCCGGGCGCCCCGGCGGCGGGGGGCGCCCCCGGCGCCCCCCGGACCGGGCTCTGTTCCGACAGACCCGCTCCTTCAAAACCGACGCCGACCTCGACGCTCGGCACGGCGACCGTGTACCCTACCGCCGCCTGATGCTCCCCTCTGGTCCAGCCGATGCCCGACTCCGACGCCTCGCGCTGCTTCCCGCCGGTCCTGACGCCGAGCTGTCACACGCTCGTCCTCGGCTCGATGCCGAGCGTGGAATCTCTGCAACGCGGTGAGTACTACGCGCACCCGCGCAACGCCTTCTGGGACATCGTCGAGGAGCTGCTCGGCATCCCCCGCACCCGTGAGTATCCGGAGCGGCTTCGCGACCTCGCGGCATGCGGCGTCGCGCTCTGGGATGTGCTCGCGCAGTGCCGGCGCGCCGGCAGCCTCGACAGCGCGATTCGTGCCCCCGTCCCCAACGACTTCTCTTCCCTGTTGGCCGACGGAAGCGCGATTCGCCGCGTCTGCGTCAACGGAGGGAAGGCGCACGAGCTCTTCACCCGACACGTGATTCCGACGCTATCGTCCGGTGCGACGCTCGAGATCATCCGACTGCCCTCGACCAGCCCGGCGAACGCGCGCCTGTCCTTCGCGCAGAAGCTCGACGCTTGGCGCATTCTCGCGGCCGGCGGCGCCGCGCGGTAGCTGTGGCGAACGCCCGCCGCGCGAACGGCGCTCTCGGCAACGAACGCAGCCGAGGATGCCCCCTCCTCGGCTGCGTTCATCTCGTTCGATTCTCGGGACCCGCACGAGGTGTCGCTGCAGGGTCAGCGCGCCAGCGCGCCAATCAGCGGGCCGTCGAGCTCGGCAACACCTCGCGTGACTCGCACTCGCTCAGACGCCCTTGACCTCCCAGCCCTTGCGGAAGGGCGGCCTGATGAGCTTCGCGACCTCCTTCACGGAGGGCTCGAGCTTCTTCGCATCCCAATGGAAACCCGTGCCGGCGCGGTACGCGACGTTGCCGAGCAGAACCGTCTCGGCCATCGGCCCGCTGTAGTCGAACTGACACGTCGCACGGTCGCCGCCCTTGCACGCCTGGATCCACTCGCAGTGGAAGCCGGGCGAGTCGGGAATGCTCTTCGCCGGCGGCTCGAAACCGGCGAACTTCTTCTCCGGAAGGAGCCTTCGCTTCCCGAAGTCGCACAGCAGCATGCCTTCCGAACCGACGAAGAGCGTGTTGCCGCCTCCCTTGATGCCCTTCTCGCGCAGCACGTCCGGCCCCTTGCTGGCGTGATACCAGTGCAGCGTCACCGGCGGCCTCTTGCCGCGTGTCGGGAACTCGTACCGCACGCGCATCGACCTGGGCGTGCGTTGCGGATCGTCCGGCGGCCCGGAGGCCTCGACGTACGTCGGGTAGTCGAGGTCCAGCGCCCAGAACGGGATGTCGAGAATGTGACAGCCCCAATTGCCCGTCTCCCCGGTGCCGAAGTCCCACCAGAACCGCCAGCCATAGGGCGCGTAGGCCTTGCTATACGGGCGATTCGCTGCCGGGCCGAGCCAGAGATCCCACTCGAGCCCTTCGGGAACGGTCTCGTTCCCCGCCGGCATGCCGGGCATGCCGCGACTGCCGCCGACCCACGAGTGGCACTCGCGAACCTCGCCGATCGCGCCGCCCTGGATGAGCTCGACCACGCGGTGCATGTTGGCGTGGGTGTGGCGCTGCATGCCGAGCTGCGTCGCGAGCTTCTTCTCGCGAGCGATGTCCGTCATGACGCGGCACTCCCATACGGAGTGCGCCATCGGCTTCTCGCAGTACAGGTGCTTGCCGCGCAGCATCGCGTCGATCGACGGATGGAAATGCGTGTGGTCCGGCGTCGAGACCGTCACCGCATCGATGCCCTTCTCCATCTCGTCAAGCATCTTGCGGTAGTCGTAGTATTTCTTGGCGCGGGGGAACTTCTTGTACGCGTCTCCCGCGCGCGCGTCGTGCACGTCGCACAACGCGACGATATTCTCCTTCGATACGCCATTGACGTTCGCCCTTCCGCGCCCACCGATGCCGACACACGCGACGTTCAGCTTCTCGTTCGGCGAGGCGGCGTGAGTCGAGAGGCCGTCTGCGGTCAGCCACACGCCGACTCCTGCGAGCGCGGTATTGCGCAACCTTCTCAACGCCTCGCGGCGTCGGATCTGCTTCGACATCGGATACCTCCTGGTTGATTCAGCCGGAGCCGGCGGCCCGATTGGCGAGCCGTCGTTCTCTCCTACTTCTCTTGCTTGCGATTCTCGATACGGTACAGCGCCGCGTCGGTGCGCAAATAGAGCGCGCCGTCGATGGCGACCGGCGATGCCATCAGGATACCGTCCAGCTCGTTGCGCGCGAGACGTTTGAATCGGCGGCCCGGCTCGATCACGGTCGTGACACCTTCCCGACTCGAGAAGTAGATCCGACCGTCGACGGCAAGCGGCGACGACGAGTAGTTCCCGCCCAGACGCTCGCTGAACAGGTTCTCTCCGGTCTTGGCGTCGAGACACGTCAGGATGCCGGTTCGATCGCTGACGAAGTAGATCTCTCCGCCGACGGCGATCGGGGACGACATCTTCGGAACCTGACGGCCATAGCGCCAGGCGATCTTCGCGGGCTCGGTGCCGTCGTAGCGCACCGCGAGCATCTCCGAACGCATGAACGACGTGCACACGTAGATCATGCCGTGAGCAGTCACCGGGCGCGGCACGACCGAGAAACCGAGCACCTCGTAGCTCAACTTCCAGAGCTCCTTGCCGGTCGCGGGGTCGTAGGAGAACAGCCAGTTCGAGGCCGGCGAGATCAGCTCCTGGCGCCCCGCGTACTCGAGAACGAGCGGCGTGCCGTAGGATTTCTTGAGCTGCGGGTTGTCGTGCAACTTCCCGCTGCGCTTCGTGCGCCAGGCCGTCTTCCCGGTCCGCTTGTCGAGCGCGATGATGTACTGCTTGTCGCTACCGTCGCAGTGAAAGATCAGGTGGTCGCCCCACAGAACGGGCGTGCTGCCGGCGCCGTTCTCGTGACGGATCTCCGTCTCGGTGTTCGTCCACACGACCTTCGCGGTCCGCGTGTCGACACAGGCCGTCCCGTTCGCTCCGTAGTGACAGTAGAGGCGACCGTCCTCGATGACCGGACTCGGCGACGCGTAGCTGTTGAGCGTGTGGATCGGCTCCGGCTCCGCGGCGCGCACGACCTCGAAGTCGTGGATGAGCTTGCCACTCGAGCGCTCCACGCACGCTGCGCGCAAGCTGACGGGGCCGGAGACGTTCAGAGGCTGGCTGTTCGTGTTGCCGCGCAGCCGGCGCTCCTTCTCGGCTTCCGAGATCTCCGACTCGATCGCCGACGTCATCCAGATCTGATCGCCCTCGACGACCGGTGACGACCAGCCGCGACCGGGAACCGCGGTCTTCCACGTCACGTTTCGCGTCTCGCCCCACTCGAGCGGCAGACCGCGCGTCGACGCGTGTCCCTGCCCGCCGGGCCCGCGCCACTGCGGCCACTCGGCCGCCTGCGCGAGGCCAGCGACGAACGCGAACAAGGCGAACAGGATCGTCCCGACCACAACGGCTCCTCGGTCGATTCTCAGCATGCGCACGATCTCGGCTTCCTCCGAGGTTTCCCATGTCTTGCAAGAAACTCGCATGGTATCCGGAGAGCGAGCGCCGAGCCACGATCGCGCGGGACGGGAGCGACGACGGAGGTTTTCTTCCAATCGCCCCGAATCCGCGTAACCTGCTTGGTTTGCGTGCCCGATCGTCCCGTACGGCCACCCGGATTCGTCCACTCCCCGATGTCCGACTCCACCGACACCCTCGATACCGCGACGTTTGCCGCCGGCTGCTTCTGGTGCGTAGAGGCGATCCTGCAACAGCTCGACGGCGTCCGTGAGGTGCGCTCCGGCTACATGGGCGGCACGGTCGAGAATCCGACGTACCGCGATGTCTGCTCCGGCGCGACCGGACACGCCGAGGTCGTCCAGGTCGTCTTCGACACCGCGCGGATCTCGTACGCCGACCTCGTCGCGCGCTTCTGGCAACTCCACGATCCGACGACGCGCGACCGCCAGGGCGCCGACGTCGGCACGCAGTACCGCTCGGCGATCTTCTACCACTCGGAGTCGCAGCGCGAGACGGCTGAGGTAGCGAAGGCTGCGGCGGACGCGTCCGCCGCGTGCCGCGATCCGATCGTCACCGAGATCACTCCCGCCGGAACCTTCTGGCCCGCCGAGGACTACCAC
>CAYMRB010000634.1:0-4246 GCA_964392615.1 uncultured Planctomycetia bacterium | reverse complement strand
CGCGTTCTCGGAACTTTAGGGATTTGCACGAAAACTTCTGACCGACGGCACTTAGGACCGGTTCTCGCCGTCGCGCGCAGCGAGCTGCGACTGACGCGGCGATTGGTGCGCTATTGGGTGTTCCTCGTTCTGTCCTACCTCTTCGGCCTCGTGGCGTACCTCTACTACGCGGGGCTCCACGGTTTCCTCTCGTCGTACTCCGCGACGGTCGCAGCCATCGGCCCACGCTTCCTCGTCGGGGCATTCGGGTTCTACTACTTCCTCGTGTTCATGGTCGGCGTCGTCTTCCTCGGCTTCGACGTCCGCGCCCGCGACCAGCGCGAGAGGATGACCGAGATCCTCGACTCGCGCCCCTTCAGCAACCTCGAGCTGATCGTGGGGCGCTTCCTCGGCCTGCTGATGGCCATCTGGATCCCCGTGCTCGTGCTGGCCGGGATCTGGGAGCTCTTCGGGCTCGTGCTGCCGGCCGTCGGCTCGCCCGTCGGCGAGACCATCGAGCCGATGTCGCTGCTGATGTTGACATGCTTCATCACGCTGCCCGGACTGGCGTTCGTGCTCGCGCTGGTGTTCCTCGTCACGTTGCTCGTCCGCCATCGCCTCGTCGCCTCGGTGCTCCTCCTGATCATCCTCGGCGTCGACTTCTGGGCCGCGATCTGGCTACCGCTACGCTGGGGCCCGCTCGTCGATATCTCCGGGGCGTACATCGGAGACTTCCCATCGGACCTCATCCCGGGAATCGCCGACGGCGTCGGCTGGGTGCAGCGAGCAGGGCTCGTCGTCGCGACGTGCGGCATGCTCGCTTTGGCTGCGGCGGTCCACCCGCGACTCGACGGTCGCTCCCGGTTCGCGGGCGCGGCGAAGGCCGTGGTCCTGCTCGTCGTCGCCGCGGCCCTGGCCGGCTGGGGCTTCAACCGGCGCTCGGGCGACATCGACCAGATCGCCGCTTGGGGTGATGCGCACGCGGCCCGTGCCGATACGCCCGCTCCCGACGTGCGGTCGATCGCAGGCTCCGTGGCGATCGATCCGGGCAGGAGTCTCGAACTCGAGCTCGACCTGACGTTCAGCGCTCCGGAAGGCGCGCCTCTCGAAACTGCGTTGTTCACGCTGAATCCGGGGCTCGAGGTGATCTCGATTCGGGACGCATCCGACGGCGCCGTCGAGTTCGATCACCGCGACGGCCTGCTCCAGCTCACGCTTCCGACGCCTCTCCAGCCGGGCGCCGAGACATCGGTGCACCTGTCGATCGGAGGCACGCCGAATCGGCTCTTCGGCTACCTGTACAGCGTTCGCATGCCCGAAACGCTCGCGGCCTCGCAGGGCCAGCTGTTCCTGCTCGGCTTCGAGCGGGCGATTTTCGATCCCCGCTACGTCGCGCTGATGCCCGGCATTCGCTGGTTGCCCGCGTCCGGCTCCGAGAAGAACCGCGACGATCCTCGCCTGCGCCCTGCCGACTTCTTCGACGTCGACCTCACCGTCGAGCTGCCCGCCGAATGGCTCGTCGCCGGGCCGGGTCGCCGACAGGTCGTCCAAGGAGCAGAGGACCGGGCGCGATTCCGCTTCGCCCCGTCGGCGCCCGTCCCCGAGGTCGCACTCCTCGCGTCGCGGTTCGAGAGTCGATCCATAGAGGTCGAGGGGGTGCAATTGGAGGTGCTCGTCCACCCGAAGCACACGCGCAATCTCGACGTGCTGGCGGATGCGACCGACGAGATCCGCACCTGGTTCGAGGGCCGACTGCGCGACGCGAAGGAGATGGGACTGGGCTATCCCTACGGCGCCTTGACCCTCGTCGAAGCGCCGAACGCGCTGCGCGGCTACGCCGGCGGCTGGCGCATGGACACCGCGCTCGCTCCGCCGGCGATGGTCGTGATGCGCGAGATGTCGTTCCCCACCGCGCGCTTCGACACGCCGTTCCGCAATCCCGACAAGTTCAAGGACGAGGAAGGCGGCGTCACCCGCGCCAAGGCGAACCGACTGCGGGAGTACTTCGTCAACGACTTCCTCGGCGGTAACGTGTTCATGAACGCGTCACGCAGCTTCTTCTGCCACCAGACTAGCGCGCGCGGCGAAGCTGGCCTGGCGCTGAACTTCGTCATGGAGACGCTGTCGACGCGCCTGTTGACCGATACGCGAGGCTACTTCTCCGCGCACCTGCTCGATGCCGACATCGGCGATACGATCGCCGCGACGATGATATCGTTCGGGACGAACCGCCGGCCGGGTCGCACGTTCGCGGACGCGGCGATCGAAGCCATGACATCGCGCCCACAGGTCTGGAGCGCCGCACTGGGCGCATCGCTGGCGGACCTCGATCCGTGGGAGAACCCTAAGCGCACGATCAACGTCCTGACGTTGAAGGGCGACGCCGTCGCGCGGTCGATCCTCGATGGGCTCGGCCCCGAGAAGACCCGCGAGCTCCTGGCGAAGATGCGCGCGAATCACCGTGGACGCTCGTATTCGGCCGACGATTTCATCGCCGCCGGCCGCGAGATCGGCGAGGACCTCGACGCGCTGCTCGGCGATTGGCTGCACAGCACGGACCTGCCGGGATTCGTCTGCTACGCGGCGCGCGCCGATCGCCTCCCCGACGCGGACGGGACACCTCGCTACCAGCTCTCGCTCGTGGTGCGCAACGACGAGTCCACACCGGGAGTGTTTCGCGTCGTCCATCGCCTCTCCTTCGGCCGCGGCTTCGAGTACTCCGAGAGCAAGCCGATACGCCTCGGCGGCAAGAGCTCCGTACGGTTCGGGACGATCTCGTCCAGCCCGCCGCTCTCGGTGTGGATCGATCCGTACCTGGCGCTCAACCGCGCGAGGTTCGAGGTGCCCGTGAACACCGTCGACGAAGAGAAGACCATCGACGCAGAGCCGTTCGACGGCACGGAGGAGGTGCCGTGGGAGAAGCCCCGGACGGACACGATCTTCGTCGACGACCTCGACGAGACGTTCGATGTCACGGGCGCTGGCAAGAGCGCCGACGGCCTGCGTCTCTCGGCGCGCGCCGCGACGGCCGATACGGACCAGGGGTTGCCCATCGCGCTGCGGTTCGCGCCGCCGCCGGCTTGGTCTCGCACGACCGGCACCGACTGCTGGGGGCGCTATCGCCACACGATCGCGTGGAAGGCCGCGGGATCCGGCAAGAAGAAGGCCATCCTTCCGGCGACCATCCCGCGACCGGGTCGGTGGGAGCTCGAGCTGCACGTCCCCGACCGCGGCAAGTTCGGCACGGTCCGGAAATGGGGCACGTGGCATCTGACAGTGTCCGACGGCGTCGATCGTCAGGACGCGACCTTCGCCTCGAACGCCAGCACCGAAGGCTGGAACAGCGTCGGAAGCTTCGAACTTCCGGCCGGCGAGGTTAAGGTGGAGATCTCGGACAAGACCGACGGCCAGGTCGTGATCGCCGACGCGATCCGCTGGTCGCCATCCGCCGACAACGCGGTCGAGGAACAGGAATGACCGCTCGCCATCAGAAATACGGACCGATAGCCCTCGCTCTCGTCATCCTCCTGGCCGGTTGCGACTCCGAGACGAGCGGCAACGCGGTCGAGGTCGTCGTCGAGGTCATCGGCGGAAACGTCGGAATCGGCAGTGTCGAAGACCGAATCGTCGCGATGGGAACGCTGCGCGCGATCGAGGTCGCAAGCTTGCAGGTCGAGGCCGACGGCGTCCTCGAGATCGCCAAGGATGCGTCGGGGCGGCGTTACGGAGAGGGAGATCGCGTCAAGGCGGGCGACACGATCGCCGCGATCACCGGCGAAGACGTGCGCTTGACCGCGCAGACGGAATCCACGCGGCAGGCCTACGAGGCCGCCCGCGCCGAGCACGAAGCCGCCGAGAAGCTGCGTGATCAGGGCGTGATCAGCGACACCGATCTGCGCAAGACGCAGTCGGAGCTCGAGCGTGCCAAGCTCGAGTACGACCGCAGCCGACAGTCGGAGAAGCGCGCCAATCTGGTGACGCCGATCGACGGCGTCATCCTCCGCCTCGCGCGCGACAGCGAGGGGCAGCCCGTTGCGAACGGCCAGTTGGTGACGAGGGGCTTCGAGGTCGCGCGCGTCGCGATTACCGATCGGCTCGTCGCCGAGGTCGACCTGCTCGGCTCGGACGTCAAGCCCGTCACGGAGAAGCAGGAACGACAGGAGAAGCTGGCGGTTCGTGTGCGACACCACGCATGGGAGGAGCAGACGTTCGAGGGGCACGTCAGCCGGCTCGCCCCGGTCATCGATCCGGTCACGCGCGCGCTGCG
>CAYMRB010000633.1:0-4287 GCA_964392615.1 uncultured Planctomycetia bacterium | reverse complement strand
CCTTCCTGCTCGATCGGGTTCTGGGTGGCCAGCACGAAGAACGGCTCGTCGAGCGTGTGCGAGTGGCCCGCCGCCGTCACGCGATGCTCCTGCATCGCCTCGAGCATCGCCGCCTGGGTCTTCGCGGGAGCGCGGTTGATCTCGTCGGCCAGCACGATATTGGCGAACACCGGTCCCTTGACGAACTCGAACTCGCGACGCCCGTCGAAGTCCTGCAGGATGTCGGTGCCGGTGATGTCCATCGGCATCAGGTCCGGCGTGAACTGGATGCGGCTGAACGACAGCGACATCGTCTCGGCCAGGCGCCGGATGAGGAGAGTTTTGGCGAGACCGGGCACGCCCATCAGGAGCGCGTGGCCGCGGGCGAACAGGCAAATCGCCAATTGCTCGATCACCGCGCGCTGGCCGACGATGACCTTGCCCAGCTCGTCGCACAGCAGCTGGTAGTCTCGCCTCAGCTCGTCGATCGCGGCGACGTCGTCCGCTCCGAGCTCCGGAGGCGTCTGGGTCGTTGTCATGAGATCCTCTAAACGAAGGTTGATTCCATTCTGGCGATCGTACTGGGAGTGGAGACCTCGTGTTTGCAAGTAGACGAGGGTGTTCTCCGTGTCGTGGAATCCGTGATCGAGCTACCTCGGCGTCTGCGCGATGCGGCCGACGGCGCAGAGAAGCCGCACGAACAACTCGCGATTCGACTCGCCCGTGTACGCAGCGCCATGGAGATACTTCCGCTGACTGCCGGTTCTGCCCCAGAAAACCGGAGAGAATCGTCCGCGACGGCCCCGGAGCTCTGCCCCACACCTCGAAAGGCCGCGAATTCAGCGGTAATCCCGCGTTCGCCGGAAGTAGCTGAGTGAAACGTCGTCAGGACGTGGGGTCTCAGTGTCCCTTGGCAGAATCGAGGAGGTCCCGATGAGGATCTGCATCTTGTTGTTCGTCGGCCTTGCTTTCAGCCCCGCGGGTTTCGCGCAGCGTGTGCCGCCCGATCGTCCCGATGGACCCGATCGTCCCGATGGACCCGATCGTCCCGATGGACCCGATCGTCCCGATCCGTGCGGCGCCGAGTGCCTCGAGGGAACCCGCGAGGCGATGGCCGCGTGCCGCGAGTCCGACGACCCCGAGGCCTGCATGGTCGCGCTGCGCGAGAGGATCGGCGCGTGCCTCGAAGCGGCCGGTTGTGACCGCGAACGTCCAGATCCTCCCGAGCGCCCAGATCCTCCCGAGCGCCCGGATCCGTGCGGCGCCGAGTGTCTCGTCGATGCACGCGAGGCTGCGGCCGCGTGCCGCGAGGCCGATGATCCGGCTGCCTGCCTTGCGGCGTTGCGCGAGGCCATCGGCGTCTGCCTCGACGAGGCCGGGTGCACCGAGGACGCGGAAGAGCGGGTCCTCGCCGCACTCCTGGGCACGCCGTCGTTTCTTCGGGGCGACGGCAACGCGGACCAGCGGGTCAACATCTCCGACGCGGTCGCGATCCTCGGGTTCCTCTTCCAGGGCCGAACGGCTCCGGAGTGCATGGACGCGGCCGACGCCAACGACGACGGCGTCGTGGACTCGGTCGATCCCGTGGCGATACTGAACAGCCTGTTCATCGGCACGGGCCCGTTGCCCGAGCCGAGTGTACAGCGTGGCCCCGATCCCACGCCGGACGGTCTGGATTGCGCCGGCGACCCGGTGTAGCGCGACTTTCTTCGCCGGCCCTCGCCGACCACGGGCCGGGGCCGGATCCGCCAGCATGACCGAATCCGCAGACGCCACACGTTACGACGAGTTCGTGTCGCTGTTTGCTCGGCACGAGCAAGCCGTGCGAGGTTTCGTGCGATCGCTACTGCCATCGTCGCAGGACGTCGACGACATCCTGCAGGAGGTCGGGCTCGCGTGCTGGCGCAAGTTCGACTCGTTCACGCCCGACGCGCAGGACGGTTTCGTGCGCTGGGCCTGCGTGGTCGCCCGCTTCGCTGTCCTGCGGCACCGACGGAACCGTGCCCGAGACCGGCTCGTGTTCAGCGAAGAGGTGATCGAGATGCTCGCCACCGACGCGGAAGCGCGCCTCGAGAAGGCCGAGGCCGAGCGCGACGCGGTCGAGCGCTGTCTCGGCAAGCTGGCCGACGCGGAACGTCGGCTGCTCTTGAGCGTGCACACGCCGGGAGATTCGGTCGCGCGAATCGCCAAAGACACGCAGCAGAATCCGCGCCGGCTGTACCGCAAGTTGAACGCGCTGCGCGACCTGTTGGAGCGCTGTGTTCGGCGACGACTCTCGGAGGAGGGCGTGACATGACCGAGCTGCTTCGATCGTTGATTCGCGCCTACGCCGACGGAGTGATCACGCCGGAGCAGTTCCGTGACCTGCAGGAGCAGCTGCGGACGAGTGCCGCTGCGCGCGAGCTGTACTTGCAGGAGATGAACTCGCGGGCCGCGCTGGACGATCTGTCTTTCGCCACGGGCGAACCGAGCTCGACGGTCGAGCGCCCGCGCGGGCCTCTGGCGCGGTGGCCTCTGGCCCGATGGGCCGGCGCGGTGGCTGCCGTGCTGGCGTTGGCCGTGAGCGCGTGGGTTCTGCTGTGGACCGCGGAGCGCGAGATCGTGACCGTTGTGCGGGCCGACGGCGACGTTCGCTGGACAGGCGATGGCGGCACGGTCGTTCTCGAGCTCGAGCCGGGCCGCGACTTGCCGGGTGGCACTCTGGAGACGCTCACCGTGGAGTCGTTCGCCGAGCTGCGGTTTCGCGACGGATCGACGGCGGCGCTGTCCGGCGTGTCGAAGCTGGTGGTCTCGGAGGTCGAGCAGAAGAAGCTGCACCTCGGCCAGGGCCATCTATCGGCCACCGTCACGCCGCAGCCGAAGGACAAGCCTCTCCTGGTGTGGACGCCCGCCGCGGAGCTGCAAGTGCTCGGAACCCGGTTCGACGTCACCGTCGATGCGAATCGCACGAAGCTCACCGTCGACGAAGGCACCGTTCGCTGCACCCGACGCACCGATCGGGACTCCGTCGACGTGCCGGCCGCTCATCAGGTGGTGGTGTCCGTCGAGGCGCGTGAGGAGTTGCGCGCGACGCAGCGCCGCGAGGCGACGAGTTCGTGGCGCGCCGATCTCGAGAGCGAGACGGTCAAGGGGAGGTGGGTCTCCGCGTTCGATGCCTTGCGCCTCGAGATCGGTCGTGAGATCGATAGCGGTCGACTGCGTGAAGACCAGGCCGCGGAGGCATATCGCCGTCGCGCCGCCGCACTCCGCGAAGGCGACGGAAGCGTGTTCGCGCAGCCCGAGCGCACGGGACGCGACGAGCGAGCGCGCGTGGGTTACGTGGTGGCATTCGAGGTCTCGCCGGATCGAGACGAACCCGTCGTTCTCGCCCGGGGAAGCAAGATCGCGGTTCGAGGTAGAGTCGCGTCGCCGGCCGCGGTCGTCTTCAGCATCGGAGTGGTCGGCGCGGATGGGCGTGTCGTCGCGCGATACGTGGCGCGAAGAAACGTCGAAGGCGTGCTCGATCTCACGCTGCCGCTGGACGAGTTTCGACCGCGGGATCCTGCTCGTGGTGATCCCGTCTCTCCTGTCGGGCTCGAGCTCCGAGATTGGTCGAGCTCGACTTTCGATCGCGGCGCCGAACTGCAGATCAGCGGTGTCGGCCTCGTGGCACCGGAATAGAACGGCCGCCTGGCGTGATAGAGAATCTGCGGAAAGCGCAGGGATTCTCCGGCACCGTTCCTCACGTGGTCTACTCCTTGGAGATAGCCCGCTGAGACGCCCACCGGACCAAGAGCCCTACGGCGTGGGGGGACACGTACGCCGTAGGAATCGAGAGCCGCCACGCAGGAAGACATGAAGCGAATCGTCGGCCCCGTCTGCATTGGCATGTCCTGTCTCGCCATCCTCCTGGCGGTCTTCATGCCGCACGTTCGAGATCGACCCGCAGAGCAAGAAACTGCTGATAGCCCATACACGCTGCCACCGATGACCATGGTGCTCCTCCGTCGAATCTACAAGACGGAGGCGAGAGTTCGGGCTCTTCAGATCGCATCGTCGGGAGTGGAAC
Source organism: uncultured Planctomycetia bacterium (assembly GCA_964392615.1). GTDB lineage: Bacteria > Planctomycetota > UBA8108 > UBA8108 > UBA8108 > CAYMRB01. The sequence goes on along the minus strand of CAYMRB010000633.1, from coordinate 260 downwards.
AGGAACTTCGCGACCTACGGGCGCGCGTCGCAGCGCTGGAAGGAACGAGTGGCTGCGTCCGAGACGAAGTGCTCCCTGCGAGCCCAGCACCCAGCTCGGAGCGTGGCCAGTGACCTCGTCGTACGCACCAGTATGTCCGGGCCGACTCGTTCACCCCGGCGTCGGGCTCGAACGGGAGGCTCCCCTCGCGAGAGGCTGTTCGACGGAGGCCAGCTGACCCTTTCCAGGCCTGTCGTGCTGACCGCCTGTGGCACGGCAGG
>CAYMRB010000632.1:0-4332 GCA_964392615.1 uncultured Planctomycetia bacterium | reverse complement strand
CACCGGCGCTCCGACTCCGACTCCGACTCCGACTCCGACTCCGACTCCGACTCCGCCGCGCCCCCTACGGGCACACGTCCGGGCACTCCGGCAGCTCGCGACACTCCGAGCCCCCGGCGAGCGGCCCGCCGCCGCGGAACAGGTAGTCGAGCACGTACACGCAGTCGCTGAGGTCGACAAACCCGTTTGCGTCCGCGTCGAGCAACGCGCGGTTCCCCTCGGCGTCCAGCGTTCCGTCGCCGCACGGCAACTCGTCGACGACGCCGAGGAACAGGTACTGCAGGAGCGATATGACGTCCGAGATGTCGAGGTTGCCGTCCTGGGTCATGTCGCCCGGGAGCTGGAGCCCGATCTCGTCCGTCGGCTCCTCGGTGCCCGGCGAGCCGTGCGCGCGCTGGCTCGGTACCCAGCCGGCGGCGAGTCCCCACGCCGCCAGGGGGCCTTGCGGATCGACGATGACGAGCGAGTGACCGAGGCCATCGGTCGTCGGGTGCCACGCGTCGTCGTACTCGAATGCCTGAATCGTCTGGCTCGCGCCGTGGCGCAGCTCGATGATCTCGCCGGCGTTGCCCAAGCGCCCGTCATACTCGCCGGCGATCAGCAGGTCGGCCGTGTCGTATCGCGATCGGAAGACCGCGAGATTGTTGACGACGAGCACGAACGCGCCGGGATCGAGACGCTCGACCGAACTCTCGGCAAACGAGAATTCGACCCCGTCCGACAAGACGACGTCGCGAAGCTCGACCGTCTCGGCACCGACGTTCGCGATCTCGATGTACTCGAAGCCTTCATCGCCTGCGGGGTGGTACATCAACTCGGTGACTCGCAACGCGTCTTGCGTCGCCGTCGCGGCGAGCGGAGCTCCGGCGACGAAGCTGATGGGCGCGGACCAATGCCCCCAGAGATTCGTGTTGTCCATCATGCGAGTGCGAACGCGGTAGCGACGGCTGGAGGTGAGGAGGGCGGAGTCGAACCGCATCGTCGCGCCCGAGTCGGTCAGCGGACCGCTGCGCCATGTCGCCTCGATCTCGAGCTTCATCGGCTCCGCTCGCCACACCGGATCCGACAGCGGAATCGTCTCAGGGTCCCTGCCGGACTCGGAGACCTCGGCGACGCGCCACTCGACCGCGCCGAACGTCGCAGCGCCCTGCGGATCGGAGAAGTCGCTCGTCGCGAACTCCAGCGCGTCGATCGGGAAGCCATCCGGTCCGGTGTATGCAATCGTCGGCGTCGCGGGAAGCGCGTTGCGATCGCGGCTGAGGAGCGAGTCGAGGAACGCCGCACGCCCCCCCGCGCCGACGCTGCCGCCCGGCCACGAGCCTCCCTGGAAGGCGAACCGCATCATGTCGTTGAACTTGCCCTCGAGCCGGCTCTGACTCGAGGCGCTGAAGTACTGCCGCCCCGCCGCGTCCGGCGCCGAGCGCCAGCGGTCGATGTCCGGCTCCTCCAGATCGTCCATGAACGACGCGGTCTGCCGGATCACCAGCGCGAGCTGGTCGCGCTGCCAGAGAAGATCGCGCACCTCGCGGATGTGGTTGCGATACTGCAGCTGGAACGTCGGCTTGCCGCCGCCGCTGAAGATCGCGTCGTACGGGCGATCGACGCCCTGGTTCCAGGTCGGCCCCCACGTCGCATCGGCATCGAACGGCAGAGTCCACATGCGACCGTAGAAGCTGTTCTCCGGCCGATAGTCCGGCTCGAAATACCACGCGGCGTTCTTATTCGCGTCGGCCCAGTAGTCGTAGTGCCGGAACGCCTGCGCGAGCGAGTGGTACCGGTACCACTCGTCGTAGTTCACGTGCGCGAGAAGCCAATCGTCGGACTGGCTCGATCGCAGTCGGTTCTCGATGTTGTTGTGGTCGCTGCCGTCGGCGACCGCGCCGGGGGCGTGGTAGCGACGCTGATCGAGGCCGCTGCGCGTCTGATTGACGAGCTTGTACACGTTGCCCTTCCGCAGGCCGTGCGCCTCGAGGAACCGGACGTCGTAGTTCTCGAAGGCGCGCGCGATGCCCCAGAAGTCGCCGAAGTACTGCCCGTCGGCGCCCGCCGGCGCCTCGTCCGGCCCTTGCACGACGCGGAAGTGGAACGAATGCCCCCACGCGGCGGGCACGTCGTACGCGTTCCAGATGACGTCGTTGACCTGATCGTTGAGCCCCCAATTGCCGTCGATCCGGTTGCCGAACATCCGCCCCGTGTTCAACACGCGCCAGCGCGTCGGGTACGGATTCCCGAAGCGGTCGTGCGTCTGGAGATGGCGCCCCTTGTTGAAATTGAACCGCCAGTGTCGCTTGCCTGCGACGCTCGACGGGTTGCCGGCAGGTACCTGATAGCGACCGTTCGCGCCGCGCAGTCGGTAGCGGATGTGGTCGTACACGGCGCCCGCGTGGACAAACGCCCCCTCCCAGTTCTCGACATGTCGTGCGCGCGTTCCCTGCGGGATCTGAAGTCCCGGGCTCGCCGCGACGCACTGAACCAGATCCTGCGAGCGGCTGATGAGCGTATAGACGTTGAGCGAGTCCATCACCTCCGGCGGGTAGACCGTGCCGACGCCGCCCGGATCTACGGTACGTCGTGTAATCTCGTACCCTGGGACGCCGTCCCAGACGAACGCTGCGAAGTTGATCGACGGGTCGTCCTCGTATGGCACATACGTCGTGACCCCCTGCGCGTCCCGCAGGGTCAGTCGATATCGCACCAGCGTGCGGTTCACCTGGCCGGGTACGACCGCGGTGTAAATGGAGTCATCCGCCGTCGCGTCGACCGAGGTTCCGTCGTCGACCATCGTCACGGTCGTCCAGCTCTCCGGCGCCCAGAACGCCGGGTTTTCCTCTTGCTCCTGATCGGCATTGGCGAGCAATTGAGAGTGCGTCAGGGGCAGATACGCCGGGATATACTCGCCGGGCGGGACGATCTGGTAGTGCAGGAGGACCGCCCCGACGCCCTGCGGGTCGGTCACCTTCGCCGTGACCACAAAGTCCGCATCCGCGCGAGGCAGCTGCGGCGCGTGCCGGACCTGACGCGCCTGGGGCGGAGCGTTTTCGCTGTACACGGAGTTCGGCGCTCCGGGCGTCGGAAACCCGAAGAAATCGTCCGGGAAGTCCTCCTCGCCCGGCGCGAACAGCTCGACATCGATCGAGAAGTCGCTGCTGGTGGTCCGCAGGTTGAACGCCTGCACCGCGACGACGTTGCGGCCGACGCGCAGGTACGACGACGGCGCCGGCAAGAAGTCGTCCCGCCAACGCGCCTCGGAGCTCGAGCGAGCCCCCATGTCGAACGTCGGGTCCTCATCGCGTGGAGCACCGGTGCTGCGGAGGACGTCGACGCCGTTGATCCAGACGATGCAGCCGTCGTCGACGTAGTAGCCGATCTTGAGCTGTGCGGGCAGATCCGCCGCGCTCTCGATGGTGAGCTCGTGACGCAGAAACACGCTCGTGTAGTTGTTGCGCATATCGTCGAGGACGGTGTTGTCATCGTCATCGCCGAAACCGATGCTCGTCTGACCGTCCTCCCACGTGCCGTCCGGCACGAAGTCCGGCTCGCGCCAGGCTCCGATCGGATCGGACGCCTCGGAGGTGCCGCGCCGGAACCGCCAGCCGACGCTCTCGCGCTCGAGAAGGTACCGCCGCACGCGAGGCGCCCCGTCCAGAAGCCCGGACGATCGCCAGCTACCGCCGAGGTCGTTGTCGAGCGACGGGTGGATGAGCTCCATCGAGCTCCCGTCACCCGCCGCAGCTGTCGGCCACGGGAATGCCAGGTCGTAATCGACCTCGTCCTCGATGTCGCCCTCCGAGTTGCGAAGCACGATGCGCTCGCCGTCGTTCTCGAGCCGACCCGACCACGGTCCGAACACACGGGCGCGGTCGATACCGAAGCCATCCGCGAGGGAATCCGGATCCTCCGCGACCACGACGAACTCCCCCACGCCGATCTCGGCACCGGCAGGGAAGGCGTAGTCCACCCCGTTCGACAGGAACCAGCCTCCGAGGTCCACCGCGCGGTCGCCCGAGTTGTAGAGCTCGATGAACTCCTCCGGACGGGTCTTGTCAGCCGGCTCGTAGTGGATCTCGTGAATGACGATCTCCGCGGAAGCGAGCGACAACGCGCCGACGGAGATCGACGCGCAGAGGAGAGTGCGAAGCGTTCGAACCATGGAGCAGGACCGCGAAGGATGGACTGGGAGACCTCGTTCCCGAAGCATCCATGATAACGCCAGGCGAGGAGGACGGGGAGTGGCGATCACCGACTCCGACTCCGACGCCGACTCCGACACCGACTCCGACTCCGACTCCGACGCCGACTCCCACTCCCACTCCCACGCCCCCACCCCCTCCC
>CAYMRB010000631.1:0-4379 GCA_964392615.1 uncultured Planctomycetia bacterium | reverse complement strand
GAGCGGGTCGAGGAGCGAAAGCTCCCGCCGGACGAGATCGCCGCGATTGCGGCGGAGCGCTGGTCCCCGTATCGCAGCGTCGCGTCGCTGGTTCTGTGGCGGATCGCGCACTGGCGGGACGAGGAGGGCCGCTGAGCGGGGTCTATCCGCCGTGGGGCTATCCCGAAGACCGCCCGCCCTGTCCACAGGCTGGACGGCGCCACGCGGCTCCTTCGCCCCTCGTGCCTGACGAGGGGCTTTGTCGGCAAGGAGTTACGCGGTCCCGGCCCCAGTCGGCCCGCCGCTTGCGGCAATCCTGTCAAGTCCACCGAAGTCGACCCGCGAGGTCGACTCCGAAACCGACAGGAGAAAGCCCGTGTTCTCGCGACTCCCTGCAGCCATCACGCTCACCGCTATCGCCTGCGTGTTCGTCTCGTCCACGATCGAGGCGGCGCCGACGCAAATCCGCTGGGCGACCGAGTACCGCGACGCGATCAACGTCACCGGACCCGAGAACGCCCTCGGCGCACCCGACGGTCGAGATGCCGTGCTCGGCCAGGGCGGAGCGCGGAAGCCGGCCGACCTCACCCTGAGCGGCTTCTCGGCTGCCACCAAGGTCGACGGCCGCCAGCTCGTCGATACGCTCGGCATCACGAAGGCGGCTCTGAGCGGGCCTGGAATCCTCGCTTTCGAAGCGCAGTCGGTCGGCAACAAGCTGGGCTTCGAGAGCAGCGCCTGGGACGTGACCTCCGCGCTGGCGGCTGGCTCCTACGTCCACAACCAGAGCGCGGGCTATGGCGCCGGCGCGATCGGCGGCACGATCAGCGGCAGCCAGTTCAACGGCCTGTTCGGGACCGCCGTGCATTGGGACGTCGCGTGGATGTTCATCGGCCTCGGCAAGACCGATCTCGACTCGCTGAGCGTCCGCATCAGCTCGCGCGGCGGCTGGGGAAGCAACCCCGACCTGCTCGGAGTCGGCGTCCTCGATAGCGATCCGGTCCACATGCCCGAGCCGACGAGCGCAGCCCTCGCCGCATTCGGCGGCATCGCCCTCCTCTACGGCCGTCGTCGCCGCGCCCGCAAGGCGTAGGGGCTACTTTGCCCCGGTGGCGTAGATCACCTTCCACTGCGGCGACGATGCCGACGTGTCGACCGGTACGGGCCGGGGCACGTCGGCTTCGTCGATGTCGAGCTCGACCGGCATGTCCACGAGCTTCCCGATGAAGATGCGCTTCAGCAGCTGCTTGCCCTTCATCGTCTTCGGAATCAGGTGAAGCGCTACCGCGATCCGCTTGATGCTCGAGACGACGTGATCGCGCACTCCCTGAGGCCGGGTCGAGTACGCTCCGAAGACCTCGGCGGAAAACCCGCTGTCGCGCAACAGCGCCTCGGTCTCGCACGCCGACAAGTACCGCACGCTATGCGGACTCGGGTTGAAGTCGGCCCACTCGGGGTTCGCTGAACAGAGGATCACGCGACCGCCGGGGCGCAGGACGCGCTGGCACTCCGCGAGAAACGCGTCGGGTCGCGCGAGGTAGTAGAGAGCCTCGAAGAGGATCACCACGTCCGCCGATTCGTCCGCAAACGGCAGCTTGTGGGCATCCAGGCACAGAACAGGGAGGCGCTCGCCGTAGTGGTTCCGAGCGAGACGCACCAGCGACCCCGTGAAGTCGCCGCCGGTGACGCTGCGCGCCGTACGCGCGAGGTAGCCGAGCCCCTGGCCGCAACCGCACGCGACCTCGAGCACGTCCTTGTCCGTGCAGTACCCGGCAGCGAACCCGTAACGCGTGCGCATCATCGACACCGCAAGCGGGCTGATACGGTTCCCGGGCGCCTCGGTGACAGTCGAATAGTCGGCGCTGCCGCCCCCGACGTCGGCCTCGCCCGGAACGGATGCAGCGCCAGCCTGCGACGGGCGCGGCGCGTCCGCCTGACTCGAGCTACCGCCGCACTGAGCTCGACGGCTCATGCCATCTCCTGTTGGCCGACCAAGGCCTCCGCAGTGGCGACAAGCCTGTCGATGCCGAGGCTCGCGTAGTATTCGTCTTCGAGCGGCCGACTCATCGGCGCCGGGACATCCGGCAGGCAGACGCGCTCGATCGGCGCTCGTAGGTGCTCGAAACCCTTGCTGGCGACCGTCGCGACGATCTCGGCCGCAACGCCGCACGTCTGCCACGCGCCGTCGGCGACCACGAGCCGTCCGGTCTTCGCGACGGACTCGAGCACGAGCTCCTCGTCCCACGGCTTGATCGATCGCAGATCGACGATCTCGACGTCGACCCCGCGTTCCTCCAGAAGCGGAGCCGCCTTCACGGCCTGCGAGGTCATGTACGACGACGCGACGATGGTCAGGTCGCTTCCCTCGCGCCGCACGATGCCCTGTCCGATCGGCACCTCGTACATCTCCTCCGGGACGTCGCTCTCCTGCTCGTAGAGCCAGCGGTCGTCGATGTACATGACGGGGTTGTCGTCGCGCACGGCCGAGATGAGCAACCCCTTCGCGTCGTACGCCGTCGCGGGCATCACGACCTTCAACCCCGGGACGTGCATGAAATACGCCTGCAGCGCCTGGGAATGCTGCGCCGCCTGCTCACCGCCTCGGTTGATGATCGGGCGGAGAACAACGGGCACGCCGATCTCGCCGGCGAACATGTACGACCAGTTCGCCGCCTGGTTGATGATGGGGTCGATCGCGAGCGTCATGAAGTCCATGCGGGGATGGACGACGATCGGACGCATCCCGCAGAGCGCCGCACCGACCGCGGCGGCCGTCGTGGCGTTCTCGCTGACCGGGCTGTCGAGCACTCGCTCACGACCGAACTTCTTGTCGATGTCGGTCATGCTCGATCCGACGTACCACGGACTCCAGAGCCCTTGGCCGATCACGAAGACGCGAGGGTCGTTGGACAACAGCTGCTCGTGCGCTTCGCGGATCGCACCGGCGTAGTCGAGTCGGCGCATCTATCGATCTCCTCCCTCACCGCAAAACACGTGCTCGTGGAGCTCTTCGACCTCGGGGAACGCGGAGGAGCGCGCGAACTCGACGGCGTCCTCGACCTCCGCTCGGATCTCCTCCTCCACGCGAACGAGGTCGGCCTCGTCGTCACCGTTTTCGAGCAATCGCTTGCGCAAACCTGCTACGGGGTCCTTCGGCAGCCACTCATCGAGCTCGTCCTTGCGCTGGACGCCGACGTCCATGTCCCAACGCGGACCGACGTGACCGCGCCAGCGGAACGTGCGGCACTCCAGCAGGGTCGGCCCCTCTCCGGCGCGCGCGCGGCGCACGGCTTCGGTGGCGGCTTCGAGGACCGCGACGCAGTCGTTACCATCGAGCGCGAGACCCGGAATGCCGTGCGCAGCACCGGACGCCTGGATATTGTCCTTCGCCCGACGCTCGAGCAGGGACATGTGACTCGCGTAGAAGTTGTTCTCGCAGACGAAGATCACCGGCAGCGAGTAGACGGCAGCGAGGTTCATCGACTCGTGGAAGTGCCCTTCCTCGGTCGCTCCGTCGCCGAAGAACGCGACGGCGACCGCAGCCTCCCCGCGCAGCTTGCTCGCGAGGGCGGCCCCGACCGCGATCGGGATCGTCGCGGCCACGAGCGGCACGGTGCCCAGGATGCCGACCTCGGGAGCGAACACGTGCATCGAGCCACCGCGTCCCCGGGAGCAGCCGGTCACCTTGCCGTAGATTTCGGCCATCATCGACCGCGAGTCGCCGCCCTTGGCCAGATAGTGGCCGTGGGAACGATGGCCGCCCCAAACGGTATCGTCCTTCTCGAGAGCGGCGCACACGCCGCTGGCGACGGCTTCCTGGCCGATGTAGAGGTGGCATGGGCACTTGACCTCGCCCCCCTCGATCAGCTCGGCCAGACGCTCTTCGAATACGCGGATCCGCAACATGCTGGCGAACATGCTTCGCCACACGGTCGTCTGGTCCTCGGAGTTCTCTCTCATTGCACCCGCCGGTATCTACCTATGCGTCGTAGAACTCGATGATCGTCGAGCACACGTAATCGACATCGTCGTCGGAAAGAGACGTGTTCATGGGCAGGAGAAGCAATCGCGAGAACAGCTCCTCCGTGTACGGCAGAGTCTGCGTGAAACCTAGCGTGCGGAACTCGTGCACGGCCTTGCCGCCCCACTGGACAATCGTCCCGACGCCGTTCTCGCCCAGGAATGCTCGCAGCTCGTCCCGTCGTTCGGCCTGGACTTCGTAGTTCTGGAAGACGTCGAACCGATCCGGATCGTCATCCGGACCGGGCGGCAACGCGAGCTGTTCGACACCGCCGAGCCGCTCCTGGTACAGCGAGGCCACGTACCGTCGACGAGAAATCGCCTCGGTGTACTTGGTCAGCTTGTGGTTCAGTATGGCCGCCTGCAGGTTGTCCAGCCGCGAG
>CAYMRB010000630.1:0-4385 GCA_964392615.1 uncultured Planctomycetia bacterium | reverse complement strand
GGGACCTCGCTCGCATCGAGGCTCTTCTCGGCCGGCCGTTCTCGCTCTTCGGCGAGGTCGTCAGCGGCGACGGACGCGGGCGTGGGATCGGCTTCCCGACGGCGAACCTCGCGCTACCTGGGGTGTGGGTGCCGCGGGTGGGTGTCTAGTTCGCCGACGTTCGCGGGCTGGGGCGCCGCAGTAGCGACGGCGCGGTCGAGCTTCCCGACGCGGATCCGCTCCCGGCGGTCGTGAACATCGGCCGGCGGCCGACGTTCACCGGCGCGCAGGAAGCTGGCGCGGATGCGAGGTACGACGAGAGCTGCGATCGCGTCGAGATCCACATCCTCGACCTTCGAGCGGATCTCTACGGCGAGTACCTCGAGGTCGATGTGCTCGGCAAGCACCGCGAGGAGAAGAAGTTCGCGTCGGTGGATGCGCTGCTCAAGCAGATCCACGAGGACGTGGCGGCAAGGCGGCGATATCGTTTGCCCTGATCGCTGGTGGTTTCTGCGCGGCGCCGGATCACGACTCCGCGCTATCGCACGGACAGGTGAGGATCGGCGACTTCACCGCGTTCACCTCGTCCAGCCGTCCGACGACCTGGCGTTCCGGCGCGTCGTGGAGTCTCTCCGGGTTCGTCTGGGCCTCGTGGGCGATCGCGAGCATCGCGTCACAGAACGCGTCGAGCGTCTCGACCGTCTCCGTCTCGGTCGGCTCGATCATCAGCGCCTCCGCGACGACGAGCGGGAAATAGATCGTCGGCGGGTGGAAGCCGAGGTCGATCAGCCGCTTCGCGATGTCGAGCGCGCGCACGCCGGTCGCCTTTTGGCGCTTCGCGGTGAACACGACCTCGTGCAAGCTCGGGGTGTCGTACGGCAGGTGGTACGCCTCCTCGAGCCGCTTGCGGATATAGTTCGCGTTGAGCACCGCGTGCTCGGCGACCGCGCGCAGATCCTCCGGACCGTGCGCGAGGAGATAGGCCATCGCACGCACGAGGATTCCCGATTGGCCGAAGAACGAGCGCACCTTGCCGATCGATTGCGGGGCGTCCTCGACGAGATCGAACGTCGCCCCCTCCCCCGCATCACTGTCGCCGTCCCCGACTCGCGCGACGCGCGGCACCGGCAGGTATGGCTCGAGCTCGTCGACGACCGCGATCGGCCCGGCTCCCGGACCGCCACCGCCGTGCGGCGTCGAGAACGTCTTGTGCACGTTGAAGTGCATCACGTCGACGCCCCAATCGCCCGGCCTCGCAACGCCGAGAATCGCGTTCAGGTTCGCGCCGTCCATGTAGAGCATTGCGCCGGCGTCGTGCAGCTGACGACTGATCTCCGCGATCCCGTGCTCGAAGATGCCGAGCGTGTTCGGGTTCGTGATCATCATCGCCGCGACGTCGGGCTTCAGGCACTCGGCGAGGTGCTCGAGGTCGACCGTGCCGTCCGCGCCGGATCGCACACTGCGCGTCTTGAAGCCGGCGATCGTGCAGCTCGACGGATTCGTACCGTGAGCGCTATCCGGAATCAGGACGACATTGCGATCCGCCTCGCCCCGTTCGACGCACCGCGCCTTGATCATCATCAGAGCGGTCAGCTCGCCGTGCGCGCCGGCCGCGGGCTGCAGGCTGACGTGCGGCAGGCCGCTGATCTCGGCGAGCAGCCGTTCGAGCCGCCAGAACAGCTCGAGGTACCCCTGTGTCTCGTCGACCGTCGCGAGCGGGTGCGCCTGCGTGAAACCGGGGTTCGACGCAGCGACCTCGTTGACGCGCGGGTTGTGCTTCATCGTGCACGAGCCGAGCGGATAGAAGACGCTGTCGATCGACATGTTCTGTGTCGACAGTCGCGTGTAGTGACGGACGACGGTCGGTTCCGCGATTTCCGGGAGCGGCGCCGGCGCCGAACGCAACGCGTCGGCCGGTATGCAGTCCTCGAGTGCGGGCAGGCCGTCTTCCGCGACCGGCGGGCGCACGCCTCGGCGCCCCGATCGGCTCAGCTCGAACAGGGTCGGTTCGTCGACGCGCGGATCGCCGTCGGTCGGTCTCGTCGGGTGGGGCGTGTTCACTGCACGGCCTCGGCTCGGGCCTCGTTCTCGGTTGCGGCGCTCAGAATGCCGGCGAGGGCGTTGACGAGCCGATCGATGTCGTCGACCGTCGTCATCTCCGTCGTCGCGAACATCATCTCGTTCTCGCGCTCGGCGAAGTAGCGGCCCAGCGGTAGCCCGCCGACGATGCCGCTCGCGCTGAGCTCGCGGTAGACATCAGCCGCCGGACGCGGCAGCCGCAGCGGAAACTCCTGGAAGAACGGGGCGCCGGCGACCGGCTCGACCCCCGGCAGCGCGGTCAGGCGTGCGAACGCATGGTGCGCCTTGCGCGTCGACGCCGCCGCCACCTCCTGCAGCCCCTCGCGACCGAGCAGCGCGAGGTACATCGCGCCGCGTAGCGAACAGAGCCCCTGGTTCGTGCAAATATTGCTCGTCGCGCGCTCGCGTCGAATGTGCTGCTCGCGGGTCTGGAACGTCAGCACGTAGCCGCGCCTTCCGCTGCGGTCGACTGTTTCGCCGACGATGCGTCCGGGCACCTTGCGCACGTGCTTGTGGCGGGTCGTGAAGAAGCCGAACGAGGGGCCTCCGTACGACGGAGGATTGCCGAGCCCTTGCCCGTCGCCGATCGCGATGTCCGCGCTCCACGCGCCGGGCGGCTCCAGCACACCGAGCGAGACCGGATCGACGACCGCGATCAGGAGCGGCCGCCGCTTCCTGTCGGCCGCCGCGTCGAAGAGCGCGCCGATGGACTGCGTCGCCTCGAGGAAGCCGAGGAAGTTCGGGCTCTGCACGACGACCGCGACGACATCGTCTTCGCCCTCGCCGTCGGGATCGAGCGCGGAGCCGATCGCATCGACGGGTGTCGTTCCGCCCTCGAGCGCGATCGTCTCGACCTCGATCGGGTGGTGCCGCACGTACGTTTCCAGCACGCGCCGGTACTCGGGGTGCACGCCTTCCGACACGCAGACGCGGCGCCCGCGCCCGTGGATCGCCCAGGCCATCAGGACGCTCTCGGCGAGCGCCGTCGCCGCGTCGTACATCGACGCGTTGGAGATCTCCATGCCGGTGAGCTGACAGATCATCGTCTGGTACTCGATGATCGCCTGCAGCGTTCCCTGGCTGACCTCGGCCTGGTACGGCGTGTAGGCCGTCGAGTACTCGCCGCGGCTCGCGAGCGCGTCGATCGCGGCCGGCACGAAGCGCCGGTAGCAGCCGGCGCCGAGGAACGACGGACCGCGATCGAGGCGCGTGTTGCGCTCCGCGAGCCGTTCGAGGTCGCGGAGGACCCCGGCCTCGCCGGCGCCGGCCGGCACGTCAAGCAGCCGACCGAGCTGTAGCTCCGCCGGCAACGAGCGAAACAGATCATCGATGCTCTCGAGGCCGATGGTCTCGAGCATCGCGTCGCGATCGGCCGCGTTGTGGGGTACGTATGCCATCCTTGGCGTCCTGCGCTCCCGAGCCCCTCTCTACACGATGGTCGTGTCGTTCCGCCGGGGCGGAATCGTCAAAGCTCCCGAGCTTCGATGTTCGCGGCGTACTCGCTGGCCGACATCAGCGCTTCGTACTCGGCCGGGGCGGACATGCGGATCTTGACGAGCCAGCCCTTTTGGTAAGGAGACTCGGTGATCCGGTGGAGCGCCTCCTCGACCTCCGCGTTGACCTCGACGATCTCGCCGGACAGCGGCGAGAAGAGCTCGGAGGCGGCCTTCGTCGATTCGATTTCGCCGAACGGATCGCCGGCGGCGACTTCGAGCCCGGGCTCGGGCAGGTCGACGAATGCGAGGTCGCCGAGCTGATCGACCGCGTGGTCGGTCAATCCGATCGTGACGACGTCACCTTCCGCGAGCGCCCACTCGTCCGAGTCCGTGTACTTCAGGTTTTCAGGTCGCGACATCGGGTCCCTCCCGTCTCATTCGTTCCCTCCGGCCATCCCGTCCGGAGAGCTCGGAATAGAGCCTTTGTCGACCGGATCCATCCGCGAGCCGGTCTCTCAGCAAGCCGGTTCTCCTGCGAACCGGATTACCGTGTCGATTTCTTGCGCGTTCGAGAGAAAAAAGGCAAGGGCTCGATCGCGACTTTCTCGCGTTTACCGCGCAGATCGACCGTCAGCGCGGCGTCGGTGCCGTCGCGAACCGCGTCGCGCGCGGCGGTCGTCAGGTACGCGAGCGCGATCGGCTGGCCGAGAGTGGGGGACGGCGCGCCGCTCGTCACTCGCCCGACGGCCTCGTCGCCCAGGTAGATCTCCATGCCGGGCCGCGCGACGCGACGACTCTCGACGCGCAGGCCGCACAGGCGCCGCCAAAGCCCCCCCCCCATAAAACCCGCCCGGGCCGCCCCGCGCCCCGCGCGCCCCCAGAACCGCGCCC
>CAYMRB010000629.1:0-4386 GCA_964392615.1 uncultured Planctomycetia bacterium | reverse complement strand
GCTCAAGCTCTACGACGGCAAGACGCTGCCCGGCTTCACCGAGGAGAACGTCAAGGAGCTGCGCGGCGAGGCCAGGCGTGAGGGGCTGGACGGCATCTCGCCGCGTTACATCCAGGACAAGATCTCCAACGCGCTCGTCTACGACGAGGCGGTCACGTGCATCAATCCGTTCATGGTGCTCAACGAGCTCGAGGACGGTCTCACGCACCACTCCCTGATCACCAACGACGAGCAGAAGAAGCGCTGCCAAGAGCTCCTCGCGGTCGTCAAGGAGGAGTACGAGGACGTCGTCAAGAACGAGGTGCAGCGCGCCATCTCGGCTGACGAGGAGGCGATCGCCAAGCTCTGCTCCAACTACGTGGACAACATCAAGGCGTACACGCAGAAAGAGAAGGTCCGGAACAAGTACACCGGGCAGGAAGAGGAGCCGGACGAGCGTCTCATGCGTTCGATCGAGGAGAAGATCGAGATCCCGGAGAGTCGCAAGGACGACTTCCGCCGGGAGATCATGAACTACATCGGCGCGCTGGCGGTCGAGAACAAGAACTTCGATTACAGGACGAACGAGCGCCTTCAGAAGGCCCTCGAGCTCAAGATCTTCGAAGACCAGAAGGACACGATCAAGCTCACCAGCCTCGTGTCGTCGGTGGTCGACAAGGAGACGCAAGAGAAGATCGACGTCGTCAAGAATCGACTCATCAAGAATTTCGGCTACGACGAGGTCAGCGCGACCGACGTGCTCAACTACGTGGCCTCCATCTTCGCGCGCGGCGACAGCAAGAAGACCTAGGAGGAACTCTCTCCTGAGGTCACGCGCCACGCGCGGACCCCTGTGAGGTAGCGCCGTGCAACGCATCGACCCCGACGTCAACCGCTTCCGCCAGATCGTCCGCGGGAGGATCAAGGAGAACCTGCGCAAGTACATCTCACACGGCGAGATGCTCGGCAAGCAGGGCGATAGCGTCGTCTCGATTCCGCTGCCTCACGTCAATCTGCCGCGCTTCCGCTACGGCCAGGAGCAATCCGGCGGCGTCGGACAGGGCGATGGCGAGGAAGGCACGCCGATCGACCAGGAGGGCCCCGGTGAGGGCCAGGCCGGCGATCAGCCCGGCGAGCATCCCCTCGAGGTCGAGGTCTCTCTCGAGGAGCTCGCCGAGATCCTCGGCGAGGAGCTCGAGCTCCCGCGGATCGAGCCGCGCGGCGATCGGTCGACGAAGTCCTCCACGGACAAGTACACCGGCATCCATCGTAGCGGTCCCGACTCCCTGCGGCACTTCAAGCGCACGTTCAAGGAAGCGCTGAAGCGTCAGATCATGACGGGGCTGTACGATCCGGAGCGGCCGGTGATCATTCCGTATCCGGAGGACAGCCGCTACCGATCCTGGAAGCCGCACACGCTGCCCGAGTCGAGCGCCGTCATTCTGTACATGATGGACGTGTCCGGCTCGATGGGTGCGGAGCAGAAAGAGATCGTCCGGATGGAGAGCTTCTGGATCGATACGTGGCTCAGGTCGCAGTATCGCGAGATCGAGACGCGCTTCATCATCCACGACGCCGCGGCGCGCGAGGTCGACCGCGAGACGTTCTTCCACGTTCGCGAGTCGGGCGGCACGCGCATCTCGTCCGCCTACAATCTCGCCAAGTCGATCATCGAGGCCGAGTACGATCCGAGCCTGTGGAATATCTACCCGTTCCATTTCTCGGATGGCGACAATTGGGGCGGCGAGGACACCACGCTCTGCATGGACCTGCTGCGCGAGTCGCTGCTTCCCGTATCGAACGTGTTCTGCTACGGCCAGGTGAAGAGCGCGTACGGCAGCGGGCAGTTCATCAAGGATCTGCGCGAGCACTTCGAGGACGAGGAGACCTTGCTCCTGTCCGAGATCAACAGCCGCGACGAGATTTACGAATCCATCAAGGCCTTCCTGGGGAAGGGCGCATGAAGTCGAGCAATCTGACCCCTGATCTCGCGGCGATGGTGGAGGAGGTCCGCGATTACGCAGTCGACTACGGGCTCGATTTCTTCGAGGTGATCTTCGAGCTCATCGACTACGACGAGATGAACATGATCGCCGCGTACGGCGGCTTCCCGACGCGCTATCCCCATTGGAAGTTCGGGATGGAGTACGAGGAGCTGCGCAAGGGGTACTCGTACGGGCTGCAGAAGATCTACGAGCTCGTGATCAACAACGACCCGTGCTACGCGTATCTCATGCGCTGCAATCCGGTCGTCGATCAAAAGCTCGTCATGGCGCACGTCTACGGGCACTCGGACTTCTTCAAGTGCAACTACTGGTTCAGCAAGACGAACCGGAAGATGATGGACGAGATCGCCAATCACGGCGTCCGCATGCGGCGGTACATCGAGCGGTACGGTCTCGGCCCCGTCGAGGAGTTCATCGATTGCTGCGTGTCGCTCGACAACCTGATCGACATCCACTCGCCGTTCATCAAGCGGCGTCGAGAGACGACTGAGGATGAGCGCGAAGCGCGTGCGCACAACGTTCAGGCGCCGCGCTTGAAGTCGAAGTCCTACATGGACTCCTTCATCAACCCGCCGGAGTACCTCGAGGCCGAACGCGAGCGCCTGCTCGATGAGATCGAGCGCCAGAAGAACTTCCCGGAGGAGCCGGAGCGCGACATCCTTCTGTTCCTGATCGAGAACGCGCCGCTCGAGCGCTGGCAGCGCGACGTCCTGTCTATGGTCCGCGAGGAAGCCTACTACTTCGCCCCTCAAGGCATGACGAAGATCATGAACGAGGGCTGGGCGAGCTACTGGCACTCGACGATCATGACCGAGAAGGCGGCGACCGCTGCGGAGATCGTCGACTTCGCGGATCACCACTCGCGGACGATGGGGATGCAGCCGGGGCGCTTGAACCCGTACAAGGTCGGGCTCGAGCTCTTCTGCGACATCGAAGATCGCTGGAATCGGGGGCGGTTCGGCCCGGAGTGGGAGCGGTGCGACGACGCCGCTGCGAAAGCGAGCTGGGATCGCAAGCTCGGGCTCGGTCGCGAGAAGATCTTCGAGGTCCGTCGCGTGTACAACGACGTGACGTTCATCGACGAGTTCCTCACCGAGGATTTCTGTCGCGAGCAGAAGCTCTTCTCGTTCGAGTACAACAAGCAAACCGGCGATTACGTGATCGACTCGCGCGAGTTCAAGACGGTCAAGGACAAGCTCCTCTTTAGCCTGACCCACATGGGGCAGCCCGGGATTTACGTGCGGGACGGCAACTACAAGAACCGCGGCGAGCTGTATCTGTGGCACGACTACGGCGGTGTGCCGCTGGAGCTTTCGCAGGCGCGCGACACGCTGGTCAACGTCTTCAAGATCTGGGGGCGCCCGGTCCACGTGGAGACCGTCCTCGACAAGAGGAAGAAGATCTTGTCGTTCAACGGCACCAAGCACGACGAGAAGATCCTGAAGTAGGGGGCCCCCACATGACCGATGCGATCGATCGGACTCGCGATCTTCGCGACATCCGCCGGGTCGCCGTGATCGGCGCCGGCGCGATGGGCCGCGGCATCGCCCAGGTTTTCGCGGGGAACGGCTTCGCGGTCACACTCGTCGATCCCGACCCGGCCGTTCTGTCTGCCGCGCGGATCGACATCCACGACGGCTTTCAGCGCTGGCTCGGCAAGGGACTGATGGCCGGCGACGAGCTGGACGAGTCTCTCCAGAGGCTGCAGGCCGCCGAAGACGTCGGGAGTGCCGGGACGTTCGACGTGGCGATCGAGGCGGTGGTCGAGGACCGCGACGTCAAGCGCTCCGTCTTTCGCGAACTCGACCGCGCTGCGCCTCAGGACGCGATCCTCGCGACGAACACGTCGTCGATCTCGGTCACGGAGCTCGCCGCGGTGACCGCGCGACCGGAGCGCGTCGTCGGCATGCACTTCATGAACCCCGTGCCGGTGATGGAGCTCGTCGAGATCGTCCGCGGTCAGCGCACCGAGGCTGCGACTGTCGAGACGACCGCGCTGCTGGCGCGAACGCTCGGCAAGACGCCGGTCGTCGTCGAGGACTTCCCGGGCTTCGTCAGCAATCGCGTGCTGATGCCGATGCTCAACGAGGCGATGTACTGCGTCCTCGAAGGCGTCGCGGGCGCGGAGGAGGTCGACGCGGTGATGCAGCTCGGCATGCGCCACCCGCTCGGGCCTCTCGCGTTGGCCGACCTGATCGGTCTCGACGTCTGTCTGAACATCCTCGAGGTGCTCTATCGCGACCTCGGCGATCCGAAGTACCGGCCGTGTCCGCTGCTTCGCCGCATGGTGGCGAGCGGGCGCCTGGGCCGGAAGACCGGCGCCGGCTTCCATGAGTATTGACGTGACGCGTCGGTTCACGTCGCCGATGGGATCGAGTAGGATACCGCGCGCATCCCGCCG
>CAYMRB010000628.1:0-4389 GCA_964392615.1 uncultured Planctomycetia bacterium | reverse complement strand
CTCGCCCTACACTCGGCCGCTGCCCTTGGAAGACCGTCCACGGAGACCGCCGATGCAACCCGAACGCCGCCCTGCCAACCCGTGCTTCTCCTCCGGCCCCTGTGCCAAGCGCCCCGGCTGGAATCTCGCCGCGCTCGACGGAGCCGTCCTCGGCCGATCGCACCGCAGCGCCGATGGCAAGGCGAAGCTCGCGGCGGCGATCGAGCGGTCGAAGGCCCTGCTGGGCCTCCCGGACGACTACCGCCTCGGCATCGTCGGCGGTTCCGACACGGGCGCGATGGAGATGGCGATGTGGACCCTCCTCGGCGCACGCGGCGTCGACGTCCTCGCGTGGGAGAGCTTCGGCAAGGGCTGGGTCACCGATATCGTCAAGCAGCTCGAGCTTGACGACGTCCGCGCGATCGAGGCCGGCTACGGCGAGCTTCCCGATCTCGGCTCGACGGACCCGAGCCGCGACATCGTCTTTACCTGGAACGGCACGACGTCCGGCGTCCGAGTGCCCGACGGCGAGTGGATCGCCGCGGATCGCGAGGGACTGACGATCTGCGACGCGACCTCGGCGGTCTTCGCAATGGACATCCCGTGGGACAAGATCGACGTCGCGACGTACTCGTGGCAGAAGGTCCTCGGCGGCGAGGCGCAGCACGGCGTGCTCGTGCTCAGCCCGCGCGCGGTCGAGCGCCTCGAGAGCTGGACGCCGCCGTGGCCGCTCCCGAAGCTATTCCGCCTGACGAAGGCCGGCAAGCTGATCGAGGGCGTCTTCAAAGGCAGCACGATCAACACGCCGTCGCTCCTGTGCGTCGAGGACGTCCTCGACAGCCTCGCATGGGCCGAAGGCCTCGGCGGCCTCGCCGGATTGCGAGAGCGCAGCGCGCAGAACCTCGCAGCCGTCAGTCGCTGGGTCGACGCGACCGATTGGGTCGGTTTCCTCGCGAAGGACCCGGCAACGCGCTCGTCGACCTCGATCTGCCTCGAAATCGTCGACGACTGGTTCACCGCGCAGGAACCCGCCGAGCGCGCCAAGATCGCGAAGTCGATCGCGAAGAAGCTCGAGGCCGAAGGCGTCGCCTACGACATCGCCTCCTATCGCGACGCCCCCGCCGGCCTGCGCATCTGGGGCGGCGCGACGGTCGAGACAGCGGACCTCGAAGCGCTGACCCCATGGCTCGACTGGGCGTGGGCCGAGGTGCGGGGGTAGGCGGAGTCGGGGTCGGGGTCGGTCTCGGAGTCGGAGTCGGGATCGGAGTCGGACTCGGAGTCGGAGTCAGGCTCGGGATCGGGGTCGGAGTCGGACTCGGTCTCGGAGTCGGTCTCGGGGTCGGAGTCGGACTCGGAGTCGGACTCGGGGTCGGGCTCGGACTCGGAGTCGGACTCGGACTCGGAGTCGGACTCGGCGTCGGACTCGGCGTCGGTCTCGGACTCGGCGTCGGACTCGGTCTCGGCCCCAGCCACATCACCACACATCTTCTCGACCTTCCGAGCGCGGCCGCGTTTCGAGTACCATCGTTCGCGTTCCCGATTCCTCCAACGACCACCCAATCGAGTCGCGACGATGCGTACCCTCGCCGCTGCCTTGCTGCTGCTCCTGTGCTGCCCGCTCGTCGTGGTTGCGGGCGGCGGCAACCGCCTCGTCTACCTCGACGGCGACGATCCGTACTACGTCTCGCGTGACTTTCCGCGCCTGACGACGCCGCAGTGGCTCGGCGCGCCGGGCGTCGACGCGGCGATCATTCTGTCGATCGACGATATGCGCGACATCGGGCAGTACGAGAACTTCCTGCGGCCGATACTCGATCGCCTGCGCTCGGTCGCGGGGCGGGCGCCCGTCAGCATCATGACGAACTCGGTCCCCTCCGACGATCCGCACCTGCAGGATTGGCTCGCCGAGGGCTTGAGCATCGAGACGCACACGATCGACCACCCGTGCCCGCTTCTCGCGGGGGGCGACTTCGCCGCGGTCAAGTCGACGTTCGACCGTTGCGTCGACCTCCTCGACGCGATTCCGGGTAGTCGCCCGGTCGCGTTCCGCGTCCCGTGCATGGACTCGATGAACACGCCGAGCCCGCGGTTCTTCGCCGAGATCTTCAACGCGGCGACGCCCGCGGGCAACTTCCTCGTCATCGACTCGTCGATCTGCAACATCCCGACCGCTCGCGATCCCGAGCTGCCGTCGGCGCTCGTCCTATCGCCCGAGGGCCAAAGCCGCTTCCGCCGCTACGTGCCGTTCGCGTCCTACGTCAACACGGTCGAGGACTACCCGTGGCCGTGGGTCGTCGGCGGCCTCTGCTGGCAGTTTCCGTGCGTCGTGCCTAGCGATTGGCAAGCCCAGAACGTCAACGGCACGAACGCGCCGCGGACCGTCGACGATCTGAAGGCATCGATCGACATCCACGTGCTCAAGAAGGGCGCGTTCAGCCTGGTCTTCCACCCCCACGGCTGGATCCGGAACGAGCAGATCATCGCGCTCATCGATCACGCTGTCGAGCGCTGGGGCTCGCGGGTCGAGTTCCTGAACTTCGACGACGCCGCCGAACGCCTCGAGACCCACCTGCTCGCCGGCCAGACGCTGCGCGCGAGCGACGGCGGCGACAACGGCGTGCGTCTCATCGACCTCGACGACGACGGCTTCCTCGACGTCCTGATCGGCAACGATGCAGTGCGCCGCACGCGCGTCTGGAACTCCGAGACCGGGAAGTGGATCGACGGCGAGCTACCGGTCGCGTTGGTCCGCGACAGCGGCGACAGCGACGACAGCGACGACAGCGACGACAGCGACGGTGACGGTGACGGTCCGTGCGGAACCGGTGTGCGCTTCGGCGTCGTCGACCGCAGCGGTCGCGCCGCGATGCTCGTCCGCACGCACGAGCTGAGCGGCTCCTGGCGCTTCGACGGACAGCGCTGGGTGGCCGATCCGTCGCTTCTGGACGGCCTCGAAATCGACGGGCAGATCGTGCGCACGATCGAGGACGGTCGCGACGGCGGCGTGCGGCTGCGCGACGTCGATGGCGACGGCGTCTGCGAGCTCCTGGTCGCTAGCCCGAGTCGCCACGCGGTATTCCGCCGCGACGTCGTCGCGCGGAGATGGCGCCGGCTGCCCTGGTCCCTGCCCGAGGCGGTGACGATCGTCGACGCACATGGCCGCGACGCCGGCCTGCGCTGCGTCGATCTCGACGAGGACGGCGACGACGACCTCCTGTTCTCGAACGAGACGCGGTACGGCGTCTGGCTCTTCGATTCACTCGCACGGGGTTGGTCGCGACGCGTGCTCGCGGGTCTGCGCGGAAGCGAAGCGGCCGGCGCGAAGACCGTGCCCCCGATCGTGCGCGACGGCCGCAACAACGGCGCGTGGATCCACTCGCGCCACCTGTGGGTCCAGAACGAGCACACCGCGACGCTGCCGAACCTCGTCGCCCGACGCTCGTTCGGCGCGCTCCTGGCCGGCGTCGACCCTGGCGCGAAATCGCCCGAGGCCTCGCTCGCGTCGATGGAGACCTTGCCCGGTTTCGAGATCGACCTCGTCGCCGCCGAGCCGCTCGTCCGCGACCCCGTCGACTTCGACTGGGGACTCGACGGCAAGCTGTGGGTTGCCGAGATGATCGACTATCCGCTCGGCATGGACGGCGAGGGGCAGCCGGGCGGCCGCATCGTCTGTCTCGAGGACGTCGACGGTGACGGCCGATACGACCGCAGCACCGTCTTCCTCGACGAGCTGCCGTTCCCGGACGGCGTGCGCGTCTGGGGCGACGGCGTTCTCGTCACCGCGGCGCCCGACATCTTCTGGGCGGCCGACACCGACGGCGACGGCCGCGCCGACCGTCGCGAGGTGCTTTTCACGGGCTTCGGCGAGGGCAACCAGCAACACCGCGTCAACACGCTCGCGTGGGGCCTCGACAATTGGCTGCACTGCGCGAATGGCAACTCGGCAGGCAAGATCCGTTCGCTCCGGACAGGCGGCGCGGTCGACATCAGCGGGCGCGACTTCCGCATCCGCCCCGACGACGGCCGCATCGAGACGACGACCGGACAGACGCAGTTCTCGACGGTGCGCGACGACGACGGCAATTGGTTCGGCAACGACAACACGCAGCCGATGTTCCACTTCGTCCTCGCCGACCGCTACCTGCGTCGCAACCCGCACGTCGCTCCGCCGGCACCGCGCCACCGCATCGCGCCGGCAGCCGGCTCCGTGTTTCCGATCAGCCGCACGCAGCCGCGCTTCAACGACCAACACATGGTGAACCGGTTCACCTCCTGCTGCGGTCTCGAGCTGTACCGCGACGATGTCTTCGGTCCGCATTTCGCCGGAGATGCGTTCATCTGCGAACCGGTCCACAACCTCGTCAGCCGTATGGTGCTCGAGCCCGACGGCGTGACGTTCCGCACCCACCG
>CAYMRB010000627.1:2343-4390 GCA_964392615.1 uncultured Planctomycetia bacterium | reverse complement strand
GGATTCTTGTCTTCTCTTCTCCCTGCGCGAAAGCGAGATCGAGAACGGGCTTCGGGTGGACACGATGGGCGCGAGCGTCAGCCTGTGCAGCGGCAGTCCTCTGGCCGAGCCTGTGTTTCGCCTCTCGAAGCTCAAGGCGATCGGCGTCTGGCCTTCGGCTCGTGCCCGGTGGTGGTCCTCCCGACCTCGACGCCGCCGGACGAGCGCTAGTCGGCGCCGGCGGCTCGCCCGAGCGCGTTCTCGTGCATCCACCGAGAGGCGGTAGGCCGATGTCGTCCGCGGTCGTCGTGATCGCCGCGTGCGGCGCCACGATCGAGTTCACGCGCTCCGACAACCCTTCCACCCGCGAGGCGAACGTGTCACACTCTGCCCATCGTGAATCGACGGGATCGGAACATCGAGCCGGGCGAGTCCGTTCTCGTCGTCGGCGCTGGCGCGGTTGGCCTGCAGGTGGCGCGAGGGCTTGCGGGTCGCGGCGTACGTGTGACGGTCGTCGACGCGCGGTGCGCCGGGGGTGGTGCGTCCGCGTCGTCAGCCGGCGTGTTGGCGGTGCCGGGCCGCAGCTTGACGGCGTACACGCGTCTGTCGCGCGCGGGGCGGGCCAGCTTCGCAGCGCTGGCTGCGGAGCTCCGCGAGGAGACCGACTTCGACATCGAGCACCGCGAGTGCGGCGCGCTTCACCTGCTCGAAGCGGCTCCGGCTCTTCCGCAGCGGGTCGTGTCGCGTTGGGCGGAGGCAGGAGTGCGGGCGGAGCTCGTCGGGCGTGACGCGATCGAGAGCGTCGTTCCGGGGTACGGAGGGCGCTGGGAGCACGGCCTCATGCTCGATCGCGAGTCGACCGTGAGCCCATGCCGCCTCGTCGAGGCTCTGGTCGCCTCCTGTCGAGCTCGAGGGGTCGCGATCGTCGAGAATACGTCGGTCGCGGTAGGCGTCGGTCGTTCGGGCCACGCCGTCGTCCACGCCGAGTCCGGCGACGAGCTTGCTGCCGACACGCGTGCGATCGTCGTGGCCGGCGGAGCGTGGTCGAATCGGGTGACGGAGAACGTGCCGGGGGCCGCGATCGATGTCCGACCGATCCGCGGTCAGGTGCTCGTCGCGCGGCACGAGGCGCCGGCTCGTGTCGTCCACTTCCGGCCGCCGGGCGCGGACCGCGACTTCTACCTCGTGCCGCAGGGCAGGGAGCTGTGGATCGGCAGCACCGTCGAGGATGTCGGCTTCGACGAGCGAGCGACCGACGAGGGGCGCTGCGAGGTTCTCGCGGCAGCGCGTCACGCGTTGCCCGATCTGCAAGTGGAGGACGTCGTCGAGCAGCACGTCGGTCTCCGGCCGAAGGCGATGCGCCTCGGCGGCCCGTTCCTCGGCAGGTGGCCGGGCATCGACAATCTCTGGGTCGCCGCGGGTCACTTCAAGAGCGGCATCCTGCAATCGCCGGCAAGCGCCCGCATGCTCGTCGACGCGTTGGTCGATGGAGCTACGATCGAGGCGGATTTTGCCCTGTTGAGCTAACTGCACGGCCGCACCGCGACGTCGAGGAAGAACACACCGTATGGCTCTCGAGCGATTGGATATCGACGGCACGCTGACCGCACCGCTTCCGGGCAATGTGCGATCGTTTCTGGAGGGCTCCATGCGTCGAATCGATGGGTACCTCGAGCGCCACCGTCGGACTCCGTACATGGGTTTCTTTCCGAGCGACTACGAGGCCGTCTGCGGCGTGCTCATGGCCGTGCGCGATCTCCAGCGCGAGCCGGGCCGCTTGTGCGAGTGGGGGAGCGGCTTCGCCGTCGTCGCCGGCCTTGGCAAGCTCCTCGGCTTCGACGCGTGCGGCATCGAGATCGACCCACGGCTGGTGAAGGAGTCGCGCGAGCTTCTCGCGGAGTACCGCCTGGACGTCGAGGTCCAGGAGGGCAGCTTCGTGCCGACGGACTTCCAGTGGCCGTACGAGCTCTTCGATCCGAGCTGGCACACGATCTACGGATCGGACGTGCGGGGCGAGGGCGGCGCGCGGGAGGTCCGCAAAGCAGGGGAGGTGTACGACACCCCGCGC
>CAYMRB010000627.1:0-2333 GCA_964392615.1 uncultured Planctomycetia bacterium | reverse complement strand
CTCGACGTCGACGTCGACGACTTCGAGGTGATCTTCGCGTACCCGTGGCCGGGCGAGGAGCAGATCTACTTCGACGTCTTCGAGCGCTACGCTGCGCTCGGCGCGTTCTTCGTCACGTATCAGGGGCTCGAGGGCGTGTTCGTCCACCGCAAGATGCCCGACTGACGCGGACGGACTGCTACGGGGATCTCATGGCTGCGGCGCGTAGACCTTGACGTCCTTCCTGCGCGCGGGCGGCTCGATGCTCCAATCCTCGTGGAGCTTCCCGCCGACCACCCTGCCGCGAATGACGGTCTGTCCCGTCAGGTGCAGCTTGAAGTCGACGTCCCAGCTCGCGGGCCATGCGGGAAGCAGCAGGATCCTGTCGCCGACTTCCTGCACCAGCATGCGCTGGAGCGCGGTGGAGCCGGAGCCGAAGTGGTCGAAGTCCGGACAGGAGTCCGGCCCCGCGCTTCCGTAGAGAGGGAAGCGACACTGCGTCGACGCGTGGCGGAACCGGCGCACGAGGCCGTCCCTCGCCTCGGCGGCGTTGCCGGCATAGGCCCAGTGGATCTGGTCCTGGGTCCAGCACTTGGTGCCGAACGCGTTCTTGAGCGTGCGGTGCTTCATCGTCCAGGCGACGATGTCTTCCGTGCCTCGTCCCAATCCGAAGCAGCGGAACGGGAAGACCGGATAGAGTTCGCCGTTCTCGGCGTTGCGGCGCAGCTTCCAGGATTCGGCCGGCGCGATGGCCCGGCGCCCGTCGATCTCGTGCAGGTGGATCTCCGGGATCTCCGCGCGGAAGCGACGCCAGTTCGCCTGATCCTCCTTCGAGCCGGCGCGCAACGCGAGCAGCTCGTCCAGGCAGAATCGAAGTCCGGCGATGTCCGGCGCCGGGTTGACCGCGATCCACCAGGTCTCGAGCACCATGGCCGGATCGAGGCGGACCTTGCCATCCTCGTCGCGCGAGTAGTGCTCGTCGAAGAATAGCAGCACTTCGCGGGCGAAGGGAACGAGGACCTCGTCGCGGAACCGCTCGTCTCCGGTGTACTTGACGTGGTCCACCATCATGGCGACCGTCTCGAGTCCGGAGGTGAAGTAGTAGCTGTGGTAGTAACCCTTGCCGTCGTTCTCGCCCGGTTTCGTCTTGGGCGGCTTGTCGTGGGTGGTCGTGCCTCTCTTGCCGCAGTCACGCTCGGCGCCGGTGGGCTCGACATTCTCGCGATAGTATGCACCGCCGTGTCCGAACCATGCCTTCGTGATGGCCTTGCGGACCGGTAGCAGGTCGAAGTAGTAGCCGAAGAACGGCTGCATCAGGTCGCCGTCGCCGCTCATCAGCAGCGGCCAGTACAGCAGCCGCTGGTTCTGATAGGTGAAGCGACGTCCCCAATCGCGAGCATCCTCGTGCCCCATCCACGAGCCGTCCGCGAGCTTCGCTGCCGGATTCCTCGGCTTCCTTCCGGAAGGGGCGGTGATCAACGGCTGGGTGAACAGCCCGCCGTTGAACTTGGTCTGAACGCGCCCGCGGCTCTGACAGGCCATCAGGAAGCGAAACACGTTGTAGCTCTGCGCGACCAGCGCGCCGCCGTCCTCCTCTCCGCGCTTGCCGGAGGGGGCCTCGCCGCTGAGTCTCTCGCGCTGGTCCGCGGACAAGGTATTGTCGGATGCGACGATCCAGCTGCGATCCCAGAAAGCCGACCACCAGCGGCAGTGAGCCTGCCAGTCCTTCTTCGCGTCCGACGTCCGAGCCGCCTGCGCCTCGATGGTCTCGATCCAGGACGACACCTCGGGAGTTTGCTCAGCCAGGGCGAGGATGCGGATGTCGAAGGACGTTCCCTTGCCGGCCAGCACTCCGTTCTGGAGCGACAGATCGGGGCTCTCGAGGAGGTTGCCGAAGGTGTTGTAGCGGTAGGGATCGGGGAATCGCGACGTCATGTGGGGGACGTCGTAGAACTCCAACTCCGACGGATAGATGCTGCGGTCGCCCACGGCGAAGTACCAGAGGATGCGACGGTTGCGCTCCAGACGGACATCCTGCGTGGGCGTCGCGATGGGCGCTCTCGAGCAATTGGCAGCGCAGTCGTCGAAGCGCTTCCAGAACTCCGGCTGCGCGGTGACGGCGATTTCATCGGGCGCGTCGATTTCGACGTGGTAGACGGGGCGATTGGCGTCGGCCCAGATCCGCAGGCTCACGTCGCCAGCTTCGATGCGGATCGAGCCGGTCAGCAGGTCGAGCGTCTGGCGAAAGGGCTTGCCCTTCGCGAACGGGTTCGGCGTCAGCGCGACGCGAACGCGTCCCGTCTTGAAGATGTCGCCGTTGTAGGTCAGCGCGTCGTTCTTGGCCAGCAGCAGGT
>CAYMRB010000626.1:0-4427 GCA_964392615.1 uncultured Planctomycetia bacterium | reverse complement strand
CGACTCCGACTCCGACTCCGACTCCGACTCCGACTCCGACTCCGACTCCGACGCCACGACAACCATCCCGCCGGGCGACGGTACGACGGACTGAGCTACTCGTTCGCCGGCGCGCCCGGGGTCGGCGTCAGGTGGCCGAAGCCGCTCGCCGTGCGTCCGTACGAGCGCCGTCCGTCCTGCGGTCCGTAGAAGTACCAGTCGGCGATTCGGTACCGTCGGTCATCGCGTTCGCCGCTGTCCTCGTCGCGCGCGGTCGGCGCGAAGAGGCCGATCGTGCCGCCGCGCGGATCGAAGCCGGCGAAGTGTCTGCGACGTCGCTCGCGCTCCTCGATCTCGAGTTGTTCGAGACGCTCGAGCTCCTCGACAGGCAACGGGTCGTCGTCGGTCGGTCGCTCGATCTGCCGACGTGGCGGTAGCGGTCGGTACGGGAATCGGAAGACGCGCCTCGCGTCGGGAGCGAGCGTCAGGCCGGGGTCGCTCGCGAGGCCGTCGAGACGTTGCCGCGCGCCGCGTCCCTCGACATCGCCGATCGACCAACCCGCGAGCGAGACGGTGCGATCGGAGCGATTGTGCAGCTCGACCCAGCCGTCGCGCGGTCCGAACAGGAACTCGTCGATCACGACGGACGCGCGGGGGCGCGAGCGCTCTTCGGCGACGAGGCGCAGCAGTCGCTCGCCGTGCTGCCGCACGAAGCGCTTGATGTTGTCCGCACCGGCGAGGAGCGGCTCATCGGTCGTCGGCGGCCAGCGGAACGGATCGGCGAGCGCGTCCTCGCGCAATCGGGCGAAGGAGCTGTCGACGAGCGCGGCGACCTTCCCCGACAGCAACAGCCCGCGGGTGAGCTCCTCGAGACGGTTCAGGTATTCCGCGCGCAGCGAATCGTCGTGGAAGATTCGCGACGGCAGTACGTACCAGAAACCGTGCTGGTGGCCGACGCCCTGCAGCGTCTGGCCGAAAAGCGGCATGAACGGCTCGCCCGGGCCGTCGGATGTCATGCCCCCGATGCCGAAGTTGCCGTTGTTGTGGTCCCACGGGATCAGCGACCAGCGGCCGGACCGCGAGTCGCGATACCAGAAGTAGTCGTCGGCTTCGATCTCGCTGCGGTGGCAGAGCACGGTGGCGACGAGGTAGTCGCGCACGCGCGGCCAATCGGTCGCGTGGCGCGCGAATGCTGCGAGGTCGCCACGCTCGACGCGGTTGCATCGCTCGATGAACGCCTCGAGCTGCGCGACGCTGCCCGCGTCGCCGCGCAGACGGCCGAGGGTGCCGCGGCCCAGATGGCCGAAGCCGGCTTGTGCGCGGATGAGCGTGCCGTTCGGGTCGAGACCGGCGCGCGTCTTGAACGGCGATCGGATCGGTTCGACATCGACGTACACGCCCTGATACTCGCCATTGATCGCGAGGTTCACGTGCGCGGCCCGCGAAACCGGCAGTCCGATGGCGCGAAAGACGCCGCAGGTCAGCGTCTCCTGAAGCAGCGTCGGATCGCTCGGCGCGGCCTTCAGGTTGACCACCTTTGGCGATCCAGGCGGGCGCGCATCGAGAAACCGCACGCGGTAGCCGAGCTTCGCGGCGAGGCGCGTGCTGGCGCCGCGGACGCGGATCTCGATCGGATAGGTCGCGTCTCCCGTGCGCAGCGTTCCGGCGACCTCATGGTCCTCCTCGACGTTCCGGACGAGCGCGCGTCGCGCGTGGTCGTCGAGATCGACGCGATAGACCGGCAGGCGAGCATCGTCGAAGGAGCGCGGCGTGGCCTCGATCTCGCTCGAGTACGGACCGCGTCGACCGAGCACGTCCACCGACGCGACGCGGTAGACGTAGCGCGAGCCCGGCACGACATCGCGATCGATCCAGCGAGTCACCGGCAAGACGTTGTCGTGAATCGCGCGGTACCTCGTGTCATCCGGGCCGCGGCGCTGGATGACCCAGCCGCGCACGAACTCGCTCAGGGGGCGACGCCACTGGACGACGTTCATCGCGAAGCTCTCTCGCACACGCAAGCCGCCCGGCGGTGATGGAGCATGGCGTCGCGGTACGAAGGGCCAGACGCGGATCGCGTGGATGAGGGGCTCGCCGGCG
Organism: uncultured Planctomycetia bacterium; assembly: GCA_964392615.1. Taxonomy (GTDB): domain Bacteria; phylum Planctomycetota; class UBA8108; order UBA8108; family UBA8108; genus CAYMRB01. Next base: position 2,348 of record CAYMRB010000626.1, on the reverse strand, counting down.
CGCGCGCGCAGTCCGACCTCGAGCGCGCCGCCGGCTTCGACCGTCACCGGTCGCGCGATGCGAAAGCCCTGCGAGTGTCCGGCGATGGCGGCCGGATCGACCGCGTCGGCGATGACGATGCCCTGCGCGACGACGTCGAACACGCGGCGTCCGGCGACGTGATGGCGGCCCTCGCAGAAATCGAGCGCCACGACGTATCGGCCGGGCGGCAGATCGAAGCGGTACGGCCCGACGGGTTGACGCGCCGTGCGCAGCGAACGCGTGTCGCGCAGGCCCCAGTCCATCGCGAACCAGCGATGGTGCGTCTCGCCGCCGCGGTGTCCGTAGCCGTGTCGCGCGCCGTAGCGCACGTCGGGGAGGACGGGAATGCCGCCGTATCCTCGGCGCATGCGGCGAGCGCCATCATCGAGATCGTCGTCGCGCTCCTCGCCGCCGCGCGCGCCGCAGTCGAGCGCGAACGGCGGCGCGGGAAGCGTCGGCGCATCGGCATGCGCGGCGAGCGTCGTCGCCGCGCACAGTGCGACCGCGGCAGCGCGAGCGCGGAATCGTCGGGTCCTCGTCATGGCCATTCCTCTCGGATGAGGATACGGCCGGGAAGCCAGCGACCGGATCGGAAAAAGCCGGCTCGCGTCAGCCCGAGAGGAACACGTCGATCCAGGCCGTCCCCGGTCGGATCACCTCCCGCGACGACAGGTCGAGCTCCTCGACTCCATAGCTGCCTCCTACCTCGGCCCGCGACCGAACTCGTCGACCCGATAGCGCTCGAACCGCAGCTCGTCCGACCAGAATCCCGCCGACAGCCCGGCCTTCAGACGCAAGTGCTCGAGGAACTCGCTCGGATCCGGGATGCGCTCCCAGACCGCGGGCAGGAACGTCGACGTCGCGTTGCCGCACAGCAGGACGAGGCCGTCCTCGCCGGGGCGCAGCGCGGCGAGGAGCTCGGACTCGGACGCGCACGGGATCGGTTCGGTCGCGCCGAGCACCGAGAGGTGGACGTCGAGTTGCTGGAACTCGTCGGGCTCGAGCGGATCGAAGCGCCGGTCGCCGAATGCGGCGCGGTACGCGTTGCGTGCGGCGTTCGTGATAAGAGGCTCGTACGGTCGCACCGTGCCGACGCAGCCGCGCAGCGCGTCGTCGATCCGCAGCGTCACGAAGCAGCCCAGCTGCGCGCGCAGAGCCGGGCCGTGAAGCGCCGGGTCGACGTCGAGCGGAGCGTCCGCCTCGAACCCGTGTCGGATCGAAGCGAGGGCGATGTCGAGTAGGGTCTCGCGGTCCGCAGCGTTCACGGTGGCAGCTCGTCGTATCGGGCTCTGACAGTCACGTTCCTACGCGATCCGGCGCGATGTGGGAACCCGAAAAATCCGGTGTCAGAAGCGCCAGTCAAAGCCGAGCAAGAGTGCGATGTCGGCGGAGTTGTCGAAGGGAGCCGTGTTCTCGAGCAGTGTCAGCTCGAGCTCGAAGTCGTCGATGAACTCCCACTTGATCCCGAACGCGACATAATTGCGTCGCTCGTCCAGCGGTGGCGGGCCGTCGAGCAGCGGGGAGAAGCTCGTGAACTGCAAGATGGCCGAGACATCCTCGTGCAGCTCGAGCTCGAACCCGAACGTGCCGTTGTAGCCGAGGCGCTCGAACTCGATGTGCTCGACCACGGGGTCGCTGAGGTACGAGCCGCCGAGAACACCGTAGACGTGGAAGATGTCGAAGAACGTCTTGTAGAGCGACAGGACCATGCCGGCGTCGAGGCCGTTCGATCCGAACCCCTCCGGCGAGGTCGGCAGGCCGAGGAGGGCTTGAATCGTGACCGCCGGCAGCCAGCTATCGCCGCAGTTGACGATCCAGTGCGCCTTGAGGACCAGATCGCCGAGGCCGAGGCCCGACTCGAGCTCGGTCGAGGTCTGGCCGTCCGTCAGCGAGATCTCGTACTCGTTCGTCGGGCGTTGGCTGCGCTGGCCGTCGCCGAGGTCGAATGCCTGGTGGAAGCCATCGACGACGTTGTCGAGGATGCCGTCGTCGCGACCGCGAACGAACAGGTCGAAGCCGACATAGAAATCGTCGCGCGTCGCGTACCAGCCGCCGAGCTGCAGCTCGAGCGTCTCCGCGTCGACGAGCGCGGCGTTCGGCACGAGCGCGAAGCTATTGGCCCAGTTGAGCCGCGCTTCGAGGCTCCCCTCGCCGGCTTCGAAGACCTCGAGCGTGTTGACGGGAAGCTGCAGGTGGAGCTGTGCCAGCGGGAACGGATCGAGGAACGTCAGCAGGCCGCGGCCATCGAGGTTCTCGGACGAGAAGACGAAGTCGATCCAATCATCCTCGGTCGGCGCGGCGATATCGCTATCGAGCGTCGACTCGGG
>CAYMRB010000625.1:0-4454 GCA_964392615.1 uncultured Planctomycetia bacterium | reverse complement strand
GCCATGGACGGTCGGACGTGGAAGCAGAGGATCGCGAGACCGTATCATGTGCTCATCTGTGTGCGGAGAGCGTGGAGCAAGAAAGCGATCGTCGTGCACACCGACAGACCGTAGCGCCATTCGCTCGCCGCACGAAAGAAGGACTCCATCATGATTGTCCGCTGCTTCATCGCGCTGATCGCCGTCCTCGCGACGTGCGCCTGTGTCACTGCGCGCGCCGATGAGCGCATCGTTCGCGACCGCCTGCTCGTCTTCACTGATGGCGAGGGCGACGAGAAGCCCGTACGCACGCCCGACGACTGGCGGCGTCGGCGGCAGCAGATCATCGCGGCGATGGAAGATGCGATGGGGCCGCTGCCGAGTCGCGCCGACCTGCCGCCGCTCGACGTGCAGCAGCACGCGCGCGTCGAGGGCAACGGCTACGTGCGATGGACGGTTTCGTTCGTCGTCGAAGCCGGCGGTCGGCTCTCGACCTATCTGTACGTGCCGAGTGGCATCCCGGCCGGCGAGCGCCGCCCCGGAATGCTCGCGCTGCATCCGACACACGCGATCGGCAAGGGCGTCGTCGCCGGACTGTCGACGCGCCCGAACCGGCAGTACGGCGTCGAGCTCGCGCGGCGCGGATACGTCGTCATCGCGCCCGACTATCCGTCGTTCGGCGATCACGCGTGGGACTTCGACGCCGACCGCTACACGTCCGGCACGATGAAGGGCGTCGTGAATCACATGCGCTGCGTCGACCTGCTGAGCGAGCGCGACGATGTCGACCCTGAGCGCATCGGCGTCATCGGGCACTCTCTCGGCGGTCACAACGCGATGTTCGTCGGCGCGTTCGACGAGCGGCTCGACGTCATCGTGTCGAGCTGCGGCTGGACGCCGTTTCACGACTACTACGGCGGCAAGATCGCCGGCTGGACGAGCGCGCGCTATATGCCGAAGCTGCGCGACGTCTACGCTCTCGACCCGAACCGCGTGCCGTTCGATTTCTACGAGGTCGTCGCGGCCCTCGCGCCGCGGGCTTTCTTCTCGTGCTCGCCGATCGGCGACGCGAATTTCGACTACGCCGGTGTCGAGAAGGCGATTCCGTGTGCGCGCGAGGTGTACGAGCTACTCGGCGCGCGCGATGAGCTGATCGTCCGCTATCCGGACTGCGGGCACGACTTCCCCGCCGCGACGCGCTTCGAGTCGTACAAGGTGATCGATCGCGTCCTCGAGCACCGGCCGGTGTCGGCTCCCGTCGCGGGACGGCACGTCGGTGTCGCGACGGTCGACATCACCCCGCCGCGCGGCTATCGCATGAGCGGCTACTTCCACGAGCGCCTCAACGAGGGCACACACGATCCGCTCTTCGCTCGCGCGCTGTGGCTCGCCGACGGCGAGTTCGCGGCCGCGCTCGTATTCTGCGACCTGATCGGCGTCTCGCTCGGCGTGTCGCGCGAAGTTCGCCGCCGCGCCGCGGCGCTCGCCGGAGTTCCCGCGGCGAACATCTTGATCGCGGCGACGCACTCGCACACGGGACCGCTCTACTCCGGCGCGCTGCGCCGGCACTTCCACGACCTCGCGACAGCGAAGCACGGGCGCGATCCGCACGAGGCGGTCGACTATCCCGCGCTGCTCGTCGATCGGCTCGTCGACTCGATTCTCCGCGCGCGCGATCTCGCCCGGGCGGCGACGCTGGCGGGGGGCGTCGGCGAGGTGCGGCGGCTTTCGTTCAATCGACGCTTCCGAATGAAAGACGGAACGGTGCGGTTCAACCCGGGCAAGAAGAACCCGCGCATCGTGGGCCCGGTCGGGCCGATCGATCCACAGTGCGGTGTCCTCGTCGTGCGCGGCAGCGAAGGCGAAGGCCCGTGCGCGGCGTTGACGATGTTCGCGCTCCACCTCGATACGGTCGGCGGCGCGCAGTACTCGGCCGACTACCCGCTGTGGCTCGGCCGCTCGCTCGAGGCGGAGTTCGGCGCCGGGCCCGAGACGTTCGTGTCGATGTTCGGCCTGGCGCCGTGCGGCGACTTGAATCACATCGATGTATCGCACGATCGGCCGCAACGCGGCCAGGGCGAGGCGCGCCGCATCGGTGCCGCGCTCGCCGAGACCGCCGCCGCCGCGATCCGCTCGAGCCGCGCGCTCGTGGGACGCTTCGCCGCCGCGAACCGCATCATCGACGCGCCGATGCGTCAATTCACGGCGGAGGAGATCGCGTGGGCGCGCCGCGCAATCCACCAGGTCGGCACGCGCGAGCTGTCGTTTCTCGAGCAGGTCCGCGCGTACAATATCGTGGCGGTCGCCATGCGCCGCGATGCGAACGCCGGACATCGCGACGCGAACAGCTTGCCGCTCGAAGTGCAGGTGTTCCGCCTCGGCGATGACGCCGCGCTCGTCGGCTTGCCGGGAGAGGCCTTCGTCGAGCTGTCGCTCGCGATTCGCAAGCGCTCGCCGTTCGGAACGACGTTCGTCGTCGAGCTCGCGAACGACGCTCCGGGCTATCTGCCGACGCGGCGCGCGTTCGCCGAGGGCAGCTACGAGACGGTGAACTCGCGCATCCTTCCCGGCGGCGGCGAGAGGCTCGTCGACGCGGCCGTCGAGCTCCTCGAACGACTGCGTTGAGCCGCGTTCCGCCACCGAGCGACGGGCACAAAAAAGCCGACAGCGTGGATCACTTAATCCGGCTGTCGGTGGGGGGAAGAATAGGTGACTCGTTCAGGGGGGAGGGTGCGCTCGCGCGCAGACGACCTCCCTCGGCTCTCTGCTTAGCAAAGTACGTTCCGTTCTTCGGGAGTCAGCCACAAAGTGGATCTCGGCGCCTCGCTCGAAAGAATGACGCCGTCTCGTAAAGAACTCTCAGAGCGGAGGTTGGGATTTGGGGCGAACGCGGCGGAGCGAACGAGCCACGGCGAGCCGTCCAACCGGGCTCGCAAAATGACAGAACGTTTTGCGAGTCGGCCTCTCAAAATGATAGGATCGGTGGCGTTCACGACCGCGACCCACGGGCCTGGAGGAGCGCGGTTCAAAGGAGGGAAGACTCGCCTTGATTCTCGATCGACGCGCCCGAGTTCTCGTTCTCGACGACGACCACGATCTGCACCGGCTCATCCGCTGGATGCTCGACGACCAGCCGTACGCGGTCGAGTCCGCGTACGACATCGACGGCGCGCGCGAGCGCTGGGAGCGCGCTCGGCCCGATGTCATGATCCTGGACTGGCAGCTCGGCTCGGTCGACGCGCTCGAGCTGCTCGCCGACATCCGCCGCGACCTCCCCGACACGCCGATCGTCCTGATCACCGCGTACAGCTCGCTGGACGTCGCGGTCGAGGCGATCAAGCTCGGCGCGTTCGACTTCCTCGAGAAGCCGCTCGAGCCGGGGCGCCTGTTCGCGACGCTCGCCAAGGCGGTGTCGCACCGCGAGCTTCTCATGCGCGTGACGGAGCTGCAGTCGGATCTCGAGGGCGACGCTGACTCGTTCGAGGGCATCATCGCCCGCTCGCCGCAGATGCGAACCGTGTTCAGCATCATCCAGAACGTCGCGGCGACCGACGTCAGCGTCATGCTCGTCGGCGAGTCGGGCACGGGCAAGGAGCGCGTCGCGCGCGCGATCCACAACCGCAGCCACCGTCGCGAGGCGCCGTTCCTCGCGATGAACATGGCGGCGCTGCCCCGCGAGCTCGTCGAGTCGACCCTCTTCGGCCACGAGAAGGGCTCGTTCACCGGCGCGGACCGCCAGCGCGTCGGCGCATGCGAGGAAGCGAGCGGCGGCACGCTCTTCCTCGACGAGGTCGGCGCGATGCCCGTCGAGACGCAGCCGAAGCTGCTGCGGTTTCTGCAGGAGAAGCGCTTTCGGCGCGTCGGCGGTGAGGCCGACATCGAGACCGACGTGCGAATCATCAGCGCGACGAACGTCGATCCGCTCGACCAGGTCCGCCTCGGCCACCTGCGCGCCGATCTGTACTACCGGTTGAACGTCGTTCCGGTTCGGCTGCCGCGTCTCCGCAACCGGGAAGGGGACATCGAGCTTCTCGCGACGCAGGCTCTGCAGCTGTACTCGGATCGCTATTCGAAGCGATTCGAGCGCGTCAGCCCGGCCGCGATGGAGAGCCTGACCGCGTATTCGTGGCCCGGCAATGTGCGGCAGCTCCTGCATTTGATGGAGCGCATCGTCGTGTTGAACGACGGGGCCGTTCTCGAGAATCACATGCTGCCGCCGGACTTCGATGAGAGTCAGGACATCGACGTTCTGCCGCCGCGCACCGATCTGCTCGGTGGCCGCGTCGAGCGGCAGCGCGAGAAGGCTGCGCCGGCGCGGTCGACGCCGTTTGCCGGGCGGGAGATCGTGCCGCTGGCGGCGCTCGAGCGTCAGGCGATCGAGCACGCGCTCGAGGTGTGCGACCACTCCGCCGCGCGCGCGGCTCGTTCGCTCGGCATCTCCGAGGCGACGATGTATCGCAAGCTCAAGGCGTACG
>CAYMRB010000624.1:0-4485 GCA_964392615.1 uncultured Planctomycetia bacterium | reverse complement strand
GCAGATTGACTCCGGCGCCCAGCCCACATCGCAGCCTTCCCCACCCGGGGAAGCCCTTTCCCGCCACGCCGTCGCCTCCCGGCTGATCGTGCGCCCTTCCGCCCCCTCGGCTACGATGCGCAGCTCGTCAGCAGGGTCCTGATTCTCCCGGCCATCAAGAAAGCGGTGAAGCGCCGATTGTGGTGATCTCGCTCCACCGCTGATGATCGTAACGATGATGATCGTAAGGTCACTCGTCGAGCACGTCGAGTGGCTCTTCGAGAGGGCGCGGCTTCCGTCGGTCGATGCCTTGCGCCCGACGAGCTGTCCGCTTTGCGGCGAACTCGCGTTTTCTCCCGGTGAGCGTCTCGGCATCGTCGGACACGGCACGTACTGCAGGCAGGTGCTCGGCGTCGTCGAGGTCGCCGGCGAGGCCGTCACTCACGTGCGGCGCTACCTCTGTCGGGGCTGCGGCCACACGATCAGCGTGCTTTCCGACGAGCTTCACCCTCGCCGCTGGTACGCCGCCGGCGTCATTTTCGAAGCGCTCGAGCTTCACCTCATCCAGGGCGTCAGCGAGGGCGAAATCCGTCGTCGTTTCGGCATCGTGACCGATTCGGAGAGCTGGCGCAGCCTGCGCCGATGGCGTCGAGCCCTCCTGGCGACTCTGTGGTACTGGCTCGCGCGACGGCTCGGCGTTCGCGGCGAGGCGACGACACGCGAGGAGGGCTGTCGTCGGCTGAAGCGAATCCTGCTCGAAGCCTCGGTCGACGACCCGCTCGACGCTGCGCGCCACCTCCTTTGCTCGACGGCTCACTCGGGCGGCTTCTCGTGGCCGCTCGGTCACGATCCTCCCGAAGAACTCGTGGCGAAACGACCGCTCTGATCGAGGTCCGCCGCATCCACACAGGAGGTCCATCTTCAGCCCTCCGGACAGCCGCTATCGTCACCGCGTTCAAAGTTCCACCGACGAAAGGAGGCTGTCCTGTGAATGACGAACGCAGAAAAGCCGAGGCGTTGTTCCGCTACGCCGTCCTCGGCGACGTCTTGCACCACACGCTCCGACGCGGCGAGCTCGGTCGTGCCCTCACGGAGCGCGCTCTCAAAGTCTGGAAGGGGCCCGACGGCCACGATCGGCGCATCGCGAAGAAGACGCTCGAGGAGTGGCTCTACAAGTACCGCCGCGACGGATTCGACGGACTGGTACCCGCGCCGCGGCGCGACCGCGGCAAGGTCCGTGCGCTCAAGGCGGAGGTCGAAGAGCTCGTCATCACCATGAAGCGTGAGGACCCCGGTCGCTCCGCGAAGCTCATCCACGAAGAGCTCGAGCTCGCCGGAATCCTGCGCCGCGGCGAGGTGAGCATCTCGACGATCCGCAGGGTCCTCAGGCGCGAAGGTCTCAGCGGCGCGCGCATGGAGCTCGAACGTCCGGCGCGCCTGCGCTGGCAGGCCTCACGCTGCGGAGAGCTCTGGCAAGGCGACGCGCTACACGGCCCGAGCCTCTTTGATCCGTCCTCCGGCCGCGAGGTCCGCGTGAAGATCTTCGCACTCATCGACGATCGCAGCCGCCTCGTTCCCTACCTGCGCGCCGGCTTCCACGAAAACCAGGCGGCGTTCCTCACGGTGCTGCTCGGCGCGGTGCTGCGTCGCGGCATCCCGCGCGCCATTCTCCTGGATAACCACGGCAGCTTCACCGGCTCCGACGTCCGGATTGCCTGCGCCAAGCTCGAGACCCGACTGATCTACGCGCGGCCCTACGACGGACCGTCGAAGGGAAAGATCGAGCGCTGGTGGCGAACGCTCCGCGCCCGCGTCCTCGATCGACTCGACTGCGAGCAGGTGACGACTCTCGACGATCTCAACCTGAGGCTCTCCACGTGGGTGGAGGCCGAGTACAACGCCCGACCGCACTCGTCGCTCGGCGGCAGGACGCCGCTGGATGTCTGGGAGGAGGATGCCGAAGAGATCCGCTGGGTCAGTGACACCGGCGCGATCGAGGACGCGTTCACAGGAGAGCTGCGGCGCCAAGTGCGCGCAGACTCCACCTGCCAGATACGCGGCCGCGCCTTCGAAGTGCCGCCAGAGCTGCGCGGCGGCCCGGTCGAGATCCGCTACAGCTTGCTTCACCCGGACCGCTACTGGATCGAGGACGCGGCGACCCGCGTGCCGCTCCGAGAGGTCGACCCGGAAGCGAACGCACGACGGCCACGGCAGAGGTCCGTGGAGAAGAAAGACGACGAGTCGCCGCGCAGTGGCCTCAACCCGGTCGAGGATCTCCTGCGCAGGCTGAGCGGCAAGAGAAAGGAGAAGCGCGATGAATAGGGTCCTCAGTCGATTCGGCCTGACGAAGCAGCCGTTTACCAAGGACGTCCCCGTCGAGGAGCTCTTCGAGCACGAGGGCTCGGATCGCGCGCTCAAGCGTCTCAAGGCGGCGGTAGAGGGCCGCTCCTCCGCAGTCCTCAGCGGTGAGCCCGGCACCGGCAAGACGTTCGTCCTGCGTGCGCTCGAGGAGAAGCTGCCGCAGAGCCGCTACCGCGTCACCTACCTGCACAACTCGCATGTCAACTCGCGCGATTTCTACCGTCAGCTCTCCGTCGTCCTCGGTCTGGAGCCGAAGGCGACGCCGGAAGCGCTCTTTCGCATGATCAGTCGCCATCTCGAGGAGACCGCGCTTTCGAAGGTGCATCCCATCATCGCCCTGGACGAAGCGCAGCTCCTGCCGATCCGCGTGCTCGAGCAGCTGCCGGTGCTGCTGAACTTCCAACGGGATTCCAAGCCGTTTCTCTCCATCGTGCTGATCGGCTTGCCGGAGCTTCGCGAGCGCTTGCAGCGAAACGTGTTGTCGTCGCTGGCGGCGAGGCTTCCCGTGCGCATCTACCTCGAGCCGCTTGATGCTCGGGAGGTCACTGCGTACCTGCACCATCGTCTGCGTGCGGCGGGCTGCACGAAGGAGGTCTTTGCCGAGGACGCCGTGCTGCTGATGTCGGAAGCCACCGGCGGCGCGCTGAGAAAAATCGACGTCGTGGCAGATCACGCGCTCGAGGTCGCCGCAGAAAAGAAGAACGTCATCGTCGACGCGGCTGTGACCGAGAAGGCGATCAAGCGATGCATGGAAGCTCTGAGCTGAGCGAGGAGATCTCGGTCGTCCAGGTCGCCGCGGTCGAGGCTTCCTCGAGCGGTCCGAGCTGGCTTGTCGACAGTCTGTGGGAAGAGGAGGGGGTGGGGATACTCGGCGGCGCGCCGAAGTCTTGCAAGACGTGGCTCGCGCTCGATCTGGCCTTCAGCGTCGCCTCCGGTACCCCTGCCCTCGGGAAGTACGAGGTCCGCGCGCCCGGACCGGTCCTCGTCTTTGCGGCGGAGGACCATCCGGCGCGGGTACGCGGGCGTCTGGAGGGGTTTGCGGCGCACCGCGGCGAGAGCCTCGAGCGCGTACCGCTGCACCTCATCCTCGAGAACGCGTTGCGGCTCGACACGGCGCGCGACCAGAAGCGCCTCGCAGGCGCGATCGGCCGCTACCGCCCGCGGCTCCTCGTGCTCGATCCGTTCGTTCGGCTGCACCGAATCGACGAAAACTCCGCGCAAGAGGTGTCGCGGGTGTTGGCGTACCTGCGAGAGCTTCAGCGCGAACATCGCGTGGCCGTGTTCGTCGTCCATCACTCGCGCAAGGCCGGCGCCGCCGCGGAGCAGGTCGGGCTCAGCCTACGCGGCTCGGGTGATTTCCACGCGTGGGGTCAGAGCAATCTCTACCTCAGGCGACGGCGGGGCGTGCTCGAGCTCGTCGTAGAGCAGCGCAACGCTGCGGCCACCGAGCCGATCCAGCTGACGCTGCGAGCCGATGGGTCATCGCCGCCTCGGCTTGAGGTGGTCTGTACAGCGTCGAGATCCGCGAACCTCGACGAGCTCAAGTCGCGCGTCATCGAGGTGCTCGCCCGCGCCGAGGAACCGCGCACTCAGGATGCGCTGCGCGAAGAGCTGCGCGTTCGGATCCAGCGCTTGCAGGTCGCGCTCCGGGAGCTTCAGGGCGAGGCGCTCGTGGAGAGGGCGGCGAGCGGCTGGCGGTTGCTTCGGTCGGCGCAGACGTGAAACGCATCTCGCCCGATCGTCTTCGCGCGCTCCGAGCTCTCGACATCGAACACGTCGCTCGGCGACTCGGTCTTGCCGCCGCTCCTCGTGGCCGTCGTCGGCGTTTCGTGTGCCCGTGTTGTGAGGACTGCCATACGACGCTCGCGGCGTCGAGCAACCTGGCGTGGTGCTTTCGGTGTCAGCGGGGCTTCAACCCGATCGACCTGGTGATCGCCACCAGCGGGTACACCTTCCTCGAAGCCGTCGACTACCTCGGATCGATGGGGCCCGGCGCGTGAGGCCGGTGGCTGTTGTGGGGCCTCGCCCTCTTTGTCTTTCCCGACGTCAGCGATGGGGTGGGAAAGACAAAGCCGTCCTGCTGCGGACTCCGTTTTCCCTGGTTCAGTGTGGCTGCGTCGACCTGGGATAGCGCGCTCGGTAACA
>CAYMRB010000623.1:0-4513 GCA_964392615.1 uncultured Planctomycetia bacterium | reverse complement strand
CCTTCGCCGGTGTCGCCGTCGCCTTCGCCGGTGTCGCCGTCGCCGTCGCCTTCGCCGGTGTCGCCGTCGCCATCGTCGACATCGTCGTCGGTGAGCGTCGTCACGTGGCCGATGAGCTCCGTGACGTCGCCGAGCGTCATGTGGACGTCGTAGGTCGCGCCCTGCTCGACGTGGCGAAGGAACACCTGAACGGCGCTTCGTACCGGGTTCTCCTTGAGCCAGAGCTGGCCACCGGCATCCTGGTCGGCAGCGTCTTCCGGCGGGCTCAAGTAGTGTCGCGACGTGACGTTGTCACGGCCGGCGCCGCGATCATCCGGCGGGCCATCGCCATCGTCCTGGGCGTAGGCAGCGGTGCTCCAGGCGATCGCCAGCAGGCAGCAGAGAATCCTCATCGTCAGTCCTCCGGGTTTCCTCAGCTCACACGCGCGTTCGGTCCGCGTCGCGCAGACCCTCTTCGGCGCTCCAGATAGAAGAGCAAAGCCCCGGCCACTTCGCTGGGGATTGCGTAAGTGGTGGCGAGCGCAGGGGTTGGGCGGGCTTGGGAAGGGGTGCCGCCGGCCGCGCTCCGAGCCCGTGTAAAGGGGGCTTAGCAGGTGGCGCGTCGGCCAGTGAACATCCGTGTTCCCTCGAGCCTTACCGGTCAGTGTCGGTGGCGTCCGGCGCCGCAGTCGCAGGCGTGCCGTGAGTGCCCGTCGGCCGTGGGCTGCCCCGCGCCGCGCTGCCAGTAGAACGGCGCGCGCTGTCGCGGGCGGTGGCCGAGCTCGGCGAGCGTTCGCGCGTCGAGAAGGCGACCGTTGACCATCGTGTACCGGATGTGCTCGGAGTGGCGGATGTTCGCGAGCGGGTTCTTCTCGAGCACGATCAGGTCGGCGAGCTTGCCGACCTCGAGGGAGCCGATGTCGCGATCGAGGCCCAGGGTCCGCGCGCCGTTGATCGTTCCGGCGCGCAGCGCCTCGTGCGGCGTCATGCCACCCTGGACGAGCATCCACAGCTCCCAATGCGCCGCCAGCCCTTCGCGCTGTCCGTGTGCGCCGAGATTCACCTCGACTCCGGCATCGCTGAGCTTCTTGCAGCCGCGCGCCGCCGAGATGTGGTTGTACTCCACTTCGGGAGCCTTCGTCGGTCGGCGCGACCGCGCGTCGATGATCGGGCGCGGTACGAACGCGAGCAGGCGTTCGTTCGCCCACACATCGGTGTGCTGGTACCAGTAGTACTCGCCGGACAGTCCGCCGTAGGCGACGCCGAGCGTCGGCGTGTAGCCGGTCTTGGTGTGCGACCAGAGGTCGACGACGTCGTCGTACACGTTCGCGACCGGCAGGCAGTGCTCGACGGTCGTGTGCCCATCGATGACCATCGTCATGTTGTGCTGGAACAACGAGCCGCCTTCCGGGCAGACCATCACGCCTTGCTCGCGCGCCGCGGTCAGCACCTGTTGGCGCTGGTCGCGCCGCGGCTGGTTGTAGCTCTTGACCGAGAACGCTCCGACCGCGTGCATGCGGCGGATGTGGAACCGTGCGTCCTCGAGGCTGTCCACCTCGGCTTTGAAGTCACCGGCGGCACCGTAGAGGATCGTGCCGGTCGAGAAGATGCGCGGCGCTGTCGTCACGCCCGCTCGGGCCATCTCGCTCGCGGCGAAGATCGTGCTCGTGTCGTTCGACGGGTCGTGAATCGTCGTGACGCCGAATGCGAGCTGCGAGAACGAGATCCAGTTCTGCTCGGGGACGATCTCGCTCGTGCCCTGCGCGCCGTGTGCGTGCGCGTCGACGAGTCCCGGCAGGATCGTCAGCCCGCGCGCATCGACGACATGCGCCTTCTCTGACCACGTGACGCTCTTCCGCGGGCCGATGTGGATGATCCGGTTGCGATCGACGACCAAGGTGCCGTCTTCGATGATCTCGTCGCCCTTCATGGTCACGATGCGGGCGCCGACGAACGCGACCTGGCCGCCCGGCATGTCTGATGGGTGACGGAAGCCGATCGGCAGGACTTCCGGAGCGGTCGCGGCCTTGTCGCTCTCGTTCTCGGACGATCCGTCGAGAAACGCGAACACGTCCGTGAGCTCTCGCGTGAAGAGCTCCGGGCCGAGCGTCCAATGGAGTCGCTTCGAGTCGCCCGACCAGTGCAGGTACTCGCCGGCGGCGTCCGAGGCCTTCGCGAACGGAATCGACCGCGTCCCAGGGCCGACGTCGATCGCGCCACCGGTGCGGAGGAACGGCAGCACGAAGACGTGGAACCGCTCGCGGAACGTCACCCAACGGGCGTCGGGCGAGACGCGGAACTCGGTCGCGTTGTCGCTCCGCAGGTGCGTGCGTCGCTCCTTGCCGTCGAGGCCGATGCTCTCGAGCGTGCGCTTGCCGCCGCTGCGGGATGAGAAGAACACGCGCTCCGAGCCCGCCGCGAAGTGCGGTGCGCTCGCGCTGCCGCGCACGAGGATCTCGGGATCGCCGCCATCGACGCCGACGCGGTACAGGCCGCGCTCCTTGGACCACAGCGGGCTGCGCAGGTAGCCGCCGCCGATGCGTCGATAGACGACCGTCTTGCCGTCCGGCGCCATCTCGGGCTCGGCGAAGTGACCCTTGCCCGTCGCGAGCGTGCACTCCTCGCCACTCTCGATGTTGCGGATGCGGACCGTGCCGAGCTCCTCGTCATCCCACGTCGCGAAGACGACCGACTCGCCGTCGGGAGAGAACGATGGGTAGACCTCGAAGTGCTCGCTCTGCTCCGTCAAGCGACGCGGCTTCTCATCCGGCAAACCGCGCAGCCACACGTGGCCGAGCGCTTGAAACAGCACGCGATCGCCGCGCGGCGACACCTGTACCCAGCGCAGCATGCGAACGTCGAACTCGGGAGGACACACTTCGACCGGGAAGCGCACCGCCTGGCGGATTTCGCGCGTGTCTCGGACGCGGAACGGGATCTCGCGGACCTTGCGCGTCGCGACGTCGATGCTGCGGATCTTGCCGCGTGCCCAGAACACGATGGACTGTCCGTCGCGCGTCCATGCCATGCTCGGGTAGACGCCGTGCACGGCCCACGTCTCCTGCATGTCGCGCTCGAGGTCGTCGTCGAGGACGCGCTCCTCACCGGACTCGAGATCGTGAATCCACAGCGTCGTGCGGAAGCGAACGCGCCGGACGAACGCGAGGCTCTTGCCGTCGGGCGACGGCGTCGGACGGATGGCGCCGCCGGGGCCGCTGACGATCGTCTCGGTCTCGCCAGTCTCGCGATCGAGGCGGCGGATCTGGTAGATGCCGGCGTTCGAGTCCTTGTTGTACTCGAACGTGCTGCCGGGCGTCGCATCGAGGCTGTAGTACAGATAGCGACCGTCGGGCGAGAACGCGGGCTCGCCGAGGTCCTTCTGATCATTGAGTCGCTTGACGAGCTGCAGGCCGCTGCCGCCGGTGTGGTGGTAGAGCCAGATCTCGCCGGCGCCGAGCGACCGGCGCGCCGTGAAGTGTTTGCGCGCCGCGATGTACTCGCCGTCCGGAGTCCAGACCGGGCTGTTGAGCAGGCGGAAGGTCTCCTTCGTCACCGCGCGCGGTTCGGAGCCATCGCGGCTCATGACCCAGATGTTGTCGCCGCCGCCGCGATCGCTCGTGAACGCGATGCGCGTGCCGTCGGGGCTGAAGCGCGGCTGCATGTCCCACGCCATGCCGCTCGTCAGCGCGCGCGCCTGACCGGAGACGCCGACCGTGTAGATGTCGCCGAGGAGGTCGAACACGATCTCGTTGCCGTCCGGACTGACGTCGACCGACAGCCACGTGCCCTCATCGGTGTCGATCGGCACCGCGACCGCCTCGCCGGGCGGCGCGTTGACGTCCCACTTGTCCGACTTGTCCTTGCCCTTCTCCTCGCCCTTCTCGTCGCCTTGCGGCGTCGCGGTCTTGTCGGCCGTCTTCTTCGCGGCGTCCTGCGCCAGGCCGACTTCGGCTGCGGAGGCAAGCGCCGCGATCAGCGCAGCGGCGAGGATCGAATGTCGTGCGATCACTTCTCGGTCTCTCCGTAAATCGAGCTCCAGAACTCCGGCTGGTCCTTCAGCTCGCGATCGAACCACGCGAGGATCGTCCGCGTCCAGAGGCGACGCTTCTCGTGGCCCAGAATCCAGTGGTCCTCGCCGCTGAAGCGCACGTACTCGACCTCCTTGCGGAGCAGCTTGAGCGCCGTGTACATCTGCTCGCTCTCGCCGGGCGGGACATTCGTGTCGCCGGTGCCATGCAGCAGGAGGAGCGGCGTGACGATCTTGTCAGCGCGGAACAGGGCGCTCTGGTCGACGTAGAGGTCGCGGCGGTTCCACGGGAAGCTCTCGGCCGTCGCGACGGAGCTGTACAGATAGCCCCACCAGCCCTCGCCCCAATAGCTCGACAGCGAGCTGATACCGGCGTGCGACACCGCGGCGCGAAAGAGGTCCGTGTGCGTGATCAGCAGCATCGTCGTGAAGCCGCCGTACGACGCGCCGATGCAACCGACGCGCTTGCGGTCGACGAACCGGTGCGAGGCGAGGAACTTCTTCGTG
>CAYMRB010000622.1:0-4528 GCA_964392615.1 uncultured Planctomycetia bacterium | reverse complement strand
TCCGACGCCGACTCCGACGCCGACTCCGACCCCGACCCCGAACCCGCCTCCTACCACGGGAAACTCCCCGACCAGACGCGAAGATGCGGATCGGCCAGGCCGAAGAAAGAGGGGAAAGAGAGCCCGCAAGGCCCGCGGAGAACCGCCGAAAGCCCGTCGGGGGGACGGAACGAGCTGCGGCGAAGGCCTCGTAAGCGTCGCAACAGCCTTGACATACCGCGACTCGCATTGTACCCCGGGCCTGCACGTTCGCGGAATCTTCGGAGGCATCCATCCACTATCCTGTCGTCACGACCCTGCGTCTCTCGCTCCTCGCGATCGCGTGCACGGCCGGCGCATGTCGCAGCGTCGAGCCGACCCACGGCGTGCCGCCGTTCGTCGAGTTCTATCCATCGCCGTCGAGCGTCGGAATCGAGCGGCAGGATGGCGAGGAACTCTACATCCGGCCGCTGCTCGCGCACGAGACTTGGCTCGACGACGAGGCGTCGCGGACCAAGGTGCTGTTGCCGGCGCTGCTCTTCCACTCCGAGCCGACGAAGCAGATCCATCACCTGCTCGGTATCTTTCGCTTCGGCGAGCGCCGGCTCGCGACGGGTGGCGAAGACATGGACTGGATGCTGTTTCCGATCCTCTACGGCGGCAGCGATCCGAACGAGGGCGCGTACTTCGGCTTCTTCCCGTTCGGCGGCAAGCTGAAGGGGCTCCTGGGGCAGGACGAGATCGACTTCTGGCTCTTCCCGCTCTACCTCCGTATGCAGGACGGCGAGCGCGTCTCGACCCATTGGATGTGGCCACTCGGCAACACGGTCGAGGGCGCCGGTTGGTCCGGCTGGCGCATCATGCCGTTCTGGGCGGACTACGCGTGGGACACCGAGGATGGGCGGCCGCGCAGCCGGCGACGCGCGATCGCCTGGCCGTTCTACATCCGCAACACCGAGTGGATGCAGCAGGATCCGACCGAGGTCTTCCTGTCGTTCCCGTTCTACGGATACTACGAGAGCTCGCGGTCGGTCCGCGAGAGCTTCACTCCGTTCTGGGTGCGGTACCGCGACAAGCGCGACCCGGAGGCGAACCTCGACGGCGGCTTCCTGCTCCCGTGGCGCGTCGGACGCGACCACCACGATCTCTGGCCGTTCTGGGGCACGAAGTACACCCAGGAGAAGAGCGAACTGTCCGGCACCGAGCGCGAGCGTTTTCGGCAGTTCGCCGTCTGGCCGATCCAACGTTGGGACTGGGCACGCGACGACCGCGAGGAGACGTCGCGGCTCTGGATCCTGCCGTTCTTCTGGCGATACGAGTACAAGACCCTCGGCGAGGACGGAGAGAATCGGCTGCGCTGGAAGCTGTGGCCGCTGTTCGGCTACCGCCACGAGGGTGAACGGGTCGAGGTCGATGTCGCGTCGCCTTGGTGGAACTACCGCGAGGACTACCACCGCTTCTGGGAGCGGCTCTTCGCGTTGTTCCGGTATCGGTCACGCCCCGGATACGAGGGCTGGGAACTCCTGTACGGCACGGTCTACGCCGGCTTCGGCAGGCGGACGGAGGACGGCCCCGACGAGAGCCTCTTCTCGTTCTTGGGCGGGCTCTTTGAGTGCGGGACGCGAGAGGATAATGTGGTCGTCAGATTCCTGTGGATCCCCTGGTGGTGATCGCGCGAGCCGGCGCGACAAGAAGCGAAGAGACCTGAAGTGCGACGAGAGACGCGAAGAACCGTGAGCGAGAGTCAGCGATGATCTCGTGGATTCCGAGTCTCGGTAGCTTCCTGACAGACGCGGCCATCGGCGCTGGGTACAGCGTGGGCCTGCTCGGCCAGACGATGGCGCAGCTCCCGACGCTCGTGTTCCCGGCAAACATCAAGGCCACGTTCCGGCAGCTCTTCGTCTGTGGCATCCAGGCGATCCCGGTGACGCTCGTCGTCAGCATCTTCACCGGCGCGATCGTCGCGATGAACACCGGCATGGCGCTCCAAGACATCGGTCAACAGGGCCTGATCGGCCGCGTCGTCGCCGTGTCGATGGCGCGCGAAATGGGCCCGTTCATGACGGGCTTGACCCTCGCGGCGAGCGTCGGTTCCGCGATGGCCGCGGAGATCGGGACGATGAAGGTCTCCGAGGAGATCGACGCGCTCGAGGTCATGGGCATCGATCCCGCGCGGTTCCTCGTCTTGCCGCGCCTGGTCGCGATGGCCGTGATGACGCCGATCCTGACGGTCTACGTCGTCCTGGTCGGCACGATCGGCGGCATGATCATCAGCGCGTCGCGATTCGACGTGTCGACCGAGCGGTTCCTGACCGACGTCCGAGACTTCCTCGAGATCAAGGACATCTACACGGGTGTCTTCAAGGCGTTCGTCTTCGGCATCGTGATCGCTGTCGTCGGCTGCTCGCAGGGCCTGCGGGCGTGGGGCGGAGCGATCGGCGTCGGGCGAGTGACGCGGCAGAGCGTCGTCACTTCGTTCCTGCTGATCATCATCCTCGGGTACTACGTGACGTTCGTGTTCTTCGGGATCAAGTGGTAATCGCGTGACCACACCGATCGTCGAGCTATCGGGCCTCCACAAGACCTTCGGGTCGCACCACATCCTGCGCGGCGTCGACCTGGCGGTCTACCCGAAAGAGACGATGGTCATCATCGGCCGCAGCGGAACTGGCAAGAGCGTCACGCTCCGACATATCGTCGGGCTCGTCTCGCCCGACGAGGGCATGGTGCGCGTATTCGGCAAGGACATGGCGCGAATCTGGAAGAAGCAGCGCGCGCGAATCAGTCTGCGCATGGGCTTCCTCTTCCAGTCTGGCGCACTTCTGAACTGGATGTCGATCGAGGAGAACGTCGCGCTGCCTCTCGTCGCTCACCGGCGCAGTCTGCCGCGCGAGGAGGTCGAGGCGCGCGTCATCGAGAAGCTGCGCTTGGTCGGCATGGAGTCGGCCCGCGCCAAGCTCCCAGGCGAGATCTCCGGCGGTATGAAGAAACGCGCCGCGCTGGCTCGAGCGACGATCCTCGACCCGGAGATCGTCCTCTACGACGAGCCGACGTCCGGGCTCGACCCGGTGATCGCGAACACGATCAACGACCTGATTATCCGCACCGCCGAGGTGCTCGAGACGACGCAGATCGTCGTCACACACGATATGGAAAGCGCGTACCGCATCGCCGATCGTATCGCGATGCTGTACGAGGGCCGCGTGATCGCGCTCGGCACGCCCGACGAGATCCGCGAATGGGACGACGACATCGTCCAGCAGTTCATCCACGGCAAGACGGAAGGGCCGCTCGCCGTCGACTCCTTCGCAGGGAGCGACAACGGCACCTGAGCGCGCTCTTCGAGGCGTCGAGACGTCTCGAGAGACGTCAAGAGGACGGAGAGGATCGACGATGGGAAAGGCACACTGGCTGCGCGACTTCGTGGTGGGCTTCGTGTTCCTCGGGGGACTCGGGATCATCGGCTATACGACGCTGTGGCTCGAGGGCATGCCGTGGAACCAGGCCTACGCGCTCGAGGTGCGGTTCCCGAACGTCGACAACCTGAAGCGCGGCGAGCCCGTGCTGATGCGAGGCGTGCCGATCGGGCAGGTGCAGCGCATCACGTGGAGCCCGGACCCGACCGGTGGCGACGACAACGTGCTGGTCATCGTCAGCCTGCAGCGCAACGTCGCCGGAGCGCTGACGCGCAACGCGCAGTTCTTCATCCGCAGCGCCGGTCCGCTCGGCGGACGGCAGCTCGAGATCGATCCGGGCGACGGCGACATCATCGACGTCAACGCTGCGCCGCGATTCTCGGGTGAGGCGGACGGCGACATCTTCCGCCAGCTCGCGGAGTTCGTGCGGGAGAACCGGGGGCCGTTCAAGGAGCTGGTCGCGAGCCTGAATACCGCAGCCGACGACTTGGAAGTCGTCATGAGTGACGTTCGCAACGGCACGGGTCTGATAGGTGAGCTCATCAAGAACGAGCAGCTCGCGACCGACGCCAAGAGCTTCATGAGCCGGGCGAACGAAATCGTCACGGACGTCACCGAGAAGAAAGGGCCGCTCGGAGCTCTCGTGTCCGACGAGGAGTGGAAGAAGGAGATCGGCAGCTTCGTCGACGGCTTGGACAACCCGGACGGCATCGTCGCCATGTTGCTCCACGACAAGGGGGCGAAGGACGATCTGCGCAGCTTCATTTCGTCGGCGAAGAAGGTCACGGACGATCTCGGCGAGGGCAACGGGCTGCTGCAGCGATTGATGAAGGACGAGGAGCTGGCCGATACGGTCAGCGACACGTTCACGAGCATCGGCAAGATGTCCGACGACCTCGGCGGCATCATCGACGAGGTCCAGACCGGCAACGGCACGCTCCACCAGCTGATCTACGACGAGGAAGGCTGGAAGGAGATCATGCGCATCCTCGTGCTCGCGCGCGAGTCGATCGAGGACCTGCGGGAGCAGGCGCCGATCAACACGTTCACGAACGTGATCTTCTCGGCGTTCTAGCGACTCCGACTCCGACTCCGACTCCGACTCCGACTCCGACTCCGACTCCGACTCCGAC
>CAYMRB010000621.1:0-4532 GCA_964392615.1 uncultured Planctomycetia bacterium | reverse complement strand
TGGGTACATGGCCCGGCAGGGGCCTCACCAATGCCCCCAGAAGTCCAGCAGGATGATCTTGCCCCGGTAGTCGCTCAGCTTGAACTTCTCGCCGAAGATGTCCTCGCCCTCGATCTCCGGGGCGACCTTGCCGATCCCGAGGTTCCGCATCGCGAACAGCGAGTTCTTCGCGTGCGCGCCGAGCGTGCCTCTGCGAGCCTCGATATCCGCGTACTGCTTCATCACGCGCTCGTACATCTTCGCCGCGCGCGATTCGACCTTCTTCGGATCGAGCTTCGCCAGACGGGCCTGCTCTCCTTCGGGAGACTCGACGGCCTTCGCCGAACGCACCTCTCCGGCGAGGTTGGCGAGGTGCTTCGCGAGGTAGAACGCCGCCTTCCCCTTCAGCTCCTTCTTCGGGTTCTGCTTGAACACGCGGCGCAGGAACTTCTCGGCCTGCGGGTGCGTGGTGTACGCGAGACCGGGCAAAGCCTGCTCGATGGCGTCGCTCTTCGCGTGCTTCGCGCCCAGTCGTTTGAGGGCCTTGGCGAGATCGTCTCCCATCGCTCGACGGCTGACGATCCAGACCAACGCCTTCGCCTCGTCCGGCTTGCCGGCGTTCGCTTCGGCGATCTTCCAGAGGCGCGGGAAGAGCGCGCTCGGCTTCGGGTACTTCTCGCGATAGACCTTGAGCGCCGCCTCGCGGTTCTCCGCCTTGCGGTACTCCTTGTAGAAGGCCTCCATCGCCTTGCTATGGTCGGCTTCGACCTTCTCGATGCTGTCTTCGGAGCTCGTTGCGGTCGCCGGCTCGTCCTTCTTGTCGTCCGGTGCGGCGATCGTCCACATCGGGGTCAACAGGAAGGCGAGACCTGCGACGACGAGCACTATGCCGCCTCGTCTCATACGAATGGGTCTCCTCGAGTCAGGGGGGGGATGATCCCGGCACCGCGTTTCGGCACCGGTGAGAAAAGCCACATCTCACAAGCCGTGATCATCGCGGACAAAGGCATCGCGAACAAGCTGCAAGTGTCCGCGTCGTCCGAGGTCACACATTGCCGGGAACTTCAAAGCGCTTGCGGTACTCGCGGCCGATCAGGCGATTCGCCTCGTCGTCGCCGATGAACGTCTCGGTCTTCGCATCGAACCGCAGCCGCCGGCCGACGCGCGTCGCGATGTTGCCGAGATGTGCGAGTCGACTCGACAGGTGTCCCTCGCGAATCTCGGCGTTCGGCGTCGCACGGCTGCGCACGCAGTCGATGAAGTTCTTGAAGTGCGCCGGGCCGCGCGCACCGCCCGGTGCGGTCGGCCCGGGATTGTTGCCTCGGAAGAACACGCGCCACCCGTGCGGGCTGAGCTCCATGTAGCCCTTGTCGCCGTAGAACACCGCGCCGTTTTCGATGCCGTGCTCGTTGTACGGAGTCCAGATGCGCATCTCGTAGATCAGGTGGCGGTCGCCGAACTCGAACGTCACCGTCTGCGTGTCCGGCGTCTGCTGGTCGTCGTCGAAGTGCAGCTTGCCGCCGCTCGCCGACACCGCGATCGGATCCTCGACCTCGAGCAGCCAACGCGCGTAGTCGATCGCGTGGACGCCGTCGTTGCCGATATCGCCCGTGCCGTAGTCCCAGTGCCAGTGCCAGTTGTAGTGGAAACGGTTCGGATTGAACGGGCGCTCTGGAGCCGGGCCGAGCCAGAGGTCGTAGTCGACGCCCTGCGGCGCGGGGCTGTCCTTCTTGCGACCGATGTTCGCCCGCAGCTGGCTGTTGATGACCTTGGCGACGAGGATCTTGCCGAGCTTGCCGCTCTTGAGGAACTCGCGCGCCGTGCGGAACGTCTCGCCGCTGCGGCTCTGCGTGCCGTGCTGGACGATGCGCTCATACTTGCGTGCCGCTTCGACCATCAGCCGCCCCTCGCGGATGTTGTGCGAGCATGGCTTCTCGACGTAGACGTCCTTCCCCGCCTGACAGCCGAGAATCGTCGCCGGACCGTGCCAGTGATCGGGCGTCGCGATCGAGATCGCATCGACCGATTTGTCGTCGAGCAGCGTCCGGAAGTCGTTCACGCCCCGCGGCCGACGCTCCTGGCGCTTGGCAACGCCAGCGATCGCTCGCGGCAGCACGCGCGAGTCGACATCCGCCACGGCGAGCACCTCGACTCCTTCGATCGCAGCGAAGCTCTCGGCGTGATTGCGCCCGCGGCCGCGCACGCCGATCGATACGACCCCGACGCGCTCGTTCGCGCCGAGCGGTCCGGCTCCGACTGCGGGAGCTGCCGCCGCTCCGGCGATGAGCCCCGCCGTACCCGCTGCGGACGTCTTCAGGAAGCTCCGTCGGTGGACTCTACGTCGCATCGTCTCATTCTCCCTCTGCAGTGTCGGCGCGCCGAACCGTCGACCGGTCCGGCGCGCAATCGGCTGGCCGCTGTCCGTCAGCTCGCGATCTGGCCGCGCAGCCACTCGAGGCTCTGCTCGATCTTGCCGGGCAGCGCCTCCGCCTCGATCGACAACACACCGTTCCAGTCTGCGTCCTTCAGCAATTGGATGCACGCCGCGATGTTGTCCGCATTGACGCCCTCGCCGATCGCGACGACCGACGTCGCGATGCCGGTCTCGCCGCCGCGGACGGCGTCGGCGAGCTCCTGCGACACGTCCTTGATGTGGCAGTGCGTGACCTTCCCGATCACGCGACGCAGGAACGCGACCGGGTCGTGGCCGGCGATAAACGTGTTGCCGGTGTCGAAGTTGACGCGGAAGTACGGCGAGTCGAACATCCCGAGAATCTCCTCCAGCGTGTCGGGATCGTTCGTGTACGGCCCGTGCGGCTCGACGTTGATCGTGATGCCGTAGCGCTCGGCGACCTCGAGCACGACGCGATAGTACTGCTTGATCAGCGCCATCACCTCGGCGTCCGTGTACCCGGGAGGCTTGCTGCCGCCGTCGGTCGTGTCGACGCACGGACAGCCGACGGCCGCCGCGAAGCGGATGGCCTTGATCGTGTAGTTGATGCCGCGGTACTGGCCTTCGGGCGTCGAGATCGGATACGCAGCGTCGATCTGCGACATCTTCAGGCCCATCGAGTCGAGGTAGTCCTTCAGGACCAACGGGTCGGAGTCGAGCGAGATGTGCGGGTTGTAGCCGAGCGCCTGGATGAAGTACTCGCCGTCGATCGTCCCGAACTCGACGTACTTCATGCCGTTCTTCTTCGCGAACTCGCACGGCACGGTGTACGGAGCGTCGAAGTGCCTCCAATTGTCGACGTGCATTCCTAGCTCGATCATGATCGGCTCCTTCCTGTGTCCTGATCCCGTCTACCGCGACGACTCCACCGTCGTCGGGCTCAACCTCTCAACGCAGCGTCTTCAGATAGGCGATGAGATCGACCAGCTCGGCCTCTGTCATCGCCTCCTCCAGGTTCTCGGGCATGATCGATGTGCGGCCCTTCTCGTGCGTCAGCACGTCGGCGCGCGCCACGCGCGACGTCGTATCCGGGGACGACCGCACGACGAGATCGTCACCGTCCTCCTCGACCTTTCCCGAATACACCCGCCCGCCATTCGTGATCACGACGTCCGCGAGGAAACCGGTCTTGACGACCTGGCTCGGGTAGAGGATCGAATCGACGAGATAGGGCGGCTTGTTGGCCTTGGCCACGCCACGCAGGTCCGCGCCGAACGGGCCGCTTCCCGCGACATCCGATTCGTGGCACGTGTCGCAGGCGTGCACCCGGAACGCGAGTCGACCGCGAAACGGATCGCCTTTCGGGAGCGCCGCGAGGACGCGCTCGCGCAGCTCTGCTTTCGCCTCGATCGCGTCGTTGCCAGGGGGCGGCCGCGAAGCCCGCGACGCCGCGACGATCGACGCGTACTCGGAAGCGTACGGCTCGCCGGCACCCTGGAAGCTCGGGGCAACGGACTCGAGTAGCGTCGACAGGGTCGGCTCGGCGACGAAGAACCGCACACAGCGCAACGCGACGAGCGCGACGCGGCGCTCCGACGCGGACAAGAGCCGCCGCCAGCGCTCGACATCGGGCCGCTCGTCGATCCGCGACCACGCGACGACGGCGGCCATCCGCCGCTCGGCCGGCGCGCCTTCGGTCGTCGCGATCTCGGCGCACAGGTCGACAATATCGCGGCGACCTCTCGCCGTGAGCGAGATGACCTCGAACGCGCGAACGAACACCTCAGAATCTCCGAGCAGACGACTGAGGATCGCAGTCGTCTGCGGTCGCTGACCGCCGACCGCCAGAACGTCGAGGACGGCGAGCTTCTCCGTCCGATTTCTCAGCACGATCTCTCCGTCGGCGACCGCGCCGAGAAAGCGATCGAGCGACGCGACCATCGCCTGGCGATCCCGCACGCCGCCGAGTCGTCGCAACACGTCGAGGCCGTTCGCGAGGGCGGTGGCCGACCGGCTGCGGCCGAGCGCGGCGACGACGGACGGCGCGAGATCCGCATGCGGCCAGCGCCCCGCGATGGCGAGGAGCTCGGCGACGAATGCGTCGTCGGCCTCGGTCGACGTACCGGCGCTCGCGATCGTCCGCGCGAGAGCCCGACGCGGC
>CAYMRB010000620.1:0-4547 GCA_964392615.1 uncultured Planctomycetia bacterium | reverse complement strand
CACGTACCGTTCCCGAACGACGATCGCCGCAGCCTGGACGGTGCCCGGGCGCACGCCCCGCGCGTCCAGGGCCGCGGCCTGCGTCCGCTCGATCGACCACGCGCCCGCTTGATTTCCCGCCCTCCGCACCTACGATAGGCAGCGTTTCCGTACCCACTTCCGCAGGACGAGGACCGACACCCTCATGGCCGCCATGCCCGGCACCAGCCTCGACTTCGAGGCGCCCATCGTCGAGCTCGAGAACAAGATCGAAGAGCTCCGCACGTTCGCGCAGTCGACGGACGTCGACCTGTCCGGGCAGATCGACACGCTGGTCGCACGGCTCGACGAGAAGAAGCGGGCGATCTTCGCCAACCTGACGCCGTGGCAGAAGATCCAGCTCGCCCGGCACCCGCAGCGCCCGCTGACGAGCGACTACATCGCCGCGATCTTCGACGATTTCATGGAGCTGTTCGGCGACCGTTCGTTCCGCGACGATCCGGCGATCGTCACCGGGCTCGGGCGGATTTCCGGACGCCGCGTCCTGCTGGTCGGCCAGCGCAAGGGGCGGGACACCGCCGAGAAGATCTCGTGCCACTTCGGCAGCCCCCACCCCGAGGGCTATCGCAAGGCGATGCAGAAGATGAAGCTGGCCGAGAAGTTCGGCCTGCCGATCGTCTGCATGATCAACACACCCGGCGCGTATCCCGGCATCGGCGCCGAGGAGCGCGGCCAGGCGTTCGTCATCGCCCGCAATCTGATGGAGATGGCGGCGCTGCGCGTGCCGGTCGTCTGCATCGTGATCGGCGAGGGGGGCAGCGGCGGAGCGCTCGGCATCGGCGTCGGAAACCGCATCCTAATGCTCGAGCACGCGTATTACTCGGTCATCTCGCCGGAGGGGTGCGCGGCGATCCTCTGGAAGAGCGCCGAGTACAAGGAGCGCGCGGCCGAGATCCTGCGACTCACGGCGCAGGATCTGCTCGGCTTCGGCATCATCGACGAGATCGTTCCGGAGCCCCTCGGCGGCGCCCACCGCGACCCGCAGCGAACCGCCGAGACCGTCCGCGATGCCATCGTGCACCACCTCGACGAGCTGGCCCCCATGTCGCCCCGCGAGCTGGTCGAGGATCGCTATGCGAAGTTCGGGCGCA
This sequence comes from uncultured Planctomycetia bacterium, assembly GCA_964392615.1. GTDB lineage: Bacteria > Planctomycetota > UBA8108 > UBA8108 > UBA8108 > CAYMRB01. The sequence continues at coordinate 3,417 of CAYMRB010000620.1, read as the reverse complement.
TGGGCGCGTTCGAAGAGCGCGTGACGGGCCCCTCGGAGAATTGAGCCGACGGCGCCTCGCGGAGGCGTGACGATCTTGCAAAGCCTGCGGCCTTGCGATTAACTGGGATCATGGCCTTCCGGCGACTCCGCCGGCGGCTCGGGTGTTCTCCGCATGTCGGATGTCTCGCGATCCGGCCACGCGCGTTGTCGCTGGCGCGGCGGCACCCCGATAACCCTCGAACGAGGCCTATTTTCTCGGCAAGCAGGAGCTCTGTCATGGACGCGAAGCGTCGGCTCTCGGATCCTTTACTGCTCACCCGCCACTCGCGCGTGTTCGCTTTCCTGTGGCCGGCTCTTTGCGTGTGTCTTCTCCTCGGCGCAGTGATCAGCCCGGTCGGATGCGGCTCGGGCGAAATCGAGGACGACGAGTTCGCTGAGGACTCGGGCTCCAAGAAGAAAAAGAAGTCACGGTCGTCCGGCAGCTCGAAGCGCCGTCGCTCGGGTGACGACGATGACGACGCCGATCGCGGTCGCGGCGGTGACGACGACGACGATGATGACGACAGCGCGGGCGGCACGGCGCTGAAGAAGAAGGCTCTCGCACTGCGCAGCGAGTGCGAGGACAAGGGCCTCGACCGCAGCCGCGAGGACGAGTTCGACGACGCCAACGAGCACTACACCCGGGCGAAGCGCTACGTCGTGCGGGGCGACATCGACAAGGCCAAGCGTTCCTACAAGAACGCCATCGACGCGTTCGAGGACCTGCTCGCCGACGCCGGCAAGTCCGCCGAGCTCAGCGAGGACATCGAGAAGTTGCGCGGCGAGGTCGAGAAGCTCAAGGAGGAGGCCGAGAAGCTCAAGGCGCCGACGATCGCGAAGAACGAGTACGGGGACGCCGTCGACCTCTACGACGACGCCGTCGCCGCGATTCGCAAGAGGGACGCCGACTCGCTCGAGGAGGCCGAAGAGCTGCTCGATGAGGCCAAGACCGTCTTCGAGGACGCGGTCGACACGGCGAAGCGGATGGCCCTCTGGCACCGCAACGCGCTGGCCGAGAAAGAGCAGATGCTCAGCATGAAGGCGCGCGGCGAGGAGAACGACGCCGACACGAAGGCGCTGGTGCGCTGGCAGCAGGCCGAGAGCCTCGCCCGCGAGGCCGACACGTACCTCGAGGCCGGCAGCATTCAGCAGGCGCTCGGGACCTACCGCGAGGCGAAGGACATCTACACGGCCTGCCTGCAGGAAGTGCTGGAGGACGAGAAGTTCGCCGCCGCCATGGAGAAGGAGCGCGCCGCCGCAGCGGAGATCGCCAAGAGGATCGCGAGCGATCGCGGTGGCGCAGGCCCCCTGCCGCCGCCCCCGATCCCGCCGTCGCCCGGCAATGGAGGGCTCCCGCCGATCGACCCGACGCCTCCGATCGGGCCCGGCCCCTCGGACGTCGGCTCCGATGTGGCGCCGATCGGCGGCACGGTGCCGTGCGTCAGCGCGGGTATCGCCGAGGCGCTGCCCCAGGAGCTCGACGACCAGGACGAGGCCTTCCTCGCCGAGAACTTCGGCAAGCTGTCTCAGTGCATCGCCGCGTACGATCCGGACACGGGAGGCATCCTGCTCGATTATTCGAGCGGGCTGAAGCTCAAGAAAGAGCTCAACATGGACCTCATCCGGAACAAGAAGTACATCGACTTCCTCACTCCGGACATGAAGATGGCCGGCACCACGGAGGACATCCCCGACGAAGCCCAGATCTCGATGTCCGGCAACACGAAGGGCAAGGTGTTCCTGCCCGTGCCGTTCCGCTATCGCGTCCGCGTGACGTACGAGCTCCAGGTCGGCACGATCACGGGTCAAGGCGTGCAGTTCGGTGCCATCCTGAACTACGACCCGAAGAAGAAGTCGAGCTACGTGACGAACTTCCTCGACTGCGGCATGGCGAAGTCCAGCGGCGCCCCGAAGTGGAAGCCGAAGCCGGGCAAGACCGGCCCGCGCGCGGACAAGTGGCACCCCAAGACCCGTCGCGTGCCGTGGATCGTGGAGTTCACGATGGACGAGGAGAAGGGCAAGGGCCTGTTCAAGACCACGTACGATGTCGGGCTCGACGAGGAGGCCGAGAACGGCGTCGCGATGAAGAAGCCGAAGACCCGCGGTCTCGTCGGCTTCCAGTGGCGCAGTGTCAAGTTCGAGCTGCGCAAGGTGAAGGTCTGCGGCATTCTCGACAAGGAGATGGCCGTCGCCATGCTGCGCAAGAAGCTGAACATGCCGAAGGAAGACGAGCCCGCCGGGGACGACGACGACGACGACGACGACACCGGCACGGACGATCCGACCGTCGGCGATGACGATGCGGACCGCGAAGAGAAGAAAGACATCGACTTCTGACGGCAGCGCGAACTTGGTGCCGCCTTTCACAGTTCCTGTGCATACGAGCGGCATCTACGCCCGCTGGCTTTGTTGCGCTCAGTCGACTATGCGCCTCCGGCATGGACTCCTTCGCGCGCCGCGCCAGCGAATGAATCTGCTCGCTCGACATGCACAGGAACTTGCGAAACACGGCACTTAGGAAAAAAACGGCGCCGGGGAAGAGAAAGCCAGAGGAGATCTCGTGTCGACACCGACGAGGAGTTCCGCCGAATCCGAGTCCGTCCCGCAACGGACGCCGCTGTACGACGAGCACGTCGCTCACGGCGCGACGATGGTCGACTTCCACGGCTGGGAGATGCCGATCCGCTACGGGTCGATCCCGGACGAGCACCGACAGGTGCGGGAGTCGGCCGGCATCTTCGATCTGTGCCACATGGGCCGGCTCGAGATGACCGGACCGGACGCCGACGAGTGGCTCCAGCGCATCGTGACGAACGACGTCGCGGCGATCGGCGTCGGCAGCGCGCGCTACACGCTGATCTGCAACGACGCGGGCACGATCATCGACGACGCGATCGTGTACCGATTGCCCGACAGACTATTCGTCGTCGTCAACGCGTCGAACCGCGCGTGCGTGATCGAGTGGATCGAGAGCCATCGCGACGGCGCTGACGCGACCCTCGTCGACCGCACGTTCGAGCTGGCGATGATCGCTGTGCAAGGACAGCGGGCCATGGAGCTCGCGACGCCCCTGTTCGAGAGCCCGAGCCGCGAGTGGGACGAGCTCGGCTACTACGAGATCCTGACCGCACGCTACGGCGGCGAGGAGGTGCGCGTCGCGCGAACGGGCTATACCGGCGAGGACGGAGTCGAGGTGTACGCCTCGAACGCGCTCGGCGTGCGATTCTGGCGCGACATGCTCGAGGCGGGCGGAGCCGGGGGCGACGCCGTCGCGCCGATCGGTCTCGGCGCCCGCGACACGCTCCGGCTCGAGGCGGGTATGGCTCTCTACGGCAACGATATCGACGAGACGACGACGCCGTGGGAGGCAGGCCTCTTCTTCGCCGTGAAGCTCGAC
>CAYMRB010000619.1:0-4547 GCA_964392615.1 uncultured Planctomycetia bacterium | reverse complement strand
GGGGGGGCGCGCCCCCCCCGGCGGGCGCGCCCCCCGCCCGGCCCCCCCCGAGCCGCGCCTGCGACTGGAGGGCGGCGGCAGCGGCTGGCCGCAGTCCGGAGCGCGGGGCGGTGGGGGAGCCGCGTTCGGCGGCGGAGGCGAGGGCGAGGGCGGCGGCGAAGGCGGCGAGTGCGGTGGTGCGGGCCGCGGCTTCGGCGTCGACTGGTTCGACGTCGACTTCCGACTGGTCGACGGTGAACGCGAGCTGTCCGTCGATCTGCCGCAGCTCTGTCGGGCGGCGATCGAGGATCCCGACGGACTCCTGCAGCTCGACGACGGGACGGTGCTCAATCTGGCACACGACTCGTTGCGCGCACTGACCGACCTCACGCGGCGCGGCTCCTCGACGGGGGAGAGCAGCTCGACGGGCGGCGCACTGCGGATCTCGCTACCGACACTCGCGGAGCTGACGACGGAAGCGCCGGAGCGCGAAGTCGACTTCCGCGACGACGTCCGCACGCTGGTCGCGAGCTTGCGCGGCGAGCCCGGAGCGGACGGCGGACCGACGACGGCGCCGGTCTGTTCGCGGCTCATGTCGATCCTGCGTCCGTACCAAGCGCAAGCGGTCGATTGGTTCGGCGGGCTCGCGCGCTTCGGCCTCGGCGGCATCCTGGCCGACGAGATGGGTCTCGGCAAGACGCTCATGCTGCTCGCGCACCTCTTCGGCCGCAACGACGACGATGCGGCGAAGACTGATAGCGACCGCTTGCCGGTCCTCGTCGTCTGCCCGACCAGCCTGATCTTCAACTGGAGGGACGAGTGTCGCCGCTTCGTCCCCGGCGTCGAGGTCGTCGGGCTGCAAGGCCGGCCGCAGGCGGAGCGGGAGGAGCTCATCGTGTCGGCGGAGCACGACTTGCTCGTCACGTCGTACGCGCTTCTCCGCCGCGATCGCGAGGCCCTCGAGTCGCGCGAGTTCCGCGCGATCGTCCTCGACGAAGGGCAGTACATCAAGAACGCCGAGAGCCAGACCGCGCGGGCGGCGTGCGCGCTACGGGCACACGAGCGTTGGGTGTTGACGGGAACGCCCGTCGAGAACCACCTGCGCGAGCTGTGGTCGCTGGTTCACTTCCTGATGCCGGGATTCCTCGGCGAGGCGAAGGAGTTCCAGCGCGACTTCGCCGACCCGATCCGCCGCGGCGAGGACGACGCGCTCGGCCGCCTGCGCAAGCGGGTGCGACCGTTCCTGCTGCGAAGGACGAAGGAGCAGGTGCTCGAGGACCTGCCGCCACGCATCGAGCAGCTCGAGCGCGCGCCGATGCTGCCCGAGCAGGACGAGCTCTACCGCCGCTACCTCGCGCAGGCGCGCTCCGACCTCGCCGGCGCCGATTCGTCCAAGGCGCGATTCCAGGTGCTCGCGGCGCTGACGCGGCTGCGGCAGATCTGCTGCCATCCGCGTCTCGTGGCGGACGATGACGACCCGTCGGCCGAGACGATGTCGGGCGGCAAGTTCGAGCTCCTCCTCGAGCTCATCGACGAGTGCATCGAGGAAGGCCACCGCGTGCTCCTGTTCAGCCAGTTCACGAGCATGCTCGACCTGATCGAAGCACAGCTCGATGAGAAGGGCATCCGCCGCTGCCGACTCGACGGCTCGACGAGTGATCGCGAGGGCGTCGTGCGTCAGTTCACCGAGGACGACGCGATTCCGATCTTCCTGATCTCGCTGAAGGCGGGCGGTCACGGACTGAACCTGACGCAGGCGGACACGGTCATCCTCTACGATCCGTGGTGGAATCCGGCGGTCGAGGATCAGGCCGCCGCGCGCGCGCACCGCATGGGGCAGACGCTGCCGGTGCACGTCCACAAGCTCATCACGGCCGGCACCGTCGAGGAGAAGATCGTCTCGCTTCAGGAGGCGAAGAAGGACCTCGCCGACAGCATCGTGCGATCCGAGGAGGAGGCCATCGCGGCGCTCGGACTCGACGAGCTACGGGCCATCCTGTTCGATTGAGCCGGCGGTCCGTCGAGTGCGTCGACGGCGGACAGGGCAGCTAGCGCTACGCACTGTGCGTGTCCACCGCCGGCCCGCGTCGCCAGATCCACACGACGAGCGCGGTCGCGACGAGCGCGAGCCCGACGGCGAGCCCGCTCCAGAGGCCGACGAGGCCCATCCCTGCGCCGAACGCGAGCCACGCGCCGAGGGGAATCGCACAGGCGTAGTATCCGACGAGATTGAAAATCGCCGCCGGCACAGGGCGGCCCATCGCGCGCAGAACGGCTCCGCCGACGACCTGGACGCCGTCGAAGAACTGGAACGTCGCGACGACGGGAAACACCGCGGCGGCGAGCGCGATGACATCGGCCTCCCGAGCGAAGAGCGCCGGAATCCCCGCACGCAGAATCGTGAACGCGAGCGCGAACACGAGCATGCAGCCACCGCCCATCGCGAGCGCGACCCACGCCGCGCGTTGGGCGCCGGGGCGATCGCCGGCGCCGATCAGATTGCCGACGCGGGCGACGGTGGCCATCGAGATGCCGAGCGGCACCATGAACGACAGCGCCGCCATCTTCAGCACGATGCCGTGACTGGCGAGCTCTTCGTCGCCCAGGAGCCCCGCGAGGAACGTCGTGATGCAGAACGCCCACGACTCCAGTCCGATCATGATGCCGGTCGGCAGCCCGTACCGGAGGATGTCGACGTACCCGCGCGGCGCGAGCGCGGCGCGGCTCCACGGCACCCAACCGCCGCGGTGCAGACCGCCGATGACGACGATCGCGAAGAGCATGACGAGCATGAAACAGCGCGTCATCCCCGTCGCGATGCCGGCGCCGTCGACTCCGAGCGCGGGGAGCCCGAGGCGGCCGAAAATCAGCACCTCGTCGAACGCGACGTTGACGACGTTCGCGATGACGACGACGAAGAGCGTCGGACGCATCAGCCCGCGCGCCTGCAGCGATTGCCGCAGCGCGGTGAACAGCAGGAACGGCACGCCGCTGAACACCTGGGCGCGGCAGTAGGCGCCGGCGAGCTCGGCGGTCGGCGGGTGCTGTCCGAACGCGGCGATCGCCGGGCCGGCGAACCACCACGACAGCATGAGCGGCACCGCCGTCACGACCGCGAGGATCAAGCCTCGCTGCAGCGCACGGCCGCACGCGGCGACGTCGGCCCGCCCGTGCGCTTGGCTGATGATCGGGTCGACGCCCAGGATCACGCCGAGCGCGATGATGTGGGTCCCCATCACCCAATGACTGCCGAGCGCGACCGCCGCCAGCGCCTCCTTGCCGAGCCGGCCGACCATCCACATATCGACGGCACCCATCAACACGACGCCGATCTGGGCGACGACGAGGGGCCCGGACATCCGGGACAGAACGGAGAGCTCGCGACGCAGGGGGTTGGAGGGTGACACGGTCAAGAGGCGGCATCGTAGGTGACGAGTTGCGACGACGCTATCACCAAACGGCGCTCCTCCGGCCCGGAGCGGGCAGGGCGGGGCCGCCGGCTCCAGACGATCCTTGCAGCACGCTCCGAGTCGGGCATCGTAGGGAGTCGTGCGAGACCGTGGAACCGAAGCGCCGGTCGATACAAGTGCCCGTATGACTGGGACGAGGGCTAACGGCCCGTTGAGCGGAGGATACGAGAGTTGAACGAATCGACGCGCTGGACGATCGACGTGACGGAGTCGACGTTCGAGGCCGAGGTGATCGAGCGGTCTCGCACCGTGCCGATCATCGTGGACTTCTGGGCAGAGTGGTGCCAGCCTTGCCAAGTGCTGGGCCCGATGCTCGAGGAGATCGTGGCCAAGCACGAGGGGAAGGTCATCCTCGCGAAGGTCGATCTCGATCAGGAGCCGGGCCTCGCGACGCACTTCGGCGTGCAGTCGATTCCGATGGTCGTGGCCTTTCGCGACGGCGATCCGGTCAACGGATTCGCCGGGGTGCAGCCGAAAGAGGAGATCGAACAATTCGTCGACGGCCTGGTCCCGACCGCCGCCGATGGGCTGGTCGAGGCCGCGCATGAGGCGACGGACGATGACGACGCTGCCGCGGAGAAGCTGCGCAAGGCGATCGAGCTCGAGCCCGACAACGCGCGGGCGGCTCTGGCGCTCGCCGAGCTGCAGCTCGCTCGGGGCGCGGCCGGAGTGGATGAAGCGCGATCGCTGGTCGAGGGAGTGGAGTCAGGCGGCGATCACGAGGACGTCCGTCGTCGCGTCGAGGCGCGGTTGCGCTTTCTCGATCGAGCGGTCGATCTCGCCGACGAGCCGACTCTTCGCGCGCGAGCCGACGACGCGGCCTCGCGCTGCGACCTGGGTTGCCGCCTCGCGGCGGACGGCCGCTACGCCGATGCGCTCGCCGAGTTGCTCGCCGCTGCCGAACTCGACAAATCGCTCGCACGCGAACGCGTCAAGCTGGAGATGGTCGACGTCTTCGCGATCATCGGTCAGCGCAGCGAGCTCGCGGATGACTACCGCGCGCGGCTGACACGGCTTCTGTACTGAGCCGACCGGGCTGCTACCAGTCCGTTGAAGAAGTGCTCCGAGTGCAGAAGCGAGGCGTTTCGTTCGAGATCG